>NZ_DASWVI010000231.1:0-7512 GCF_036401255.1 Nocardioides sp. | reverse complement strand
CCACCGGTGGCCTGGCGGCCCTCGTGGTGCTCTCGATCGGCGTACCCCTGCTCAACCTCGGCCGCTGGCTGCTGCGCGGCTCCTCGACCCGGTTCGACCTGCCCGACCTGACCTCGGCGATCGCCACCTCCGTCGGCCTCGCGGTGGTCGCCGGCCTGGTCGCCACCGCCGCCGCGAGCCCGGTCGCCTGGCTCGCCGTGCGCCACCGCGGCCGGCTCACCACCGCCCTCGAGCGGGGCACCTACACCGCCAGCGCGATGCCCGGCATCGTCGTCGCCCTGGCCCTGGTGACCGTGTCCATCCGCGCGGTGCCCGACCTCTACCAGACGCTGCCCCTGCTCGTGGTCGGCTACGTCATCTTGTTCCTGCCGCGTGCCGTCGTCAGCCTCCGCCCGACCATGGAGCTCGCGCCGCCGGTGCTCGAGGAGGTGGCCCGCAGCCTCGGCTGCAGCCGCGCGGCCGCCGGCGTCCGGGTGACCCTGCCCTTGGTCGCACCGGGCCTCGCCGCCGGCTTCGCGCTCGTGTCCTTGGCGGTGTCGACCGAGCTGACCGCCACGCTGCTGCTCGCCCCCACCGGCACCGCCACGCTCTCCACCGAGTTCTGGTCGAAGGCGTCCTCGGTCGCGTACGGCGCAGCCGCGCCCTACGCGCTGGCGCTGATCCTGCTCTCGGTGCCGGCGACCTGGCTGCTCAGCCGGGTGACGGTGGCCGCGCGATGACGCCGGCACTGGAGGTCAGCGGCCTGACCGTGGGCTACGGCGACCAGACCGTGCTGCACGCGGTCGACCTGGTCGTCACCGACGGGATCACGGCCGTGCTCGGGTCGTCCGGCTGCGGCAAGTCGACGCTGCTGCGCACGATCGCCGGCTTCCTGCGGCCCGGTGCCGGGACCATCCGGCTCGCGGGCGTCGAGGTCACCGCTCCGGGCCGTGCGGTCCCGCCCCGTGACCGCAACATCGGCTACGTCCCCCAGGAGGGGGCGTTGTTCCCGCATCTCGACGTGGCCCACAACATCGCCTTCGGGCTGCCGCGCTCGCAGCGCCGACGCCCCCAGGAGCGGGTCGCCGAGATGCTCGAGCTCGTGGGCCTCCCTGCGGGGCTCGGCACGCGTCACCCCCAGCACCTCTCCGGGGGCCAGCAGCAGCGGGTCGCCCTGGCCCGCGCGCTCGCCGCTCGCCCGTCACTGGTGCTGCTCGACGAGCCGTTCTCCTCGCTCGACGCGGGCCTACGGGAGGAGACCGGACGGGCCGTGGTGGAGGCGCTGCGGGTCACCGGGTCCGCGGCCCTGCTGGTCACTCACGACCAGGGCGAGGCGCTGTCGCTGGCCGACCAGGTCGCGATCATGGCCGGCGGCCGGTTCCTGCAGGCGGCTGCACCCCGCACCATCTACCTGGCCCCGGCCACCCAGGCGGTCGCCTCGTTCCTCGGCCACACCGCCCTGCTGCCCGGCCACGTCGGTGGCGGCGCGGGCTCCGGTGGCGCGGGCTTCGCCACCTGCGTGCTCGGCACCGTGCGCGTGACGGGCGACCCGCCTCCGGGCCCCGTCACGTTGGCGCTGCGGCCCGAGCAGGTGCAGGTGCGGCCGACCGGCACGACCGCGGGCGTCGACGCCGAGGTCGTCGACGTGAGCTTCTTCGGCCACGACGCGACCGTCCGGGCCCGGGTCCCGGGCCATCTCGAGCCGATCACCGCCCGCACGGCGGCCGAGTCGCTGCCCCGCCCCGGCGACCGGGTCCGGCTCGTCGTCACCGGCGAGGTCCGGTGCTTCGACCCCGAGGCCGGCTCGTGACCACCGAGCAGGTCGTCTCCGTCGCCGGCGTACCGTGCGGCGACCTCGACCTGACCCTGCTCGGTGGACGGCCGGCCGACCCGGCGCTCATCACGGACGGCACCACCCTCACCTACGCGGACCTCGCCGCGCTGGTGGCCCGGCGGGCCCGGTCCCTCGGCGACCCGCACCACCTGTTGCTGCTGGAGATGTCGAACGACCTCGACAGCGTCGTCACCTACCTCGCCGCCCTCGCGCTGCACCGTCCCGTGCTCGTCGTCGGGCCCGCCCAGCACAGCGGCGCCCACGACGAGATCCTCTCCCGCTACCGGCCGCGCACGGTCGCCACGGCCGCCGGAGACCGCGCGCTCGGGCCCGACGGCGTCGCGCCGGACCTCCACCCGGACCTCCACCCGGACCTGGCGCTCCTGCTCTCCACCTCGGGGTCGACGGGCTCGCCCAAGCTGGTGCGCCTCTCGCGCACCAACATCACCGCCAACGCCCGGAGCATCGCCGACTACCTCGGCATCCGCCGCTCCGACCGCGCCCTCACCTCGCTGCCGCTGCACTACTGCTACGGCCTGTCGGTGCTCAACAGCCACCTCCTCGCCGGTGCCGCCGTCGTGCTCACCGACCTCTCCGTCGCCGACGAGTGCTTCTGGGACCTGGCCGCCACCCATCGGGCGACGACGTTCGCGGGCGTGCCGTACACGTTCGACCTGCTCGACGCGAGCGGGTTCGCCGACCGCGACCTGCCGCACCTGCGCTACGTCACCCAGGCCGGCGGGCGGCTCGCGCCCGAGACCGTGGTGCGGTACGCCGAGCTCGGGCAACGGCGCGGTTGGGACCTGTTCGTCATGTACGGACAGACCGAGGCGACCGCCCGGATCGCCTACCTGCCGCCCTCGCTCGCCCACGCGCGCCCCGAGGCGATCGGCATCGCGGTCCCGGGCGGGTCCCTGCGGCTCGACCCGCTCCCCGACGGCGAGCCCGGCGTCGGCGAACTCGTCTACAGCGGCCCGAACGTCATGATGGGGTACGCCGAGGGCCCGGCCGACCTCGCCCGCGGCTCCGAGCTGGCCGAGCTCCGCACCGGTGATCTCGCCCGCCGCGGCGCCGACGGCCTGTGGGAGATCGTCGGCCGGCGCAACCGCACGGCGAAGGTCTTCGGCCTGCGGCTGGACCTCGACCGCATCGAGCAGCGGCTGTCCGAGGCCGGCACCCCCGCCCGGGTGGTGGCGCTGGGGGACGCGCTCCACGCGTTCACCACACGACCGCGCGACCGCCAGCGGCTCGGTGCCCACGTCGCCCGCCTCGCCGCGATCCCGGCCGGCGCCGTGACCACGCACCACGTCGACTCGACCCCGACGACCGGCTCCGGCAAGTGCGACTACGCCGCGCTCCTGCGCCAGGCCGCGGCCGCGGAGCGGGTGGCGCTGCCCGACACCGGGGAGACGGCGTACGACGCCGCCGGGCTGCGCGACCTCTACGCCGTGCTCCTCGGTCGCCCGGACGCCACCGTGCACGACAGCTTCGTCGGCCTCGGTGGCGACTCGCTCTCGTTCGTCGAGGTCTCCACCCGGCTGGCGGCCCGGATCGGGCACCTGCCGCCGGACTGGCCGCGCCGTTCGATCGAGTCGCTCGCGCGCGACGCCCGGCCGGCGCGCCGGCTGGTCGCGCCGGTCGAGCTCGGTGTCGTGCTGCGCGCGGTCGCGATCACGCTCGTCGTGCTCACCCACGTCGACCTGCTCCAGCTCCAGGGCGGGGCGCACCTGCTGCTGGTCGTCGCCGGCTACCACCTGGCACGCTTCGGGCTGGCCGTCGGGGGCCGACGTGCCCGCACCCATCGGCTGCTCGGCACGCTGGCCGGGGTGGTCGTGCCGGCCTCCCTGTGGATCGCCGGCTGCGCGGCGCTCACGGGTCAGTACCGACCGGCCACGGCCCTCTACCTCAACGGCCTCCTGGGCGGCCGGGCGTGGAGCGACGACTGGCAGTTCTGGTTCCTGGAGGTCCTGGTCTGGGGGACGCTGGCGACCGCCTTGCTGCTCGCCGTCCCGTCGCTCGACCGGTGGCAGCGCCGGCGCCCGTTCGGCACGGCCCTGGTCGTGCTCGCGGCCACGCTCGCACTCCGGTACGCCGTGGTCGGCGCCGGCGCGGACGGCACCGAGAAGTACACCCTGGCCGGCAGCCTGTGGCTGCTCGCGCTCGGCTGGGCGATCGCCGAGGCCCGCACTCCCGCCGGACGCGCGCTCGTCGTGTTGGTCCCGGCGGTCGGACTCCTGGGGTTCTTCCCCGACGAGCCGCTGCGGACCGCGATCGTCGGCGCCGGTGTCGTGCTGCTCGTACGTGCCCGCCCGGTGCCGGTGCCCACGCGCCTGTCCCGCCCGCTGGGCGTCGTCGCGAGCGCCTCGCTGTGGATCTACCTGACCCACTGGCAGGTCTACCCCGGCCTGGAGGCGTCGGGCCGGCCCGTGCTCGCGATCGTCGCCTCCCTCGCGGTGGGCGTCGCCTGCCGCGCGGCGTACGTGCGCCTCGAGCAGGCCGCGCGCTCCGCGGTCAGCCGCGCGCGCCGGCCACGGCCGGGCCGGAGGACGCCCGCTGCGCCAGGTGGAGGCCGAACCACTCCTTGGCCAGCTCGCACACCCGCTCCAGCGAGTCCGGCTCGGAGAACAGGTGGGTCGCACCCGGCACGACCGTGACGCGCCGCTGGCAGTGCAGCCGGGCGGCGGCCCAGCGGTTCAGCTCCAGGACGGTCGGGTCGGCACCGCCGACCACCAGCAGTGTGGGCGCGGTCACCCGGGCCAGCGCGTCGCCGGCGAGGTCCGGCCGGCCGCCACGGGAGACGACCGCGCTGATCGCCCCGTCCAGGTCGGCCGCCGAGCGGAGCGCGGCCGCCGCGCCCGTGCTGGCGCCGAAGTAGCCGATCGGCAGCCCCGCCAGTCCGGGGTACTCGCCGAGCCAGTCGGTCGCGTTCGTGAGCCGGTCCGCCAGCCCGTCCACGTCGAACACGCGGTCGCAGGAGGACTCCTCGGCCGGGGTGAGCAGGTCGAGCAGCAGCGTCGCGAACCCGGCACGGGTCAACCGCCGGGCGACGTGCACGTTGCGGGGGCTGTGCCGGCTGCTGCCGCTGCCGTGGGCGAAGACGATCACGCCGCGCGGGTGGTCGGGGATCCGCAGCGTGCCCGCGAGGATCGCGCCGGGGACGGGGATGCGGACGGTGCGACCGCTCGGGTCGGCGTCGGCGCTGCTCCCCCGACCGCGGTCGAGCAGCCGGACCACCTGCTCGTCGGTGATGGGCCGGAAGTCCTGGTAGTGGCTGCCGACCGTGCTGAACTCGGCCGGCATCTCGACGTACACGAGCTCGTCCGCGCCCAGGGCGCGCGCGTTGAGGCCGGGCGCGGCGACCGGCGTCGCGACGACGACGTACGCCGCCCCCACCTCGCGCGCGACCGCGCACGCGGCCGACGCGGTGCCGCCGCTGGCGATGCCGTCGTCGACGATCAGCGCGACCTTGCCGGACAGGTCGAGCGGCGAGCGGCCGCGGCGCAGCTCGGTGGCCCGGTCGCGCAGTGCGGCCCGCTCCTGCTTGTCCAGCTCCGGCTCCCCCGGCAGACCGGGCTTGCGCACGACGATCACGTCCAGGGGTGCGCGCAGCTGGTAGGCCACCTCGGCGGCCACCGGCACGCCCCCGCGCGGCAGCCCGATGACCACGACGTTCGTGCCCGCGACGTGCTCGAGCAGCGCGGCCAGCCGCCGGCCACCGTCGATCCGGTCGAGGAACATCGTGGACACCTCCCGTCCTGTCCCCTCCACGGTCACCCGGGCGGCGCGCGCCCAGACAGAGCACCACGGCCCAGCGCCGGGAGACCTTCTTCCCTGATCGGAGAGCCGGCCGGCAGGGTGGCGTGAGACCGAGGGCCCGAGCTGCCGCCTCCCAGCACCGTTCGGGTAGATCGCCGGGGCCGGCGGGGACCTTTGCCTCTTCCGGATCGGGGTCGAAGGATCCACAGACTGGCAGGAGACGACCGAAGGAGGTCGGAGGCCATGGCCAGCACCCGACCCGAGCTCGAACCCGCACAACCGGCGTCACCCGGCTACCGCGATCTCGTGCGGGGATTCACCTGGGACCACGCTCGCGAGGAGCTCGCCCGGCTCCCCGGCGGCCGCGGCCTCAACATCGCCTACGAGGCCGTCGACCGGCACGTCGACGAGGGCCGCGGCGACCACGTCGCGATCCGCTTCGTCGCCGCCGACGGCACGACGACCCCCATCACCTACGCCCAGCTGCGCCAGGAGACCAGCCGGTTCGCCCACCTCCTCGGCTCGCTCGGGGTGCGCCGCGGCGAGTGCGTGGTCTCGCTGCTCGGCCGCCAGCACGAGCAGTACGTCGTGTGCCTGGGCACCCTCAAGGCGGGAGCCGTGTTCTCCCCGCTGTTCTCCTCCTTCGGGCCCGACCCGGTCCGCGAGCGCATGGTGCGCAGCCGCGCGCCGGTGCTGGTGACCACCGAGTCGCTGTACCGGCGCAAGATCGCGCCGCAGCTGGCCCAGCTGCCCTACCTGCGCCACGTGGTCCTCGTCGGGCGGCACGACGGCGACGAGTTCGAGCTCACCGACTTCGACGCCGCGATGGCCGAGCAGCCCGCCGAGTACGAGGTCGCGCCGACCGGCCCCTCGGACCCGGCGCTCCTGCACTTCACGAGCGGCACGACCGGGCTGCCCAAGGGCGCCGTCCACGTGCACGACGCCGTCGTCGGCCACCGGGTGACCGCGGGTCTGGCGCTCGACCTGCACCCCGGGGACGTGTTCTGGTGCACCGCCGACCCCGGCTGGGTGACCGGGACGTCGTACGGCATCATCGCGCCGCTCACGATCGGCGCGACCCTGATCAGCTACGCCGGCGAGTTCGACGCGGCCGCGTGGTACCGGATCCTCGCCGAGCAGCGGGTGAACGTCTGGTACACCGCCCCGACCGCGCTGCGGATGCTGATGCGGTACGGCGCCGACCTCCCCCGCGAGCACGACCTGAGCGCGTTGCGGCACATCGCCAGCGTCGGGGAGGCGCTCAACCCCGAGGTGATCCGCTGGGGCCAGGAGGCGTTGGACCTGCCGATCCACGACAACTGGTGGCAGACCGAGACCGGTGCGATCATGGTCAGCAACTACCCCGGCATGCCGATCCGTCCCGGGTCGATGGGGCGGCCGATGCCCGGCGTCGAGGTGGCGCCGCTCGCGCTCGGCGACAACGGCCGGGCCCGGGTCGAGGACGGCCACGTCACCCGTGCCGCCGTCGGGGAGTCCGGTGAGCTCGCGGTCCGGGCCGGCTGGCCGTCGATGTTCCGCGCCTACCTCGACGACGAGGAGCGCTACCAGGCCTGCTTCGCCGACGGCTGGTACCTCAGCGGCGACCTGGCCAGCGTGGACGCCGACGGCTACCTGTGGTTCGTGGGCCGCGCGGACGACGTGATCAAGTCCGCCGGTCACCTGATCGGACCGTTCGAGGTCGAGTCGGCGCTGCTGGAGCACCCGGCGGTCGTGGAGGCGGGCGTCATCGGCATGCCCGACGAGCTCGCCGGCGAGCTGGTCCGCGCCTACGTCACCGTGCGTCCCGGGACGCCCGCGGACGAGGACCTGCGCCGCGACCTCGTGGCGTTCTCGCGCCGACGGCTGGGCGGCCTGGCGCCCAAGGAGATCGTGTTCGACGACCACCTGCCGCACAACAGCAGCGGCAAGGTGATGCGCCGGGT
>NZ_DASWVI010000230.1:0-8790 GCF_036401255.1 Nocardioides sp. | reverse complement strand
GGCGAGGACGTCGGCGTCGAGCTCGCGGACCGCCGCCGCGAGCGCCGCGGGGTCGACGTGGTCGTCGGCCGGAGCCCGACCGTTGAGGATGTTGAACGTCGCAAGGCGCATCGTCAGCGGGGTACCCACCTCGCCGCCGTCATCACGCCGTCATCACGCCGTGATCACGCCCGGGCCGCCGGCGGGCATGCCCTCGAGCGTCCCGGGTAACGCACGAGCATGAGCGACGACGTCCAGGTGCGACTGCGCGAGGCACTCAAGCTGGTCGCCGTGGCCCTCAAGGAGGGCGGGGTGCCGTTCGCGCTCGCCGGTGGCTACGCCCTCTGGGCGCGCGGCGGACCCGAGCCCGACCACGACGTCGACTTCGTGGTCGCCGAGGCCGACGCGCCGCGGGCCGCCGAGCTGCTGGCCGACGAGGGGTTCGACGTCGTGCAGCCGCCGGAGGACTGGCTGTTCAAGGTGTACGTCGACCATGCCCTCGTCGACGTGCTGTTCCGCACGGCGGGGGAGCCGGTGCCGCCCGACCGGCTCGCTGCGGTCGACCAGATCGAGGTCGAGTCGGTGCGGATGCCGGTGCTGTCGACGACCGAGCTGATGGTCGACAAGCTCAACGCGCTCGAGGAGCACGCGTGCGACTTCGGCAAGGTCGTGCCGGTCGCCCGGGCGGTGCGCGAGCAGGTGGACTGGGACGAGGTCGCCGCCCGCACGGCCGACAACGACTTCGCCGCGGCGATGCTGTTCCTACTGACCCGGCTGGGGATCGTCGAGGCCGGAGCGCCGGGGGTTGGGGACCCCCGGGTCCGGGGAACGCTGTAGGTGTCCTCGACCCTCGGATCAGGAGACCATGATGGCAACGACGAGCGCCGCGACCCTCGACGTCAACGGCCCCACACCCGACCTGAAGCGGGTGATGGGTCCCCGGCTGCTGCTGCTGTTCATCGTCGGCGACATCCTCGGCGCGGGTGTCTACGCCGTCACCGGCAAGATCGCCGGACAGGTCGGCGGCATCGCCTGGGCGCCGTTCCTCGTCGCGTTCACGGTCGCGACGCTCACGGCGTTCTCCTATCTCGAGCTCGTCACGAAGTACCCGCAGGCCGCCGGTGCGGCCCTCTACACGCACAAGGCGTTCGGCCTCCACTTCGTCACGTTCCTGGTGGCCTTCACCGTGGTGTGCTCCGGCATCACGAGCGCGGCGACCTCGTCGAGCCTGCTGTCGGCGAACCTGCTCGTCGGCCTCGACGAGATCGTCCCGGGCGTGCCCACCGGGGAGACCGCCACGCTGGTCGTCGCGTTGGCCTTCATGGTGCTGCTGGCGTTGATCAACCTGCGCGGTGTCGGTGAGAGCGTGAAGTTCAACGTCGTGCTGACCATCGTCGAGATGACGGCCCTCGCGATCGTCATCGGCATCGGGTTCTGGGTGATCGGTCGCGGCGACGGCGACCTGTCCCGGGTCACCGTGTTCGAGAGCCCCGACCAGAAGGGCATGTTCGCCGCCGTCACCATCGCCACCGCGATCGCGTTCTTCTCGATGGTCGGCTTCGAGGACTCCGTCAACATGGTCGAGGAGACCAAGGACCCCGAGCGGATCTTCCCGAAGATGATGCTCACCGGCCTGGGCATCGCCGTGGTGATCTACATGCTGGTGGCGATCTCGGTGATCGCGGTCATCCCCGCCGGCGACATCGCCACGCCGCAGAACCCGGAGGCGGGCGTCCTGCTCGACGTGGTCCGCGTCGGCTCGCCGGACATCCCGATCGACAAGCTGTTCCCGTTCATGACCGTGTTCGCCGTCGCCAACACGGCGCTGATCAACATGCTGATGGCCAGTCGGCTGGTCTACGGCATGGCCCACCAGGACGTGCTGCCGCGCAGCCTGGGCCGGGTCTCGGCCGGCCGGCGCTCGCCGTACACCGCGATCGCCTTCACCACGCTCCTGGCACTCGCGCTGATCCTGGTCGTCCGCCTGCAGGCGGAGAGCAGCATCGTGGTCGCGCTCTCGGGCACGACCGCCCTGCTCCTGCTCGCGGTCTTCGCGGTCGTCAACGTGGCGTGCCTGATCCTGCGTCGCGACCCCGCCCCGAGCCGCTTCCGGGCACCGACGCTGTTCCCGGTGCTGGGGGCGGTGGCCTGCGCGTACCTGCTCGGGCCGTGGGCTCGGCTCGAGGCCGACTACATCCAGTACAAGATCGCGGCCGGGCTGCTGGGCCTCGGCGTCGCGCTGTGGGTGCTCACCTGGGCGACCAACCGCGGCGTCCGCGCCAAGCGGACCGGCTTCCGCGACATCGAGCACCTGGGGGAGTGACGCCCCGTCTCGTGTCCGGTCACCGAATCGAGGTCGACCGCGGCACCGCCGTACCCTGGAGCGGTGAGCAGCATCCCCGACCTCGCGACCCTGCACGCCCTGGGCGCGGCCCAGCAGCCGACGTACCCCGACGCTGACGCCGTCGCGGCCAACGTCGCGCGCCTGCGCCGGATGCCGCCGCTGGTGTTCGCCGGTGAGTGCGACGAGCTCAAGGAGAAGATGGCCGCGGTCAGCCGCGGCGAGGCCTTCTTGCTCCAGGGCGGCGACTGCGCGGAGACGTTCGCCGACGTGACCGCCGACAACGTGCGCAACAAGCTGCGGGTGCTGCTGCAGATGGCGGTCGTGCTGACCTACGCCGGCTCCGTGCCGGTCGTGAAGCTCGGCCGGCTGGCCGGGCAGTACGCCAAGCCCCGCTCCTCCGACATGGAGACCCGGGTCGTCGACGGCCAGAGCGTCACCCTGCCGGCCTACCGCGGCGACGCGGTCAACGGGTTCGAGTTCACGGCGGAGTCGCGCATCCCCGACCCGCGGCGGCTGCTCGACGTCTACAACGCCTCGGCGGCCACGCTCAACCTGGTGCGCGCCTTCGTCACCGGCGGGTACGCCGACCTGCGGCAGGTGCACACCTGGAACACCGACTTCGTGCGGACCTCGGTGGCGGGGCAGCGCTACGAGGCGCTGGCCGGTGAGATCGACAAGGCGCTGGGCTTCATGTCGGCCATCGGCGTCGACGCGGAGGAGCTCAAGCGGGTCGACTTCCACTCCAGCCACGAGGCGCTGCTGCTGGAGTACGAGCACGCGATGACGCGCATCGACTCGCGCACCGACCGGCCCTACAACGTCTCCGGCCACTTCGTGTGGATCGGCGAGCGCACCCGTCAGCTCGACGGCGCCCACGTCGAGTACTTCCGCCACATCGCCAACCCGATCGGCTGCAAGCTCGGCCCCACCGCCTCCGCCGACGACGCGATCGCGCTGGCCGAGCGGCTCAACCCCGACAACGAGGCGGGCCGGCTGACGTTCATCACCCGCTTCGGTGCCGGCAGGATCCGCGACGGGCTCCCGGAGCTCGTCGAGAAGGTCACCGCCGCGGGCATCAAGGTGGCGTGGGTCTGCGACCCCATGCACGGCAACACCTTCGAGTCGAGCACCGGCTACAAGACCCGGCGCTTCGACGACGTCATCGACGAGGTGCAGGGCTTCTTCGACGTCCACCGCTCCCTCGGCACCTGGCCCGGCGGCGTCCTGGTGGAGATGACCGGTGACGACGTCACCGAGTGCATCGGCGGTGGCGAGGAGATCGACGAGGCCGGCCTCGCGCACCGCTACGAGTCGGTCGTGGACCCGCGCCTGAACCGGGTGCAGTCGCTGGAGCTGGCGTTCCTGGTCGCGCAGATGCTGCGCCAGGCGTGACGGCGGGGCCCGCCGGGCCCCGGCGTCCGCCTGAGAGGATGGCCGCGTGATCGACCTGCGCTCCGACACCCTCACGAAGCCCACCGACGAGATGCGCCGCGCGATGGCGGGCGCTGAGGTCGGCGACGACGTGTACGGCGAGGACCCCACGGTCGCGCGGCTCGAGGAGCAGGTCGCCGGGATGCTCGGTCACGAGGCGGCCCTGTTCACGCCGACCGGGTCGATGGCCAACGTGCTCGCCGTACGCTCCCTGGTCGGTCCTGGGCAGGAGGTGCTCTGCGAGGCGAGCGCCCACATCGCCCGCGCCGAGCTGGGCGCGCACGGCGCCTACACCGGTCTGACCATGCGCACCTGGATCCACCCCCGCGGCCAGGTCGACCTCGACGCGATCCGCACGATCTTCGCACCCGACATGGGCCCGTTCTTCGTGCCGACCGCGGCGATCTCGGTCGAGAACACCCACAACTTCGCCGGGGGAGCGGTGCTGCCGCTCCAGGACCTGCGCGACCTGCGCGAGTACGCCACCGGCGTCGGCGTCGGCGTGCACGTCGACGGCGCCCGCATCTGGAACGCGCACGTCGCCACCGGCACCCCGCTGGCCGAGTACGGCGCGGTCGCGGACGTGATGTCCGTGTGCCTGTCCAAGGGCCTGGGGGCGCCGGTCGGGTCGCTGCTGGTCGGCGGCAGCGACACGATCGCCGAGGCCCGGGTGTGGCGCAAGCGGATGGGCGGCGGCATGCGTCAGGTGGGCATCCTCGCCGCCGCCGGGTTGCACGCCCTCGACCACCACCTCGACCGGCTGGCCGCGGACCACGACCACGCCCGGCTCCTGGCCGAGGCCTGCGGTGTCGACCCGGCCGGGGTCGACACCAACATCGTCGTGGTCCGGCGTGCGGACGCGGCGGGGTTCGTCGCGGCGGCCCGCGCCGAGGGCGTGCTGGTGTCCGCCGTCGGCCCGACCGCGGTCCGGCTGGTCACCCACCTCGACGTCGGCCGCCAGGACGCCGAGCGGGCGGCCGCGGTGCTGGCTCGGCTAGCCGCGGCCCACCAGTGACACGTCGCTGATCGCGGTGTAGTCGCGCGCCGCTCGGCCGGACCCGGGGGCGGAGACCGACACGAGGCGGAGCGTGATCGTCGTCGTGACGGTGTCGACGTCGACGGACTGGACCGCGGTGGTGTCCTCGAGGTCCTGGCTGATCGTGGTGCCGTCGTCGAAGACCCATTCGACGGCGGTGACCCGACGGTTGCCGTGGTACCAGTCGAGCTTGCGGCCCTGGGCGTCCCGCGCGACCTTGGCGTAGCCGTTGATCAGGCCCACCTGCTGGAGCCGGGACTCCTGGGCGAGCGTGATGACGATCTCCTGGCCGGTGCCGTCGCCGGGCATCCGCCAGGTGGTCTCGGGCACGCCGTCGAGCAGGTTGTCGCCCTCGTAGTCCACCGGGTTGCCCGAGACGTCCTGGCCGGGCGGGGCGGTGCGGGGCACGTCGACGCTCGCGCCGTCCAGCACGCCGCCCGGGACCGCACCGCCGGCATCGGCGGACCCGGTCGATCCGTCCTCGGCGCCGGGACCGGACGAGCCGGTCGACGCACGCTGCTGGTCGGCGGGACGACCCGGGTCGCCGTCGCTGACCAGCCAGAGGCCGAGCCCCGCGACCGCCACCAGGGCGAGGACGACCAGGGCCCACAGGCCCCAGGCGGGGCGGGACTCCCGGTGGGTCGTGGGCTCGACGACGGGGAGGGTCGCTGTCGGTGGCTCGGCGCCGGCAGCCCCATGGACCACGTCGGCACCGGCGGGCGCCTCGTCGGCGTACAACGGGAAGCGCGGCGGGGGCGGGGTCAGCGGCGGCGGTGGCGGCACGGACGGTGGCGGCCCGGACGGTGGCGGCCCGGACGGTGGCGGCACCGACGGCTGGGGGACCGCCGGGCGTTCCGCGGTGTCCGTGCGCCAGTCGTCCTCGGGGCGCTCGACGGGCCGCTCGACGGGGTGGCCGCAGTTCGTGCAGAAGCGGCCGACCCCCAGCTCGTGACCGCAGCTCACGCAGAACCTCATGTGACTCCTCGCGGGCCGGCGTCGATCTGCGCGCTCGGCCCGGCGGACACACTAGTGGGCGGCGTCGTGCCGCGCAGCGATCACCCCGGTTCGGCTGGCGGTCCGAGGGTGCCCGTACGATCGCCCGCCGCTGCGCTGCGGGGGAGTGCACCTGACACCCTCGGACGGCCACAGGCTAGGACCGGTGCCCCGGGCCGCGTCGCCGAATGAGTGGTACTAGGACCAATGGGCAACGCGGGCTCGGACGTGGGTCCCGGGCCGCTCCTACACGGCGATGTGCGGCACCTCGCCCTCGACCTTGCGGCGCGGGGCCAGCTCGACGGTCAGCATCGCGGCCAGCACCATCAACCCGCCCACGACCATCCGCAGGGTGACCGACTCGCCGCCGAGGAGCACGGCGAAGAACGCCGCGAACACCGGCTCCATGCTCATCACGATCGCGGTCCTCGTCGCGGACAGGTGTGCCTGGGCCCAGGTCTGACCCAGCAGGGCCAGCGCGGCAGGGAAGACCGCCATGTAGACGACCGAGAGCCAGTCGCGGCCGTTGTCCGGCAGCACGATGCCGTGCGGCGCGCTGGCCACCAGGCAGATCACCGCGACCATCACCACCTGGAGGATCGACATCCCCAGTGCGTCCCGGGCGTTGGACCACGCACCCAGCCCCACGATGTGCAGCGCGTAGAGCATGGCCGCCACGAGCGTCAGCGCCTCGCCGTACCCGACCGAGAAGCCCTGCAGGGTCAGCACCGCGAGGCCGGCGGCGGCCATCAGCACGGCGAGCCAGGTGAGCCTCGTGATCCGGTTGCCGAGCAGCACGGCGGCGAACAGCGGCGTGGCCACGACGTACATGCCGGTGATGAAGCCCGACACGCTGGCCGGCGTGTGCGCGAGGCCGGCGGTCTGCAGGATCTGCGCGACGCCGTACAGCCCACCGAGCACCATCGCCTGGCGCCGGGCCGCGGGGGAGAGGCGGGCCACCGCGCGCGGCGCGATCGCGAGCAGCAGCGCGCCCGCGATCGAGAACCGCACGGCGAGGAAGTCCAGCGTCGGGACCCGGTCCAGCAGGTCGTGGATCAAGAAGAAGGTCGAGCCCCAGCACGCGGTGATGCCGAGCAGGGCCGCGGTGGCGAGCAGCGTGGTGCGCCTCATCCGCGCAGCTTCTTGAGCAGGGGGATGTCGCGGTTGTCGACGTCGCGGGAGTCCGGGGTCTCCAGGATGAACGGCACGCCCTCGGTCGCGGGGTGCGCGAACAGCTCGGTGAACGCCGCCTCGCCGATGTGGCCCGCGCCGATGCGCTGGTGTCGGTCCTTGAAGGCGCCCCGCACGTCCATGGAGTCGTTGGCGTGCACCAGCCGCAGCCGTCCGGGGCCGCCGATCTCGACGACCCGGTCGACGGTGGCGGTGGTGCCGCCCGGCTCGTCCAGCGGCGCGCCGGCGGCGAAGACATGGCAGGTGTCCAGGCAGATCCCGGCCTTCGGGTGGTGGTCGAGCGCGTCGAGGTACGCCGCGAGGTCCTCCACGCCGGCGCACAGCGAGCGGCCCTGCCCGGCGGTCGGCTCGAGCAGCAGCCACGGCGCGTCGTCGCCCGCGCCGCCGGAGGACAGGGCGTCGAGCAGGGGGAGCAGGCCCTCGCGGACCTGCCGCATCGCGCGGGCGTGCCGGGCGATGCTGTCGCCCTCGCCCGGGTCGACGTAGGACCCGGTGTGCACGACGACGCCCTCGGCGCCGATCTGGGCGGCCCGCTTGAGGTTGTGCGCCACCGACGCTACCGAGCGCTCGTACGTCGCGGGCGTCGGTGACCCGAGGTTCACGAGGTACGGCGCGTGGATGAACACCCGGGTGCCGCGCTCGGCCATCAGGTCGCGGAACCGGGCGTCCTCGGCCGGCTTGCCGTCGCTGAGCGCCCACCCTCGCGGGTTGCCGGTGAAGACCTGGAACGTCTCGCACCCCACCAGGTCGGCGTTGGCGACCGCCCCGTCGACCAGGCCCTTGCCGACCAGCACGTGGGTCCCGATCGGGTTGCGGAGGGCAGGATCGAGCACCCGCACAACCTAGACGAACGTGGGGCTCTGCCTCAGATGAGGGTCAGGGTGATCGTGGACCCGTACGGCACCATCTCGCCGCCGCCGGGGTCTTGCGAGAACACGTAGCCCAGCCCGAGGTAGCCAGAGGCCTTGTCGGTGGCCACCTTGAAGCCGAGGGCCTCCAGCGTCGCCTTCGCCGCGTCGACCCCCTGGGCGCGCACGGACGGCACCTCGACCAGGTGCGGGCCCCTGGAGACCACGAACGACACGCCGTCGCCGCGGTGCAGGGTGGTGCCGGCGCCGGGATCCATCGAGATCACGTCACCGGCGGCGATGTCGTCGTTGTACTCCTCGCTGGCGACGGTGGCGTCGAGTCCCTTGTCCTCGGCCCAGGCGATCGCGGCGTCGGCGTCCTTGCCGACCCAGTCCTTGAGCTTCACCGGCTTGGGTCCCTTGCTGACCACCAGGTCGACGGCCGTGTCCGGGCGCAGGGTCGTGCCGGCCTTGGGCGAGCTCGCGATCACCACGCCCCGGGGCACGGTGTCCGACCAGGTCTCGGTCGTGGTGCCGTAGGCCAGGTGGGCCCCGGTGAGCGCGTCCTGGGCCTGGTCGACGCTCATCCCCTTGAGCTTGGGGACGTCGTAGCGCTCCTTGCCGAGCGAGAGCGTCACGGTCACGGTGCCGCCGTCGAGGACCTTGGCGCCCGGCTCGGGGTCGGTCGCGACGACGTCGCCGGCCGGCACGGTCTCGGAGTAGGCCTTCTCGCCCCACTCGACCTCCAGCCCGGCCTCGTCGAGTCGCTGCGCGGCGGCCGCGCGGCTCAGGCCGAGCACGCCCGGGGTGGAGGTGTAGCGCCCGTCGAGGAACCACCAGGCGCCGACACCGGTGCCGGCCACCAGCAGCACCGCGATCAGCAGGACCGCGAGGCCTCGGCGTGAGCGGCGCGGCCGGGCCGGTGCCGGCGTACGCCGGGCCGGTGGGGGTGCTGCTCCGGGCGGCCC
>NZ_DASWVI010000229.1:0-5612 GCF_036401255.1 Nocardioides sp. | reverse complement strand
GAACCCTCCGACCTCGTCGACGTCGCGCACCTGGTGACGGCGTACTACACGGGGGTGCCGGACCCGGACGACGCCGACCAGCAGGTGGCGTTCGGCACCAGCGGGCACCGGGGGTCCTCGCTGCGCACCGCGTTCAACGAGACGCACATCCTGGCGACGACCCAGGCGATCTGCGACTACCGGCGCGAGCAGGGGTACGACGGTCCGCTGTTCCTCGGCCGCGACACCCACGGGCTCTCGGAGCCCGCGTGGGCCACGGCGCTGGAGGTGCTGGTCGCCAACGACGTCACCGTGCTGGTCGACGACCGGGACGGCTACACGCCCACGCCCGCGGTGTCGCACGCGATCCTGCGGGCGAATGGCGGCCGACTCGGTCGTTCCTCGGGGCCGGGCTCCGGCCTGGCCGACGGCATCGTCGTCACCCCGTCGCACAACCCGCCGTCCGACGGCGGGTTCAAGTACAACCCGCCGCACGGCGGGCCGGCCGACACCGACGCGACCTCGGTGATCGCCGCGCGGGCCAACGACCTGATCCGCAACGATCTGGCCGGGGTGGAACGAGTGCCGTTCGCACGAGCGCGCGCGGCCGCAGCTCCTTACGACTTCCTGGGGACCTACGTCGACGACCTGCCGAACGTCGTCGACCTCGACGCGATCCGCGAGGCGGGGGTGCGGATCGGCGCCGACCCGCTCGGCGGCGCGTCGGTGGCCTACTGGGCCGAGATCGCCGAGCGGCACCGGATCGACCTGACCGTGGTGAACCCGCTGGTCGACCCGACGTGGCGGTTCATGACGCTGGACTGGGACGGCAAGATCCGGATGGACTGCTCCTCGCCGAGCGCGATGGCGTCGCTGATCGCGCAGCGGGACACCTACGACATCGCCACCGGCAACGACGCCGACTCCGACCGGCACGGCATCGTCACCCCGGACGCCGGGCTGATGAACCCCAACCACTACCTCGCGGTCGCGATCGGCTACCTGTTCGGCGGCGCGCGGGCCGGCTGGCCCGACCGGGCGCGGATCGGCAAGACGCTGGTGTCCTCCTCGATGATCGACCGGGTCGCCGCCTCGACCGGCCGGGAGCTGGTCGAGGTGCCCGTGGGGTTCAAGTGGTTCGTGCCCGGGCTGATCGACGGCTCGTTCGGGTTCGGCGGCGAGGAGTCCGCGGGCGCATCGTTCCTGCGGATGGACGGCTCGGCGTGGACGACCGACAAGGACGGCATCATCCTCGCGCTGCTGGCCTCCGAGATCCAGGCGCGCACCGGCCGGTCGCCCTCGGCCCACTACGCCGACCTGGTCGCCGAGCACGGGGAGCCGGCGTACGCCCGCATCGATGCGCCCGCCACCCGCGAGCAGAAGGCCGCGCTGGGGGCGCTCTCCCCGGCCGACGTCACCGCCACGACGCTGGCCGGCGAGGAGATCACCGCCAAGCTCACCGAGGCGCCCGGCAACGGCGCGAAGATCGGCGGGCTCAAGGTGACCACCGAGTCGGCGTGGTTCGCCGCGCGTCCCTCGGGCACCGAGGACGTCTACAAGATCTACGCCGAGTCGTTCCGCGGCCCCGACCACCTGGCGCAGGTCCAGCAGGAGGCCCGCGAGGTCGTGAACGCTGCGCTCGGCTGACCCCTGCGGTCTAGACCGCCGCAGATCCGTGTAACGCCGCCCCCGGCCCGCGACAGGTGGTGGGTGCCGGCGGTCCCGACAACCATCCCCCGTACGTCCGGACCGCCGGCCCCTTCGGGGGCCCCTTCGTGGCGCCGTGCCGCCCTGGTTCCTCTGACTCAGAGGTGGTCGGGGACGATCAGCCCGTCGGGGTCCTGGCGCGGCGGCAGGCACTCGAGCGCGAGCTTGACCAGCGCGACCCGGGCGGTCAGCAACGCCTTGCGGCGTACGCCGCGCTCCTCGCCGAGCCGCTCCTCGACGGCGGCGCGGATCTCGTCGTCGGTGTAGGCCGGGCGCTCGCCCGCGGCGACCTCGACGTCGGGCAGCGCGACCAGCGCCGGCAGCAGCTGGGTGCCGAGCCCGTCGAGCATCTGGAACCGGGCGAAGCGCGAGAGCCCCTCCCACGCCTCGTCGATGGTGCGGGTGCCCTTGCGGACGGCCTTGTCCTGGGTCGCGAGCACGTTCTTCGCGACCTCGGTCAGCGCGACGGTCAGCTCGTGCTCGGTGAATCGCATGGAGACCAGCCTGCCCCACGGGGCTAGGGGTTCGCCCGGAGGTTCCCCGGATCTCGACGGGAAGGGCGCTCGGTGGCGGCGGCCCGGGGCTAGGTTGGGGCCGTGGCCGTGATCGAGACCGTGGGGCTGACCAAGCAGTACCCGCGGGTGACGGCGCTGGACCACCTCGACGTCACAGTCGGCGAGGGCGTCACGGGGCTCGTGGGCGCCAACGGGGCCGGCAAGTCGACGTTGATCAAGATCCTGCTCGGCCTGGTGCCGGCGACCGGCGGCACCGCCCGGGTGCTCGGCCACGACGTCGCGATCGAGGGCAGCGCGATCCGCGCGCTGGTCGGCTACATGCCCGAGCACGACTGCCTGCCCGCCGACGTCTCCGCCAGCGACCTGGTCGTGCACCTGGGGCAGATGTCGGGGCTGCCGTACGCCGCGGCGCGCGAGCGCGCCTCCGACGTGCTGCGCCACGTGGGGCTGGCCGAGGAGCGCTACCGCCCGATCGGCGGCTACTCCACCGGCATGAAGCAGCGGGCCAAGCTGGCCCAGGCGCTGGTCCACGACCCGCGGCTGGTGCTGCTCGACGAGCCGACCAACGGGCTGGACCCCTCCTCGCGTGACGACATGCTCGCGCTGGTGCGGCGGATCGGCCGGGAGTTCGGCATCGCCGTACTCGTGACCTCCCACCTGCTCGGCGAGCTCGAGCGGGTCAGCGACCATGTCGTGGTGCTCGACGGCGGCCGGCTGCTGCGCTCGTCGGCGACCACGGAGTTCCTGCACGCGACCGGCAGCCTGCTGGTCGAGGTGCAGGGCCGCACCGACGCCGACCGGCTCCTCGGCCAGGCCCTGGTCGACGCCGGGCTGGTCGCGCGGCCGGCCGAGGGCACGCTGGTCGAGGTCGAGGTCCGCGACGAGACCACCCCCGACGTGGTCCGCGACCTGACCGTCGAGCTCGGCCTGGGGCTGGTGCGGATGCAGGAGCGCCACCACCGCATCGAGGACGTCTTCCGCGAGGGAGGTGCCGGCCGTGTCCAGCCTGCCTGACGAGACCGCCTCCCCCACCGGCGTCATCCACGACCTCGGTTACCGGCCGTACGCCGGCCCGCGCCTCGGCGAGGCCCCGGTGGCGTGGGCGTTCTTCGTCACCGGCCTGCGCAACACCTACGGCCTGGGCCGCTCGGCGCGCTCGAAGGTGCTGCCGATGATCCTGCTCGGCCTGATGCTGCTGCCCGCGCTGATCCTGGTCGGCGTGCTGGTGCAGGCCAAGAACCTGCTCGACCTCGACGAGCAGATCGTCGCCTACTCGACGTACCCGCTCACCACCCAGCTGCTGATCTCGGTGTTCGTGGCCGCGCAGGCACCGGCGCTGATCTCGCGCGACCTGCGGTTCCGCACGATCACGCTCTACCTGGCCCGGCCGATGCGGCGCTTCGTCTACGTGCTGGTGCGGCTCGGGTCGCTGACCGTGGCCACGTTCGTGCTGATCGGGGCGCCGCTGCTGCTGATGTACCTCGGCGGGCTGCTCGCCGACCTGCCCCCGGGCCGCGAGACCGGCCGCTTCCTCGGCGCGGTCGTCGGCGCCGCGCTGCTCGCGGCGTGCCTCGCCGGGTTGGCCGCGCTCGTCGCGGCGTTCACGATCCGGCGCGGGCTGGCCGTCGCCGCGGTGATCGTCGTGCTGCTCGTCAGCTACACGGTCGTCTCCGCGGTCCAGGGGATCGCCGTGGGCGCCGACCGCGACGTGGTGGGCGAGATCGCCGGGCTGTTCTCGCCGTACACGCTCGTCAACGGGGTGCAGGTGTTCCTCTTCGACGCACCCGAGGCGACGCCGACGCCACCGACCGGCACGGGGATGGGCCTGTTGTACGTCGTCGCGACCGTGCTCACGATCCTCGGCTCGATCGGCGGGCTGCTGTGGCGCTACCGCAGGGTGGAGTCCTGATGGAGATCCGGATCGACCACGTGTCGCGGTGGTACCGCAACGTCGTCGCGATCAACGACGTCACGATGACGATCGGGCCCGGCGTCACCGGGCTGCTGGGCCCCAACGGGGCGGGCAAGTCGACGCTGATCGCGATGATGTCCGGCTTCCTCGCGCCGTCCACCGGCACGGTCACGCTCGACGGTGAGCCGCTGTGGCGCAACGAGCAGGTCTACCGCAAGGTCGGGTTGGTGCCCGAGCGCGAGGCGCTGTTCGACTACCTGACCGGCCGGCAGTTCGTCGTCGCGAACGCCGAGCTGCACGGGCTCGCCGACGCGGGGGCCGCGGCGCAGCGGGCGATCGCGCTGATCGAGATGACCGATGCCCAGGACCGGGAGATCTCGACGTACTCCAAGGGCATGCGGCAGCGGATCAAGATGGCCTCGGCGCTGGTGCACGACCCCGGGGTGCTGCTGCTGGACGAGCCGTTCAACGGCATGGACCCGCGGCAGCGGATCCACCTGATGGAGCTGCTGCGCACGATGGGCGCGGAGGGGCGGACCGTGCTGTTCAGCTCGCACATCCTCGAGGAGGTCGAGCAGGTCGCCCGCCAGATCGAGGTCGTGGTGGCGGGGCGGCACGCGGCGTCCGGCGACTTCGGCGCGATCCGCCGGCTGATGACCGACCGGCCGAACCGGTTCGTGCTGCGCACCGGCGACGACCGGCTGATGGCCTCGGTGCTGCTCGCCGACCCGTCGGTGCGGGGCGCCCGGTTGCGCTCGGAGGGCGGGATCGAGCTGGAGGCCTCCGACTTCGGCCGCTTCAGCGAGGTGCTGCCCCGGCTGGCCCGCGACCACGGCGTACGCCTGCACGAGGTGACGCCGACCGACGAGTCCCTGGAGAGCGTGTTCTCCTACCTGGTGTCGTCATGAGTGCGCCGGCGGTCTCCCGCACGATCGTCCGGCTGGGCGCGCAGAGCATCTTCGGGCGCTGGCGCGGGGCGCTGCTGTTCGTGCTGCCGGTGGTGCTGGTCGGTCTCGCGATCTTGTCGCGGGCGCTGGTCGGCCAGGACGAGATGGGCTCGCGGCACACGCTCTACGGTCTCGGGCTCGTGGTCGTCGTGCCGCTGGTCGCGCTGCTCGCGACCTCGGGCCTGCTGGCGCCGGAGATCGACGACGGGTCGATCTCCTACCTGCTGGCCAAGCCGATCTCCCGGCACACGATCGTGGCCAGCAAGCTCCTGGTCGCCGGCGCCTGCGTGGTGGCGTTCGCGGCGGTCCCGGTGCTCGGCGCGGGTCTGATCCTGCGCGCCGACACGCCGTCGTTCGCGCTCGGATTCGCGCTCGGCGCGCTGCTGGGCGGCCTCGCCTACTGCTCGTTGTTCGCGCTGCTGTCGGTGTTGACCCGGCACGCGGTGGTGATCGGGCTGATCTACCTGCTGGTCTGGGAGGGCCTGCTCGGCGGCCTGCTCGACGGTGTCCGCTGGCTCAGCGTGACCCGTTGGTCGGCCGCGGTGGTGCAGC
>NZ_DASWVI010000228.1:0-16725 GCF_036401255.1 Nocardioides sp. | reverse complement strand
CCTGCTGATCCTCGACGAGCCGTCGGCCGTCTTGGACCAGGAGGAGGTCAACAACCTCTTCCGGGTGATCCGGGACCTCGCCGCCGAGAACGTCGCGGTCGTCTACATCTCCCACCGGCTGGAGGAGATCCGCGAGATCGGCGACCGGATCACCGTCCTCAAGGACGGCCGCACCGTGGCCACCGGACTCGCGGTCGCCGACACCCCGACCGCGGAGCTGATCCGGCTGATGACCGGCCGCTCCATCGAGTACGTCTTCCCGCCGCGTGCGGGGACGACCCCCGACCTCGGCACCCCCGTGCTCGAGGTGCGGGACCTCGGTCTCGCCGGCGTGTTCACGGGCGTCGACCTCACCGTGCGCGCCGGCGAGATCGTCGGGCTCGCCGGCCTGGTCGGCGCCGGGCGCTCGGAGATCCTCGAGACCGTGTACGGCGCCCGCCGCGCGTCGTCCGGCACCGTCACCGTCGACGGCAGGCGGGTGCGTCGCGGTTCGGTCGGCCACGCGGTCCGAGCCGGCATCGGCCTGGCGCCCGAGGAGCGCAAGAGCCAGGCCCTGCTGCTCGACGAGGCCGTCTACAAGAACATCACGGTCTCCTCGATGGTCCGGTTCGCGCGCCTCGGCTTCCTCGACCAGCGTGAGGAGCGCCGGCGAGCCGGTGAGCTGACCACCAGCCTCGACGTACGTCCGGCGGGCGTGACCCGCGCCGCGAACACCCTGTCGGGCGGCAACCAGCAGAAGATCGTGCTCGCACGCTGGTTGCTGCGCGACTGCCGGGTGCTGCTGCTCGACGAGCCCACCCGCGGCGTCGACGTCGGCGCCCGCTCGGAGATCTACCAGCTGATCCGCTCGCTCGCCGACCGCGGCGTCGCCGTCGTGGTCGTGTCCAGCGAGATCGAGGAGGTGCTCGGCCTGGCGGACCGGGTCCTCGTGGTCCGGGAGGGCGAGGTCGTCCACGAGTCCGCCGCCACCGCGATCGACGAGGCAGGGGTCCTCGACCTCGTCATGGAAGGAAGGGTTCCGGCATGAACACCCCACGGAATCGCGTGATTCCCCCGCTCCGCTCCTCCATCCCACGATTCCACGGGGGCCCCGAATGAGCCAGGACACCGCCCGCGTCGAGCGGGCCGCGCTCGAGACCGACCGCGAGGCCAACCCGGTCCTCGGCCTGCTGCGGACCAGCGTCGGCCGCAACGCGGGGCTCGTCGTCGCGCTGGCGCTGATCTGCGTCGTCGGCGCGGTCAGCGCGGGCGACCGGTTCAGCTCCACCGACAATGCGCTGACGGTGCTGCGGCTCGCCGCCACCATCGGCGTCGTCAGCATCGGCATGACGTTCGTGATCATCGGCGGCGGCATCGACCTGTCGGTCGGCGCGATCGTCGCGCTGTCGTCGGTCTGGTGCACGACCCTGGCCAGCCAGCAGTTCGCCGAGGACACCCACTGGACCATGATGGTCCTGATCGCGATCCTCGTCGGGGCCGGCTGCGGCCTGGTGAACGGGTTGCTGATCGCCTACGGCAACATCGTGCCGTTCATCATGACGCTGGCGATGCTGGCCAGCGCCCGCGGCCTCGCCGAGATCATCAGCGACAAGAAGACCCAGATCCTCGGCGCCAAGGGCACCGACGTCAGCGGCTTCAAGGACTTCTTCAACCGGGAGATCCTCGGCGTCGACGTCTCGATCTGGATCTTCGCGATCGTCGCGGCGATCGGTTGGGTGCTGCTCAACCGCACCACGTTCGGCCGCCGCACCGTCGCCGTGGGCGGCAACCCGGAGGCCGCCCGCCTCGCGGGCATCAACGTCAAGCGGCACACCGTCTACCTCTACGTCCTCGTCGGCGTCTGCGCGGGCATCGCTGCCCTGCTGCTGGTGGCCCGCACCACGACCGGCAGCTCCACCCACGGCAACCTCTACGAGCTCGATGCCATCGCCGCGGTCGTCATCGGCGGCACCCTGCTGACCGGTGGCCGCGGCACGATCGTCGGCACCGTGCTCGGCGTCCTCATCTTCTCGACGCTCACCAACATCTTCATCCTCAACAACCGCTCCTTCTCCGAGCAGTCGCTCTTCAAGGGAGCCATCATCGTCGCCGCCGTGCTCCTGCAGCAGCGGTTGGCGTCTCGGAGCAACACCACCTAGCGGCACCGAGCGGCACCGAGCGGTCCGCCGCGCCACCACTGCACCACCACCCGCACCACCCCATCTGCACGAGCAAGGAGCACCACCATGTCCCTGCGGTCCACCACCTCGAAGAGCAGGAAGCGGCTCGCCACCGGTCTCGTCGCCGGGCTCGCGGTCCTCGCGCTCACCGCCTGCACCAGCAACAGCGACGGCGACGACGCCGGCAACGACGACGCCGGCGCCCCCGCGGCCGCGCCGGCCGGCTCGAACGACGAGACCGGCGACACGGTCGTCATCGGCTTCTCGGCACCCGCCGCCGACCACGGCTGGATGGGCTCGATCACCGAGTCGGCCAAGAAGGAGGCCGCGAAGTACGACGACATCGAGCTGCGCGTCGCCGAGGGCACCAACGACGTCGCCGTCCAGATCAGCCAGGTCGAGACGTTCATCAACGACAAGGTCGACGCGATCGTGCTGCTGCCCTTCGACGGCGCCGCGATGACGCCCATCGCGCTCAAGGCGATGGACGCCGGCATCCCGGTCATCAACGTGGACCGCGAGTTCGACGACCCCAACGCCGCCCGCGTCACCGTCCTCGGCGACAACTACGGCATGGGCGTCTCGGCCGGCGCGTACGTCTGCGAGAACGCCGGCGGCGACAAGAACGCCATCGTGGCCGAGATCGCCGGCATCGACTCGCTGCCGCTGACGCAGGACCGCAGCCAGGGCTTCAAGGACGCGCTCGCCGAGTGCGGCCTCGACGTCGACAACCGCGTCGCCGCCGACTTCACCGTCGAGGGCGGCTCCGACGCCGCCGAGCAGCTGCTCCAGGCCGCGCCGAAGATCGACTTCCTCTGGAACCACGACGACGACCAGGGCGTCGGCGTCCTCGCGGCGATCGAGAACGCCGGCCGCGACGAGTTCACGATGATCGGCGGCGCGGGCTCCAAGAACGCGATGGAGGCCATCCAGTCCGGTGACAGCGTGCTCAAGGCGACGGTCATCTACCCGTCGACCCAGGCCGCCGACGGCATCCGCCTGGCTCGGCTCCTCGTGCAGCAGAAGGCGCTGGCCGACCTTGTCGAGGTCGAGGTGCCCCGCACCGTCCAGCTGTACGCCCCCGTGGTGACCGCCGACAACGTCGACCAGTACATCGACAGCGCGTTCGAGTCCTGATCGATCCGGCGCTCGACCGCACCGGCGTACGCCGCGTGCCCGCCCCCGCCTCCGTCCCGGGGGCGGGCACGCACACCACACAGGAGCCCGCAATGACCCCGTCATCCGCTGAGTCACCCCGTCCCACCCTGCGCGTCGCGATGGTGGGGCACGCGTTCATGGGCAACGCCCACTCCCAGGCGTGGCGCACCGCCCCACGGTTCTTCGACCTGCCGCTCTCGCCCCGGATGTCGCTCGTGGTCGGCCACGACGCCGGGCGGGCCGCGGCCGCGGCCGACCGGCTCGGCTGGGAGGCCAGCTCCGCCGACTGGCGCGAGGCCGTCACCCGCGACGACGTCGACCTCGTCGACATCTGCACCCCTGGGTTCACCCACGCCGAGATCGCGATCGCCGCGCTCGACGCGGGCAAGCACGTGCTGTGCGAGAAGCCGCTCGCCAACACCGTCGCCGAGGCCGAGGCGATGACCGCCGCGGCCCAGCGGGCGCACGCGCACGGCGTCCGTTCGATGGTCGGCTTCACCTACCGCCGGGTGCCCGCCATCGGACTGGCCCGGCGGCTGGTCGCCGAAGGCCGGATCGGGGAGATCCGGCACGTGCGCGCGCAGTACCTCCAGGACTGGATCGTCGACCCCGACGCACCGCTGTCGTGGCGCCTGGACAAGGCGAAGGCGGGCTCCGGTTCCCTGGGCGACATCGGCGCCCACGTCGTCGACCTCACCCAGTACATCACCGGCGACCGGATCCGTGAGGTCACCGGGCGGCTGGAGACGTTCGTCAAGGAGCGCCCCTACCCGGCCGGCGAGACCGCCGGCAGCCTCGGCGGCGGTGGGTCCACCACCGAGCGCGGCCCGGTCACCGTCGACGACGCCGCGTCGTTCCTCGCGACCTTCACCGGCGGGGCGATGGGGGTGTTCGAGGCGACGCGCTTCGCGACCGGCCGCAAGAACGCGATCCGGATCGAGATCAACGGCTCCCGCGGCAGCCTCGCCTTCGACTTCGAGGACATGAACGTCCTGGAGTTCTACGACGGCACCCAGGACGCCGACACCGCCGGGTTCCGGCGGATCCTCGTCACCGAGCCGACGCACCCGTACGTCGGGCACTGGTGGCCGGCCGGCCACGGACTCGGCTACGAGCACGGCTTCACCCACCAGGTCGTCGACCTGGTCGGTGCGATCGCCGAGGGCACCGACCCCGCACCGAGCTTCGCCGACGGGCTCCAGGTCCAGCGCGTGCTGGACGCCGTCGAGGCCAGCTCCGAGACCCGTACCTGGCAGGAGATCCCCATCGATGGCTGACGATCGCTACACCCCGACCCGCGAGGACAAGTTCTCCTTCGGCCTGTGGACCGTGGGCTGGCAGGGGGTCGACGTGTTCGGCCCGGCCAGCCGCGAGCTGCTCGACCCCGTGGCCGCGACGTACCGTCTCGCCGAGCTCGGCGCCGCCGCCGTGACGTTCCACGACGACGACCTGCTGCCCGACGACGCCGAGCGCGAGGCCACCTTGGGCCGGTTCCGCACGGCCCTCGACGAGACCGGGCTGGTCGTCGAGATGGTCACCACCAACACGTTCTCCGACCCGGTCTTCAAGGAGGGCGCGATCACCGCGAACAACCGGGAGGTGCGCCGCTACGCGCTGGCCAAGGTGCTGCGCAACATCGACCTCGCGGCGTCCCTGGGCGCGCAGACGTTCGTGATGTGGGGCGGCCGCGAGGGCGCCGAGCACGGCGGCAGCAAGGACATCGCGGCCGCGCTCGACCGTTACCGCGACGCGCTCAACACCGTGTGCGCGTACGTGAAGGAGCAGGACTACCCGATCCGGTTCGCGCTCGAGCCCAAGCCCAACGAGCCGCGCGGCGACATCCTGCTCCCGAGCATCGGGCACGCGCTGGCACTGATCGACGAGCTCGACCACCCCGAGCTGGTGGGCCTCAACCCCGAGGTCGGGCACGAGGAGATGGCCGGGCTCAACTTCGCGCACGGCATCACCCAGGCGCTGTGGCACGGCAAGCTGTTCCACATCGACCTCAACGGCCAGCACGGGCCGCGGTTCGACCAGGACCTGCGCTTCGGGGCGGGCAACCTGCGCGGTGCGTTCTGGACCGTCGACGCGATGCTCGGCGCCGGCACCGACCTGCGCTACGACGGCTACGTGCACTTCGACTACAAGCCGCCGCGGGCCGAGGCGGTCGACGGGGTCTGGGAGTCCGCGCGCGGCTGCATGCGCAACTACCTGATCCTGCGCGAGCGGGTGCAGGCGTTCCGCGCCGACCCCGAGGTCGCGGCCGCCCTCGACGCCGCCGGCGTCGCCGAGCTCCGGGAGCCGACCGTGGCGCCCGGCGAGTCCCTCGACGACATCCGCAATGCGTCGTACGACCTCGAGGCGCTGCGCTCCCGCAGCGTCGCGATGGAGGCCCTCGACCAGCTCGCGATGGAGCACCTGCTCGGCGTGCGCTGAGCCCCACCACCAAGGAAGGAACGCACCATGCCACGACCCATCACGCTGTTCACCGGGCAGTGGGCCGACCTGCCGTTCGAGGAGGTCGCCCGGCTCGCGTCGGAGTGGGGCTACGACGGGCTCGAGATCGCCTGCTGGGGCGACCACCTCGACCCCTGGCAGGCCGACGACGACGCCTACGTGCAGGGCAAGCTCGACCTGCTGGAGAAGTACGGGCTGAAGGTCTACGCGATCTCCAACCACCTCAAGGGCCAGGCCGTCTGCGACGACCCGATCGACGCGCGCCACCAGGCGATCCTGTCGGCGAAGATGTGGGGCGACGGCGAGCCCGAGGGCGTGCGGCAACGCGCCGCCGAGGAGATGAAGCTGACCGCGCGGCTCGCGCAGAAGCTCGGCGTCAAGACCGTCATCGGGTTCACCGGCTCCTCGATCTGGAAGTACGTCGCGATGTTCCCGCCGGCCTCCCAGGAGATGATCGACGCCGGCTACCAGGACTTCGCCGACCGGTGGCACCCGATCCTCGACGTCTTCGACGAGTGCGGCGTGCGGTTCGCCCACGAGGTGCACCCCTCCGAGATCGCCTACGACTACTGGACCACCGTGCGGACCATGGAGGCGATCGGGCACCGCGAGGCGTTCGGCCTCAACTGGGACCCCTCGCACTTCGTGTGGCAAGACCTCGACCCGGTCGGGTTCCTCTGGGACTTCCAGGACCGGATCTACCACGTCGACTGCAAGGACGCGAAGCGGCTGACCGGCAACGGTCGCAACGGCCGGCTCGGCTCGCACCTGGCCTGGGCCGACCCGCGTCGCGGCTGGGACTTCGTGTCCACCGGCCACGGCGACGTGCCGTGGGAGCAGTGCTTCCGGATGCTCAACACCATCGGCTACGACGGACCGATCTCGGTCGAGTGGGAGGACGCCGGCATGGACCGCCTGGTCGGCGCGCCCGAGGCCCTCGCGTTCGTCCGCCGGCTCGCCTTCGACGCCCCCGCCGCCGCCTTCGACGCGGCGTTCGCGACCTCGGACTGAGCGCCGCTCCGGGCTGCGGCGCCTCGCTGTAACGCCGTGTTACCCCACCTCCCGGCCCTGTTGCACCATGGTCGGAGGAAGGGGTAACACGGCGTTACAGCTGGCGGCGGCCTGCTCAGGTGACCAGCCGCAGGGCCAGCCGCGGGCACATCCGGACGGCGGCGCGGGCGTCGTCGAGCAGGTCGGGGGTGACCTCGCCGCGGACGATCGGATAGCCCCACTTGTCGAGGTCGACGAGCTCGGGCAGCAGCCGAGGTCGGCGACCCCGGCCCCGAGCACCTCGAGGTGCCCTTCGAGGGCCAGGGCGAGGAGGGCCGCGAGACCGAGCTCAGGGCCGAGTGCGCCGCCGGGGTGCCGGCGTTCGACGTCTCCTCCAGCGACGACTGAGCGCCGCCGCTCGCTGTAACGCCCGTTTACCCCTCCTTCCCACCATGTTGCAGCGCGGTCGGAGGACGGGGTAACACGGCGTTACAGCTGAGGTGGCGGCCAGATGACCAGACCCGGCGCCAGGCGCGAGCACATCCGGACGGTGGCACGGAGCATCGGGTGTCCGGGGGCGCGGCTAGGGTTCTCGGGTGCCCGAAGCCCCACCCGCGACGTCCCCGGTGACGGCCGTGACCGAGCTGCTCGGCACCGCGGTGGCGGCGCTGGGCGGCCAGGAGCGCGCGGGACAGGTGCGGATGGCCGAGGAGGTCGCCGAGGCGATGGACGCCGGCCGGCACCTGCTCGTCCAGGCCGGCACCGGCACCGGCAAGTCCCTGGCCTACCTGGTGCCGAGCCTGCTGCACGACCAGCGGGTGGTGGTCGCGACCGCGACCCTGGCGCTCCAGCACCAGCTCGTCGAGCGCGACCTGCCGCGACTCGTCGAGGCGGTGAAGCACGCAGGCGTCGACACCAGCTACGCCGTGCTCAAGGGCCGCTCCAACTACGCCTGCCTGCACCGCATCCGCGAGGGCGTCCCCGACGACCAGGGCGCCCTGGTCGAGCTGCCCGAGGGATCGCTCGGCAAGAAGGTCCTCGAGCTGCGCGCCTGGGCCGAGGAGGAGGCCGAGGGCGGCGGCACCGGCGAGCGCGACAACGCCCCGCGCCACACCGACCGCGAGTGGCGCCAGGTGAGCGTCAACCACCGCGAGTGCCTGGGTGCGGCCAAGTGCCCGTTCGGCCAGGAGTGCTTCGCCGAGCTGGCCAAGGAGAAGGCGCACCGATCCCACCTGGTCGTCACCAACCACTCGCTGCTCGCGATCGACGCGATCGAGGGTGTGCCGATGATCCCGGAGTACGACGTCGTGGTGATCGACGAGGCGCACGAGCTCACCACGCGGGTGACCCAGGCCGCCACCGACGAGCTGTGGGCCGCGGAGGTCGAGCGGGCGGCGCGGCGCAGCCAGCGCCACGTCGACGGCTCGCAGGCAGACGACCTGGCCGACGCCGCCGACGCCCTGCGCGAGGCGATCAACGAGGCGCGGCCGGGCCGGTTCGAGCGGGTCCCCGAGCAGCTGGCCGACGCCCTGGTGCTGGTCCGCGACGCGGCGCGGGCCTGCGTCTCGGCCTACCCCAAGGCCGACGCCTCCGAGGAGGCCGACGCCGGCCGCCAGCAGGCCAAGGGCGCGGTCCAGGAGGTGTTCGCCACTGCCGAGCGGATGGCCGCCGGATCCGACGCCGACGTGCTGTGGCTCAGCGAGGGCACCGAGCGGATGCCGCCGCGGCTGTGCGTGGCGCCGCTGCAGGTGTGGGGGCCGATGCGCGACAAGCTGCTCAGCGACAAGACCGTGGTGTTCACCTCGGCGACGCTGATGCTCGGCGGCGACTTCTCCTCCGTGGCCACGAGCGTGGGGCTCAAACCGTCCGAGCGCATCGTCGACGGTGACCCGGTGGTCGAGACCCCGGTCGGCGAGCACGCCCTGCCGTGGCGGGGCATCGACGTCGGCAGCCCGTTCGACTACGGCCGCCAGGCGATCCTCTACGTCGCCCGCCACCTGCCGCCGCCGGGCCGCGACGGGCTGGGGGCCGCCCAGCTCGACGAGATCGTCGAGCTCGTCGACGCCGCGGAGGGCCGCACGCTCGGGCTGTTCTCGAGCCGCCGGGCCGCCGAGACCGCCGCCGAGGCGGTGCGCGAGCGGCTGCCCCACCTGACCACGCTCGCCCAGGGCGACGCCCAGCTGCCCGAGCTCGCCGCCCAGTTCGTCGGCGACCCCCACACCTGCCTGTTCGGCACGCTCAGCCTCTGGCAGGGCCTCGACGTGCCCGGCGACACCTGCCAGCTGGTGCTCATCGACCGGATCCCGTTCCCACGCCCCGACGACCCCCTGCTCAGCGCCCGCCAGAAGGCCGCCGACCAGGCCGGCGGCAACGGCTTCATGCAGGTCGCGGCCACCCACGCGGCGCTGCTGCTCGCCCAGGGCGCGGGCCGGCTGATCCGCACCCACGCCGACCGTGGGGTCGTCGCGGTCCTCGACCCCCGGCTCGCGACGGCGAGGTACGGCGGGTTCCTCAAGGCCAGCCTGCCGCCGATGTGGACGACCACCGACCCGGCGGTGGCCCGCCAGGCGCTGGCCAGGCTCGCGACTACTTCACCGCAGTAGCCCGCACCGACACCTTGCGCCCGTCGTCGAGCGAGCTGCCCTGGCACGAGTAGGCGCCACGCGTCCAGCAGTCGTAGCGGGTGCCGGCGTTGACCATCGAGACCTCGACGTACCTCACGCCGCGCGATCCGAAGGCGACCTTCCGGGTGGCGGCACCGCTCGAGCTCAGCGGGACGATCGTGACCTGCGGGGCGCCCGACCTCTTGTAGACGGTGATCGCCGCCGCCGAGCCCGTCGAGGTGTCGGGCAGGTCGAGGCCGACCTTGAGCTTCCACGCCGTCGCGCTCAGGCCGGTGCCGAACTACGGTGCCGCCCCGGGCGCATGACCCAACTGGGCTATCGGACGGCGGTCGCCCGGAGTCGCATCGGCAGGTCGTCGTCCTCGGAGCGGCCCCGGCACGAGTAGCCGGTGTCCTGCTGGCGCCAGCACTTGTAGTCGATGCCCGCGTTGGCCAGGGTGACCTCGACCCGGGTGACGCCTCGGCCGAAGGCCACCTTGCGGGTGGCGTCGCCGCTCCCGGAGAGCCGCAGCGGGACGGTCACGGTCCGGCCGGCCTCGCGATAGATGGTGACGACCGCGCCCGATCCCCGGGCGGTCGCCGGCAGGTCGAGGCGCAGCCGGAGCCGGCTGGCCGCCATCCGCGGCGCCCGGGTGAGCCGGTAGGTGATGCTCGCCAGGTGGTCGACCCGCCTCGTCGTCCAGCCGGTGTCGCGGTGGCTGCCGGAGAGCTCCACGCTCACGCCCGGCCGGGCCGACGGGTAACGGTTGGCGCGCCCTTCGTCGTACGCCGCGCGCGGGCGCCGGTTCGCGGCGGCGAAGGCCGCCCACGTCTCGCGCAGGTTCTCACCGCGCGCGGCCAGCGCATGGTCGACCGCGGCGATCGAGTAGTCGTCGGGCCCGTTCTTCGCCCCGTCGGCCAGCTCCCAGACGTCGCGGACGAACGTCGGCAGCCCGCCCGCGCGCTCGGTCAGGTGCTCGGTCAGGTAGCGGAAGAAGATCCAGTCGCCGTACTGCCGCAGGCCGGTGCTGGAGAAGTGGTCCATGGCCTTGCGGGGCTGGGCCAGCGGGCTGGTGGGGAGGTACTGCAGGTTGTCGTCGACGTCGTCGTAGAGCTCGTCCTCGGCCCAGGTGGCGGTGGCCTCCATGAACCAGGCGTCCTCGTAGTAGTCGTAGGCGAACTGCACCGCGTGGAAGAGCTCGTGCGCGGCGGTGACCTGGAGGTTCTCCAGCGGCGTGTGGCTGGGGAACTCGGCGTAGTCGTTGTCGAACGCGCAGTAGGCCCAGGTGTCGTAGGGACCGTCGGTCGGCGGCTCGCGGTCGCTGTCGCAGTAGCCGTAGAGGCCCTGGGAGCCCAGGTCCTGCAGGTAGATGTCGAGCAGTCCGTTGCCGCCGCGGGTCCCGTCGGCCTCGGGGCCGCGGTAGCCGGCGGCGGCGTAGGTCTCGAGCACGTGCTCGGCGGTGTCGGCGACCTGCTGCACGTAGTCGGCGGTGGACCGGCCCGCGCCGGTCGCCGACCAGTGCACGCACACGGTGGTGAAGCACGTGGTCCGCCCGGTCGTCGGCCGCGCCAGCAGCAGGTCGGCGCTGGCCCGGTCGCCGGCGGAGAGCTCGTCGCGGTGGCGGCGCAGCTCGCGCAGGGCGAGCGTCGCGTCGCCGCGCCGGTCACCCCACAGGACCTCGCGCGCCTGGACCAGCGCCCGGGCCGCGACCCGGGAGCTCGCGTCGGTCCGCACGCCCGGGTCCTGCGCCGGGGTGCGCTCCTGGGCCTGGGAGGGGACGCCGATCAGCGAGACGGCGACCGCGGCGGTCGCGGCCAGGGCGAGGACACGACGCAGGCGCACGCTCCTACTCAATCAGAGCAGGGCCCGGCCGTCATAACCGCCGCGAGGCCCACCGACACCGAAGAACGCCGCGAGCGTCGGCGCGACGTCGACGGTGTGTGCGACCCGCGTCGACGCCGTCTCCCGCGGGACCCGCGGGTGGCCGCCGCCGATGAAGAACGGGATCGAGCGGGTGGCGGGGTGGCCATGGTTGCCGGGGATCGGGTTGGCGAACAGGTCGGGGTCGCTGAACCGCCAGCCCGCCTGGCAGAACACCACGACGTCGCCGGCCTCAGGACCCAGCCGCAGCCACGGCGCGGTCGAGGGGTACGCCGCCAGCACGCCCTGCTGGGCGCGGGCGATCTCCCGCATCCGGCCGACGGCCTCGGCGCGCTGCTCCTCGGGGCCGGTCCAGTACAGGAGGTCGGCGCCGCCGTTGTCGGCGATCTGCACGTTGCCGGCCAGCAGTGGGTCGGCCCCGAGCGGGCCGCTGAGGCTGATCACCTTGTCGGGCGTCGACCAGTCCATCGAGTGGTCGGCGAGCACGATGACCACGGACCGCTCCCAGACCCCCTGCTCCTTCAGGGCGTCGACGAACCGCTGCACCTGCAGGTCGGTGTCGGCGAGCGCGAGTCGCCGGGCCAGCCGCAGCGTGGTGCCGGTGAGATCGGCGTGCCCGAACCGGTCGATGTCGCCGAGGTTGACGAACATCAGGTTCGGGTCGAACTCCTCCAGCATCGCGATCGCCGCGTCGATCGTGAACGCGTCCGGGGCGTGGTTGGTGATCGGCAGCGTCGGGCTCGGCTCCCAGCGGTGCGTGGCGCGGCCGCCGAAGACGCCGTACAGGTAGGTCTTGCTGAGCACGGTCCCGGTGGTGTGGCCGCGGCGATTGAGCCGGCCGATCAGCGTGTCGCAGCGGATGTCGGAGGGCCGGTCCAGGTCACGGACCTTGCCGAGCTCGCGGTCGTAGACGGAGTTGGCGGGCACGCCGGTGCGGTCCGGGCGCAACCCGGTCATCATCATCACGTGGTTGGGGATGGTCTCCATCACCGGCATCGACGCGGCCCGTGGGAACCGCAGCCCGCCGTCGCGCAGCGCCGCGAGGTTGGGCGTCAGGCCCGAGTCGATCTCCTCGGGCCGGCAGCCGTCGATCACCAGCACGTAGGCGCGCTTGCGGCTGCGGTCGGCCGCCAGCGCCGGCGCGCCGGCGATCGTGGAGAACACCAGGCCGGCGGCCCCGGCCTTGAGGAAGGTACGCCGGTCGGCGTGCAGCGGGGCGCTCACACCGGCTCCTCGACCCGCTCGACGCGGCCGGTGCCGGTCTTGGTCGCGTAGGAGACCGACCAGGTGATCGGGGTGTCGCGCTCGGCGCGGTCGCCGATCACGTACCAGTCCATCTGGGCGCGGGTCGCGGTCACGTCGAGCACGGAGAACCCGTGGCTGTCGAAGTCGAGGTACTTCACGTGCCGGTTGGCGGTCTTGATGATCCCCTCGACCGCGGTGCTCGTGGTCCGCGGCGGGGTGCCGGTGATGTCCTTGAGGTTGTTCGAGGTCACCGAGGAGCAGACGAACTCCACGCCCGCGGAGTCGCCGACCGGGTAGGTCGCCTTGTCGTAGGGCAGCTCGCACGCCCAGCCCGAGTGGATGTCGCCGGTGACGAACAGCGCGTCGGTGACCTGGTGGTCGCGGATGTGCTGGAACACCTCGCGCCGGTCGTGGGTGTAGCCGTCCCACTGGTCGACGTTGTAGGGGACGCCGTCGCGGGGGAGCAGCCCGGTCACGTCGTTGACCGGGTCGATCAGGTCGTGCGGCAGGCCGGCGAACGTGACCGGCGCGATCATCACCGGGTTGCCGATGATCTTCCACTGCGCCCGGCCGCGCGCCAGTGAGGCCTTGAGCCAGTCGAGCTGCTGGCGCCCGAGGATCGTCCGGTCGGGGTCGCTGACCTCCCCGCTGGGCGCGGCGGCCTGCGCGTCGCGATAGCTGCGCAGGTCGAGCATGCTGATCTCGGCCAGCTGCCCGAACCGCAGCCGGCGGAACAGCCGGTCGCCGTCACGCAGCCGGGCGGTGCCGTCCATCCGCACCGGCATCCACTCGTCGTAGGCGCGGTGCGCCCTGGCGCGGCGCAGCCGGAAGTCGCCCTCGCCGAGGTCGGGGTTGTGGTTCTCGGCGCCGTCGCGGTAGGCGTCGTTGGCGACCTCGTGGTCGTCCCAGGTGATGATCCACGGGTACTTCGCGTGCAGCGCCTGCAGGTCGGGGTCCTGCTTGTACTGGGCGTGCCGCTGGCGGTAGTCGGCCAGCGACACCATCTCGTGGGCGGGCACGTGGCTGCGGATGTCGCGGTCGGTGATGCCGTAGCCGTACTGGCCCGGCCCGTACTCGTAGAGGTAGTCGCCCAGGTGCAGCACCGCGTGGAGGTCGTCGCGCTCGGCGAGGCCGCGGTACGCCGAGAACCAGCCGGCCTGCAGGTTGGCGCAGGAGACCACGCCGAACCGCACGTGGTCGGGGCTGGCGTCCGCGGCGGGCGCGGTGCGGGTGCGACCGGCCGGGCTGGCGACCCCGTCGTACCGGAAGCGGTAGTGGTACCACGTGTCCGGCTCGAGGCCGGTCACGTCGACCTTGACGGTGTGGTCGCGGCCCGGCCCGGTCTGGAACCGGCCGCGGCGCACGACCCGGCGGAAGCCCGCGTCGGTCGCGACCTCCCAGGTCACCTCGGCGCGCGGACCCTTCCCGGACCCGGGGGTGCTGGCCGGGGTCGGCGTGAGCCGGGTCCAGATCAGGACCGCGTCGGGCAGCGGGTCGCCGGAGGCGACTCCGTGCCGGAAGCACCGGCGCGCGGCGCGCTGCGTCCCGCTGGTCGCGGTCGGCGCAGCGTCGGCACGGGTCGTGACGAGGCCGGCGGTGGTGGCGGCGGCCGTCGCGGCGGTGCCGGTGGCGAGGAGAGTACGGCGATCGAGCGTGGTCACGCCTCAGTGAACGACGGATCCCGTGCCGAGGGCACGCGCCGAGGAGTGTGAGAACCGTCTGTTCACCCGACGGACACCGTCCGGATCCCCGGGGGGATCACGGGTGGGTCACGGGCCGGAGTCGACCAACCGTCCGTCGAGTTCGTCCTCGGTGTCGTCCAGGTCGTCGTGGTCTCCGGCGCGTGCCGGCGGCGCGGTCAGCACGAGGCCGGGGTCGCGCGGTCGGCGGCGCAGCGCGCGGGCGAGGACCTGGCGCAACCGCACCCGGCCGATCGCCTCGGCGGCCGCCCAGCCCAGCACGATGACCATCCAGCCGACGATCGCGTCGATCACCCAGTGGTTGCCGGTGCCGACGATCACGATGACGGTGCCCAGCGCGTAGAGCCAGCCGAGCGTGCGGACCCACTTGCGGGTGGCGTAGATCTGCAGGGCCATCGCGACCCACAGCGCCCAGCCGGCGTGCAGGGACGGGAACGCCGCGAGCTCGTTGGTCAGCCCGCCGAGCCCGCGCGGCGCGGACGCGTCGGCACCCCACCAGCCGTCGGCCGCGTGCAGGCTGAGGACGTCGACGTACCCGCCGATGAACCGCGGCGGCGCGGTCGGCAGGGAGATGTAGGCCATCAGGCCGAGCAGCGTGCCGATCACCAGGGCGCGGCGCGCCGGGCCGTAGCGGTCGGCGCCGAGCCGCCAGAGCCACACCAGCACGGCGGCGGTGACGACGTAGTGCAAGGTGGCGTACCAGTAGCTGCCGGCCAGGCCGATCACGCGGTAGTCGCTGAACAGCTGGTTCAGCGGCGTCTCCCACTGGATGCCGATGATGCCCTCGATGTGCAGCAACTCGTTGGCGCGGTGCAGCGCCGGCTTCATGTTGGTGTCGGCCAGCAGCCGGGCGAGGCTGTAGACGACCCAGAGCGCGACGATGAGCAGGAGCTCGAAGATGCCGCGCGCCCAACGGGGCCACGGATGGGTGCGGGCAAGCGCAGGTGCTGTCGACACAGCACCAGCGTTGTTCATGCGCCCTCCCTGAGGCATCCGGGATCCACCCGGACTCAACACCAGGGTCTGCTCAGGTAATTCCCCGACCTTCGGGGCGTCAGACCCGGCGCAGCACTGCAGTCACCTTACCGAGGATGGTGGCGTGGGTGCCGTCAATCGGATCGTAGGCGGGGTTGTGAGGCAGAAGCCACACATTTCCGTCCCGCCGCTGCAGGGTCTTGACGGTCGCCTCGCCGTCGATCATCGCGGCCACGATCTCGCCGTTCTCCGCCGTGGGCTGCTGGCGGATCGCGACGTAGTCGCCGTCGCAGATGGCCGCCTCGATCATCGAGTCGCCGCGCACCTCCAGCAAGAACAGCTGGCCGTCGCCGACGAGCTGGCGAGGGAGCGGGAAGACCTCCTCGACCCGCTCCTCGGCGAGGATCGGGCCGCCGGCCGCGATCCGCCCGACGACGGGGACGTACTGGGCCGGCGGCAGCGCGTCGCCCACGCCGGTCTCGTCGAAGCCGGACTCCTCTGCGCTCGACACGGCTCGGCGCGCGGCCAGCTCGGGCAGCACGACCTGGAGGGCGCGCGGCCGGTGCGGGTCGCGCTTGAGGAAGCCCTTCTCCTCCAGGGTCTTGAGCTGGTGGGCCACGCTCGAGGAGCTGGTCAGCCCCACGGCCTCGCCGATCTCGCGCATCGAGGGCGGGTAGCCCCGCTGCTCGAGCGAGTCCTTGATGTGGGCGAGCACGCGCTGCTGGCGCGGCGTCAGCCCGGTGGCGTCCGGCGGGCCGTCGGGCAGCTCGGCGACCCGCGGGTCGGCGGACTTCTTGCTTGTCTTCGGCGGGGCCATGGGAGAACGGTAGTCAGGAACGGCCGATGGTTCAAACACCTGTTCGAACGGCGTGTCGGTCACACTGCCGCCATGGGTTCTCCGGATGCAGTGAGTGGTGGAGCGGGCCGCAGCGCCGTCGTGACGGGCGGAGCGCGAGGCATCGGACGCGGGATCGCCGAGCGGCTGGTGGCGGCCGGCTACGCGGTGGTGATCGGCGACGTGGACGCGGACGGAGCGCGCCGGTGCGCCGAGGAGATCGGGGCGGCCGAGGGCCGCGGCCTCGACGTACGCGATCCCGACGCGCACGGGGAGGCGGCCGCCGCGGCGGCGGCCCACGGCGAGCTCGCGGCGTGGTTCAACAACGCCGGTGTGGGCGACGACGGGCTGGTCGGCGACCTCTCCGACGAGGCGGTGCGCCGCGTGGTCGAGGTCAACCTGCTCGGCACATTCTGGGGGATGCGGGCGGCGGTGGCGGGGTTCGGCGCGCGCGGCGGCGACGTCGTCAACACGGCCTCGCTGGCGGGCCTTGGCCCGGTCCCCGGCTACAGCGTGTACGCCGCCACCAAGGCCGGCATCGTCTCCGCGTCGATGTCGGTGGCCGCCGAGACGCCCCGGCGGGTGCGCATCCACGCGCTGTGCCCCGACGGCGTGGGCACGGCGATGCTCGACGCGCAGACGCCCGGCGGCCTGGGTGCCGCGCTGGTGCACTCGGGCGGCCGGATCCTCACGGTCGACGAGGTGGCCGACGCGGCGGTCGG
>NZ_DASWVI010000227.1:0-3950 GCF_036401255.1 Nocardioides sp. | reverse complement strand
CCGGCACCTGCCTCGCCGGGCTGCCCTCGCGGTGGCCGCGGCGGCACTCATCGCCGGGCTGGCCGGTCCTGCGGCGTACGCCGTGAGCACCGCCTCGACCCCGCACACCGGCTCGATCCCGACGGCCGGCCCGACGGTCTCCAGCGGGTTCGGCGGTCCCGGCGGCCGCGGCGGGTTCGGTGCACCTCCGGGTGCGGCCGGACAGGCGCCTCCCGGAACGGCGCAGGGCCAGCGCCCGACCGGGGGTGCGCCCACCGGCGGAGGCGGCGCCGGCGGCCTGCTCACCGGCAGCGATCCGAGCGACGAGCTCACCGCGCTGCTGCTCGAGGACGCCGACTCCTACACGTGGGTCGCCGCCGCGGTCGGCTCCAACTCGGCGGCGGGCTACCAGTTGGCCACCGAGGAGCCGGTGATGGCGATCGGCGGCTTCAACGGCTCCGACCCGAGCCCGACGCTGGAGGAGTTCCAGCAGTACGTCGCCGACGGCGAGATCCACTGGTTCATCGGCGGATCGGGCTTCGGGCAGTCGATGGGCGGCAGCAACGCGAGCTCGGAGATCGCAGCCTGGGTGGAGGAGAGCTTCACCGCCACCACCGTCGACGGCGTCACGCTCTACGACCTGTCGACCGGGGCGGCGTCGTGACCGCCGCCCAGCCCTGGGAAGCTCCACGACCCGGGGTCGACACCGACGTCACGACGCTGGAGGTGGTGATCCCCGTCTACAACGAGGAGCGCGACCTCGAGGCCTCGGTGGCGCGCGTGCTCGAGCACCTGGCGGCGCTGCCGTGGACCTCGCGCGTGACGATCGCGGACAACGCCAGCACCGACGGCACCGCGGTGATCGCCCGGCGACTGGCGCACACCCACGCCGGCGTACGCGTCGTCCATCTCGCCGAGAAGGGCCGCGGCCGGGCGCTGAAGAAGGTCTGGCTGACCTCGGACGCGGCGGTGCTGGTCTACATGGACGTGGATCTGTCCACCGACCTCAACGCGCTGCTGCCGCTGGTGGCGCCGCTGATCAGCGGGCACTCCGACCTGGCGATCGGCAGCCGCCTGGGCCGCGGCTCGCGGGTGGAGCGCGGACCCAAGCGGGAGCTGATCTCGCGGTGCTACAACCTGCTGCTGCGCGGAGCGCTGCGGGCCCGGTTCTCCGACGCCCAGTGCGGGTTCAAGGCGATCCGCGCCGACGTGGCCCGCGAGGTGCTGCCGCTGGTCGAGGACGACGCGTGGTTCTTCGACACCGAGCTGCTCGTGCTCGCCGAGCGGGCCGGGCTGCGCATCCACGAGGTGCCGGTCGACTGGGTCGACGACCCCGACAGCACCGTCGACATCGTCCGCACCGCGGTCGACGACCTGCGCGGGATCGCCCGCCTGGGCCGCGGTCTGGTGTCGGGTCGGGTGCCCGTCGCCGACGTCGCCGAGCGCCTGGGGCGGGCGTCGGCCGATGCCGGCGGCGGGCGGCTCGGCCTGCAGGTCGCGATGTTCACGATGGTCGGCGTCGCCTCGACGCTCGCGTACGCCGTCCTCTACCTGCTGCTCCGCGGCCCGCTCTCGGCGTTCGGGGCCAACCTGGTGGCGCTGGTGCTCACGACGCTGGCGAACACGGCCGCCAACCGGAGGCTGACGTTCGGGGTGCGGGGTCGGCAGCACGCCGTGCGCCACCACGTCCGCGGGCTCGTGGTGTTCGGCATCGGGCTCGGGGTCACCAGCGGCGCGCTCTGGCTCCTGCACGCGACCGGCCACACCCACCACGGCGCCGAGGTCGTCGTGCTGACCGTGGCCAACCTGGTGGTGACCGTGCTGCGGTTCGTCGCGATGCGGACCTGGGTGTTCCGGCGCGGCCGTGTCCTCAGCCGACCAGCACGATGAGGTCACGGACCTCGCTGGGCCCGGTGCGGTCGGCACGCTGCCGGACCAGCCGGAGCGGGTCGGGCGCGGCCTCCGGCGTACCGAACACGAGGAACTCGAACCCGTGGTCGCCCTCCTCGAGCGGGACCAGGTGCCCCGGGCGGTCGGCGACGCTCCAGCTGCTGAGCGTGCGGCTGAACCGCACGTGCAGCCGCGAGCCCGCCGGCACCGTCAGCACGTCCCCCGGGCGCGGGTCCTCGACGACGGTGCGGTCGATGGTGTGACCGGTGCTGTGCATCATGGGCCGCCTCCTCGCCTGCTGGTGACGATGAGGAGGCGACCGTCCGCGGCCTGATACGTCACGCACCAGACGCATCTGCTGCCGACCGGCGCTCGGGACGACAGATACGTCTGGTGCGTGGGTCAACCGAAGCAGACCAGCGGCACCGGGGCGGTGTCGGCCGAGACGGTCGGCACCGCCGCGGCCAGTGCGGTCGCCGGATCGACGCCGGCGGCGAGCTGCTGGTGGACGGCGACGAGGACGTCGTACGCCGCCCGGTCGTTGACCGCGGCCGCCGAGGCGACCACGCAGCGGGCGCCGGCGTGCAGCCAGGCGGTCGCCATGCCGATCAGCTCGTCGCCCCAGCGGACCGTCGAGCGGCCGACCTCGCACGCGGAGAGCACCACCACGTCCGGGACCTGTCGCAGCTGGTCGATGTCGTAGCCGAACCACGGCCCGTCCGCGAGCTGGAGGCCGGAGAACATCGCGTTCTCCGCGGCATGGCGGCCGTGGGCCGCGACGTGGAGCACGTCGACGGTGGCGGCGAGCTCCGAGACCGCGGCGGCACTGGCGTCCGCGCCGGTGAGCACGCGCGCGTCCTTCCACTCCTTGGCCGCCGCGATCACCTCGTCCTCGGCCCGGGCCACGCGCGGGCCGGCCACGAACCCGGCCGAACCGAGCCGCAACGGCGTCGTACGCCGCGCGAGCCACGAGGTCGCCGACTGCGCGACCGTGACCGGGCGCCCGACGAAGCCGGGCAGCAGCGTCCAGGGCACACCGGCGAGCACGCCGGACGGGGTGAGCACGACCGCGCGATCGCCGACGGCCTCGAGCACCGGCTCGACCAGCACACTCGAGATCGACGCAAGGCGGCCGGCGAGCTCGCCGCGGACGAACCCGGCCATCGCGCCCGGCAGCTCGGACGCGGCGACGTCGAGGTCGGGGAGCAACCCGCCGAGCAGCGCGTCGATGCGCTCGCGATCGCCGAGGTCGACCCAGGTGGCGGCCTCGGCGGTCACGACCAGCGCCACCACGCGGTCGGCCGCGACGACGTACGCCACCAATGCAGTGTCGATCGCCAATGCAGCCTGCAGCTCGGGGAGCGTCACCGGGTCGGCGACCGCGCCGGAGCCGCGGTGCTGCCAGGCCCGCTCCCGGATCCGTTGGCGCAGCTCCGCCTCCCGCTCAGGATCGCGCCGGCCGCTCTCAGCCGCCATCTCGCGCAGCTCGGTCAGGTCCGCGACGATCTGCTCGTCCTCGGGCGCCCGCACCGGCTGCACCCGGCTGGCCAGCATCCGGGCTCGCTCGGACCACTCGAAGAGCACCCCGGGCGTCCCCGACTCGATGGCGAGCGTGAGCCCCCGGGCCGCGAGGCGCACGCCGTGCCCGGCGACCCCGGTCTGCAGGTCCAGCGACCCGAACGAGCTCTGCCAGGCGTGCAGGTCGGTCAGGCCGGCCCGCAACTGTCGAAGCGCGCCCGCGCGCCGGCCCTCGGTGGTCGCCAGCTCGGCGCGGACATCGCGATGGAGCAGCCGGACGTCGAGCGGCCCGTCGCGGCGCACACGCAGTGAGCCGAGCAGCTCAGCGGCGGTGCCGGCATCGCCACGCCGCAGTGCCAGCCGCACGCGCCGCAGCCGGGTGGCGGCCGCGGCCCAGGGGAGGTCGAGCTCTCGGAGCTCCCGCTCCGCCTCCTCCGCCCCTCGCACGACCTCGGCACCGTGCCGGTCGAGCTCCACGTCCGCGGCCACGACGGCCGCCCGTGCCCGCGCGGCCCAGGCCGGGGCGTCGAGCCGCCGGAACAGGCGCAGCGCGGCGGCCGCGG
>NZ_DASWVI010000226.1:0-1937 GCF_036401255.1 Nocardioides sp. | reverse complement strand
GGGACCCGCCACTCGAGGTCGAACTCGTAGGTCGCCGCGCCGTCCGCGCCGATCGTGGCGGCGGCGGTCGCGGTCCGGGTCAGCACGTGCGGGTCGCCGGCGAGCTCGACCCCCGCAGCAGCCACGTGGTCGGCCAGCACCCTGCCCCGCTCGTCGTCGGCCCACGCGGTCACGAACCGCACCCGCCGGCCCAGCCGCGCGAGCGCCACCGCGACGTTCGCGGCGCTGCCCCCGGCGTACTCGGTGGTCCGCCCGTCCGGTCCGTGCACGATGTCGACCAGGGACTCCCCCACCACCAGCACGCTCTCCATGGGGATGTCTCTACCATGCCCGCATGCAGGTGCATCCGCTGGACCCGGGCTCCCCGGTCGCGCCGTACGAGCAGCTGCGCACCCAGCTCGCCAGCCGGGCCGCCGCGGGCGATCTCCCCGCCGGCACCCGGCTCCCGACGGTCCGGGCCCTGGCCGCGGAGCTGTCGTTGGCGGTGAACACCGTCGCCCGCGCCTACCGCGAGCTCGAGGCCGACGGCGTGATCACCACCGAGGGCCGGCGCGGCACGTTCGTCGCCGCCACGGCCGCGGGCCGTTCCTCCGAGGCGGCCGACGCCGCGGCGGCGTACGTCGCCACCGCCCGCCGCCTCGGCCTCACCCTCCCCGAGGCCACCCACCTCCTCGAGCACCACTGGCCCCCGAAATGACGTCGACCCGCCCGAGAGTTTCGGGCGGGTCAACGTGTCAGACGCAGCAGGCTCAGGCCTTGGCGTCGTCCTCGGTGCTCTCCGCGGCGGGCTCCTCGGCGGGGGCCTCGTCCTCGGTGGGCTGCTCCTCGGCGATGACGCTCTCCTCGGGAGACGCCTCGTCGGTCAGCTCGGTCGGAGCGTCCTCGACGGCCGTCTCCTCGACCGGAGCCGGGGCGGCGGCGGCCGGAGCGGCCTTCTTCTTCGCCTTCGGGGCCGAGGGCTGGTAGGCCTCGGTCACGAGCTCGATGACCGCCATGGGGGCGTTGTCGCCCTTGCGGGGGCCGAGCTTGGTGATCCGGGTGTAGCCACCCGGACGCTCGGCGAAGGTCGGCGCGATCTCGGTGAAGAGGGTGTGCACGACCGACTTGTCGCGGATCGTCTTGAGAACCTCGCGACGGTTGTGCAGGTCGCCCTTCTTGGCCTTGGTGATCAGCTTCTCCGCGTGCGGACGCAGCGCGCGCGCCCGCGACTCGGTCGTCGTGATCCGGCCGTGCTCGAAGAGCTGGGTGGCCAGGTTCGACAGGATCAGGCGCTGGTGGGACGGGCTGCCGCCGAGGCGGGGACCCTTGGTGGGCTTGGGCATCGATCTCTCTCATTTCTCCCGGGCCGTACGAGGTACCCGGGTAGACGGCCGACTCGGTGTCGGTCGGTTTGGTTTCAGTACTGCTCGTCCTCGACGAAGGCATCGTCGTCGTCATCGCCGTACGCCGCGAGCGCGGCGTGCGGGTCGAAGCCGGGCGCGCTGTCCTTGAGGGACAGGCCCATCTCGACCAGCTTGGCCTTGACCTCGTCGATCGACTTCGCACCGAAGTTGCGGATGTCGAGCAGGTCCTGCTCCGAGCGGCTGATGAGCTCACCCACGGTGTGGATGCCCTCGCGCTTGAGGCAGTTGTAGGAGCGGACGGTCAGCTGCAGGTCCTCGACCGGGAGGGCGAGGTCGGCAGCCAGCTGCTCGTCGACCGGCGACGGGCCGATGTCGATGCCCTCGGCCTCGACGTTGAGCTCGCGGGCCAGGCCGAACAGCTCGACCAGGGTCTTGCCGGCCGAGGCGATCGCGTCGCGGGGACGGATCGACGGCTTGGTCTCGACGTCGATGACGAGCTTGTCGAAGTCCGTGCGCTGCTCGACACGGGTGGCCTCGACCTTGTAGGTCACCTTCAGCACGGGGCTGTAGATCGAGTCGACCGGCATCCGGCCG
>NZ_DASWVI010000225.1:0-2381 GCF_036401255.1 Nocardioides sp. | reverse complement strand
GCCGGGCGGGAGCGCCCGCAGGGCACCGCGCGACCAGATGTAGCTGCCGGAGCTGTGCGGCTCGACGACGTCGTCGGCCAGCCCGAGGGCGGCGACGAGCGCCCCGAGCTCCGGGGCCCGGGACAGGTACGCGTCCGGACCGGTGTCGACGGCCCGGCCCGCGACGCGGACCGTGTGGACCTTGCCGCCGGGTGCGGCCGCGGACTCCAGCACGCGGAGCACCGCCTGCGGGCCGAGCGCCCGACGCAGGTGGTACGCCGTCGCCAGCCCGCTGATGCCGCCGCCGACCACGACCACCTGCGCGTGGGCGCGCTCGTGCGCACCGGTTCCGGTCATGCCACCATCCTGGCCGGGGAGCACCGGCGGCCACCCGGACCGAAGGTCCTTCGTCGAGGTGGCGCTGGTCACCCTCCGGTGGTCAGGACCGGCGGGCTCCCCCGGACTCGACCATCCGCCTGGTCGCCGGGCCGGTCGTCGGGCCGGTCGTCGGGCCGGTCGTCGGCTCGGTCAGCGCCTCGACCTCGGCCTGCACCTCGGGCTGGACCTGGTCCTTGACCACGGCGAGGTCGACGGCGTGCCGCACGTGCCGCTCGGCATAGCCCAGCGGGTCGACCACGTGGCTCAGCCGGGACGCCACCGGGCGCCAGGCGAGCAGCAGGGCGAGCGCGACGGCGGCGACGGTGGTCACGCCGAAGGAGATCACGGCGTGCGCGTCGGCCCAGGTGCCGTAGCCGGCGTACGAGGCACCCTTCACGGCGAACCCGTGGAAGAGATAGACGACGAGCGTCCACGCGCCCATCCGGGTGAACCAGCCGCCGAGCCGCGGGACGAGGGCCAGGAACGCCAGCGCGCCGAGGGTGCCGATCGTCAGCACCAGCGCCCGGGTGAGCAGGGCGTGGAGATCGTCGGCGTGGCCCATCTCGTCGTAGCGGGAGCGGTAGTAGAGCCACTCGGTGCTCGCCCACACGTCGGTCCAGGTGGTGAGCACCCAGATCGCCACGAACACGGCGACGGCGGCCATCTGGACCCGGGTCCGTCGCAGCAGCTCCAGGCGTTCCGGTGTGGCCTTGAGGCCCATCACGAAGAACGGCAGCAGACCCAGGACCCGGGCGATGTCGAGGGTGTCCCCGGCGTACATGCCGGCGATCAGGCTGATCGCCACCGCGACCACCAGACCGGCCGGCAGCGGCCGGAAGACCGGGGTCATCAGGCGCCAGAGGAACAGCGCGGCGAGGTACCACATCGGCCAGTGCGGGTCGCGGAACAGGTCGGCGAGCTCCTCGCCGCCGACGTAGACGCGGAACAGCGCCAGGGCGCACTCGAAGACGAGGTACGGCACGGCCACCGTGCGGACCAGCTGCCAGATCCGGACGCGGGTGTAGGTGAACCGCTGGGAGAGGTAGCCGGTGACGAGGACGAACGCCGGCACGTGCCAGGCGTAGAGGAAGTCGTAGAGGTGCTGGACGACCGCGGTGGCGGGCAGCAACGTCCACGCGTGCCCCACGACCACGAGCGTGACGAGGGTCATCTTCGCGTTGTCGAACCAGGGGTCACGCGCCGCCGGCGTGGCCGTGGGCGGGGCAGCCGGTGGGAGGGGGGCCGTGGTCGACGGGTTCTCGGTCGGCACCTAGGGGGATTACCCGATCGGGGTCCGGTTCAGTCCTCCACGAGACCGATCCGGAGGTACTCGGCCGCGTACCGCCCGCTCAGCAGCAGGGAGGCGTAGCGGGCCACCTCGGTCTGGGCGTCCGTGGTCACGGTCTCGACCCGGACGCCGCGTGAGGCGGCTGCGGCCTGCAGGCGGCCGCGCTGCTCCCGGACGAACGGCTCCTCGGCGCCGTCGTCGAGCACCAGCAGCATCGGGCGCAGCTCGCCCCCGCCGTCGGCCACCGGGTCGTCGAAGACGTCGCGCGGTCGTGCCGCCTCCAGGACCGGGAGCAGGTGCTCGGCATCGCCCGCGAGCGCCGTGCGGCCGCTCGCCCGCCGGATCGACTCCGCGACGCGGCGCGCGGCACGTGCCGCGAGGACCGACCCGCCCCACACGACGGGGTTGGTGTCGGCGAGGGCGATCGCGAGCATCTTGGCCGGGTTGACGGCCAGGTCGCGGTGCGGCGAGCACTCGATCGCCACCTGGTCGAGCGCCGCGGCCACCTGGTCGGCGTCGGCCCGCGGGCCGAGCGAGACGCGCTCGAGGTAGTCCAGCACGACGACCGCCGTCGCCAGCTGGTCGCGGGTCTCGGTGGGCAGGATCGTGCTCCACCGGCCGGCGGCGTGCTCCGCCACCCGCGAGCCGGCGGGCGTCGCGACCACGACCTGGCAGCCCCGGCGCACCGCCTCGGCCACCGCGGACGCCGTACCGGTGCCCGCGCCGTCGGGAGCGA
>NZ_DASWVI010000224.1:0-3737 GCF_036401255.1 Nocardioides sp. | reverse complement strand
CCGGATCGTGGCCGACGCCCGTGCTCAGGGAGCCGCCGACGCGGCGGCGGCCCTCGGAGGGGAGCGCTCCAGGACGCTGCGCGAGGCCCGCGCGCGGGTGCTCGCGGCCGAGCGGGAGGCCTACGACGAGCTGCGGCGGCGTACGACGGCCGGTGTCGCCGCGCTGCTCCGCGAGCTCGCCCCGGACGTCCGGGCCCGGGTGGCGCGGGAGGCCGCCGAGCGGCTGGGCCCGGACCCGGCCATCCGAGATGGGGAGCACGGGCCGGTCGCGGTCTCGACCGATCGCCGGCTGACCCTCGAGCCGGACCACCTGGTCGACCTCGCGCTCGCGGCGCTGGGACCCGACCTCGCGGGGCTGTGGTCGCCGTGAGCGCCGGCAGTGCTGCGCCCCGGGGCCGGGTCGCGATGGTGTCGGGCTCGCTCGTGGAGGTCGACCGGCTCCCGGGTGCGGTGGTGTCCGAGGTCGTCGCCCTCGGCCCGGCCGGCCTGTTGGGCGAGGTGGTGGCGATCGCCGACGGCGTCCTCACGGTGCAGGCCTACGAGGACACCGGCGGGCTGGCTCCCGGAGCGCCCGCGACCGCGCTCGGGCAACCGTTGTCGGCGTACCTCGGCCCGCACCTGCTCGGTGGCGTCTTCGACGGCCTGCTCCGGCCGCTGTCGGACGCCGATGACTGGCTGGAGCCCGGCGCCGGGCCGGCGAACCGGGACGCGCGCCGGTGGGAGTTCACCCCGTCGGTCTCGACCGGCGAGCGGCTGGCGCCGGGACAGGAGATCGGCACGCTCGGCGGCGACGGGCCGCTCGAGCTGCGGGTGACGGTGCCGCCCGACGCTGGGGAGGGCGAGCCGGGCCCGGTCGAGAGCGTCGTACCGGCCGGCACCTACCGCGCCGACGAGACACTGGCGGTCGTCGCGGGCCGGCCGATCGCGATGGCGAGCACCTGGCCGGTACGCCGGCCCCGCCCGGTCGGCGCCCGGGTCGACGACCCGGCCGCGCTGCACACCGGCCAGCGCGTCCTCGACCTGCTCCAGCCGGTCGCCCGCGGCAGCACGGCCTCGGTCCCCGGTGGGTTCGGGACCGGCAAGACGATGCTGCTGCAGCAGATCGCCAAGTGGTGCGACGCCGACGTCATCGTCTACGTCGGCTGCGGCGAGCGCGGCAACGAGATGGCCGACATCGTCGAGGAGCTCCAGTCGCTGGTCGACCCGCGCACCGGGCGGGCGCTGCGGCTGCGGACCGTCGTGATCGCGAACACCTCCAACATGCCGATGATGGCCCGCGAGGCGAGCATCTACACGGGCGTGACGGTGGCGGAGTACTTCCGTGACATGGGTCTGCACGCGGTGGTCATCGCGGACTCCACGTCCCGCTGGGCCGAGGCGCTGCGCGAGTTCGCGTCGCGGCGAGGGGCGCTCCCCGCCGAGGAGGGCTACCCCGCGGGGCTGGCCTCCGCGCTCGCCGCGTTCTACGAGCGCGCGGGCGAGGTGCGCACCCTCGGCGGGCGGGGCGGGTCGGTGACGATCATCGGCGCGGTGTCGCCGCCCGGCGGGGACATGACCGAGCCGGTGACCGCGCACACCCAGCGCTTCGTGCGGGCGACGTGGATGCTCGACCGCGACCTCGCCTACGCACGGCACTACCCGGCCGTGGCCTGGGCCGGCTCGTTCTCCCGCGACGCCGGTGTGCTCGCCGGGTGGCACGCGCGCAACGGAGACGCCTCCTGGGCGCGCCGGCGCGCCCGCATGGGCAGCCTGCTGGCCGAGTCCGACCGCCTCGCCTCGCTCGCCGAGCTCGTGGGCGAGAGCGCGATGCCGGGCCCCGAGCGGGTGGTGCTGCTCGCCGGGCGCCTCCTGCGCGAGTGCGTGCTGCGACAGAACGCGTTGAGCGCCAACGACGGCTTCTGCTCGGCCGCCAAGGGTGCGGCCCTGGTCGACGCCGTCCTGGCGGTCGTCGACCGCTGCGAGAGCCTCGTCGAGTCCGGGGTGCCGGCGACCCGGATCGAGGAGGTCGACCTCGGTGCGCTCGTGCGGGCGGCCGAGGCGACCGGGCCCGACGACGTCGACGGGGTGGTCGCCCGCCGCGAGACCGTCCTCGCCGCCTTGGAGGGGCTGTCATGACGCGCTGGGTCGGGACGCTCGAGCACCTCGGGATCTCCCAGCTGCGGGGGCCGCTGCTCGTCGTCCGGGACGTCCACGGGGTCGGCTGGGACGAGTCCGCGACGATCCGCAGTGCCGACGGCCGGGTCCGGCACGGCCTGGTGCTCAGCGTCGACCGCGACCTCGCGGTCGTCCAGGTCCTCGAGGGCACGGACGACCTGGGCGTCGAGGGGACGTCCGTGGTCTTCGCGGGGGAGCCGACCCGGGTGCCGGTGGGTGAGGCGTGGCTGGGCCGCGCCTGCAACGGCCGGGGGGAGCCCGTCGACGGGGGCCCGCCGGTGGTCGGGTCCGGGACCGCCGCGGTCTCGGGCCGGCCGCTCAACCCGACTCGGCGCGAACCGCCGACCGACCCGGTGCTGACCGGCGTCTCGGCGATCGACGCGCTGACCACGCTGGTGCGCGGGCAGAAGCTGCCGGTCTTCTCGGTCGCGGGCCTCCCGCACCTCGAGCTCGCGACCCAGGTCGCCGCGCAGGCGACCGTGGGCGGAGATCCGTTCGCGGTCGTGTTCGCCGGCATGGGCCTGACCCGTCCCGACCTGGCCGCCGTCCGCGACGCTCTCGCCGAGCGGTCGGCTCGCGGCGAGCTGGTGATGCTGCTCAACGCCGCCGACGACCCGGTCGTCGAGCGGATCCTCACGCCGCGGATCGCGCTCACGGTCGCCGAGCACCTCGCGTTCGACCGTGGGCGACACGTGCTGGTCGTGATGGCCGACATGACGTCGTACGCCGAGGCGGTGCGCGAGGTCTCCTCCGACCGGGAGGAGATCCCGGGCCGGCGCGCCTACCCCGGGTACCTCTACAGCGACCTCGCGTCGCTCTACGAGCGCTGCGGCCGGATCCGCGGGCGGCCGGGGTCGGTGACGCTGATGCCGGTGCTGACCATGCCCGCCGGCGACATCACGCACCCGGTGCCGGACCTCACCGGCTACATCACCGAGGGGCAGGTCGTGCTGTCGACGGCGGCCCACGCCGGCGGCGTCTACCCGCCCGTCGACCCGCTCGGCTCGCTGTCCCGGCTGATGCGCAAGGGCGCCGGGCCGGGCCGGACCCGCGAGGACCACCTCGACGTCGCGGCCCAGACGATGGCGTGCCTGTCGCGGGCCCGGCAGGTCCGCGAGCTGTCGGACCTCATCGGCGAGGACGCCCTGAGCGGCACCGACCGGGCCTACCTCGCCTTCGCCGCCGACGTCGAGCACCGGCTGCTGAGCCAGCGGGTGGACGAGGCGCGCGCGATCGAGGACACGCTCGACCGGTGCTGGCAGGCACTGTCGCTGCTGCCGCGCCGCGAGCTGACGATGGTCTCCGAGGACCAGCTGGCGCGCCGGTACGACGCGAGCGGCGCGAGCACCGGGGGCGCGCGATGAGCCGCCGCCTGCACGTCCCGCCCGGCCGCGCCGGGCAGCTGTGGCTCGTGCACCGCCGACAGGTCGCCCGCCGGGCCGTCGACCTGCTCGACCAGAAGCTGCGGGTCCTGCGCAACGAGCGCGTGCGGCGCGCGCTCGTCGAGGAGCGCACGCGGGCGGCTTGGGAGTCCGCGGTCCGTGACGCCGACACCTGGCAGCGCCGGCTCGCGCAGCTGGGCG
>NZ_DASWVI010000223.1:0-3364 GCF_036401255.1 Nocardioides sp. | reverse complement strand
CGGACCCGCCGCCGCACCGCGCCGTGCTCGCCCTCGACGACGACCCCCGGGCGCCGGGCACCGCGCGTCGCTTCCTGCGGGGCCTGCTCGCGGACTGGTCGGTCGAGCCGGAGACGTGCGACGCCGCGGAGCTGTGCCTCTCCGAGCTCGTCACCAACGCCGTCGTGCACGCCGGCACCGCCTCGACGCTGACCGTCGTCCTCGAGGAGGGCCGGCTGACCGTCGCCGTGCGCGACCGCGGCGGGCCCGGCGAGGCGGCCGCGCTCGTCGAGGACGACGACCCGCTGAAGGTGTTCGGGCGGGGACTGCAGCTCGTCGACGCGCTCTCGGACCGGTGGGGGACCGACCACGACGACCGGGGCACCCGGTCGTGGTTCACCCTCGGCGTCGAGGGCCCGGGCGACCCCGACCGGTCCGAGCGCGTCGGCTGAGGATCCCGGCAGACGCGCTCAGCCGATCCGGACCGGGGTCAGGCGACCAGCTCGACCTGGAGCTCCTCGCGCATCCGCGCCATCAGCCGGGTCAGCAGGCGCGAGACCTGCATCTGCGTCACGCCGATCGCCTCGCCGATCTGGGCCTGGGTGCAGCCGCGGAAGAAGCGCATCTCGACGATGAGCTGCTCGCGGCGCGACAGCTTCGCGAGCACCGGAGCGAGCACGGCGCGGGCCTCGGCGAGGTCGAACCCCTCGTCGGAGTAGCCGAGGCGGCGGCTGATCGGGTCCTCCTCGCCCTCGTGGCTGGGGGCGTCGAGGGAGGCGGGGGCGAAGCAGCCGCTGGCGCCGAGCGCCTCGACGACCAGCTCGCGGTCGATGCCGAGGTGCTCGGCGATCTCGGAGGGGCGCGGCGCCCGGCCGAGCTGCTGGTAGAGCTCGCCCTCGCAGGCGATGATCTTGGTCTGCGCCTCCTGGATGGAGCGCGGGGGCCGCACGGACCAGCCGAGGTCGCGGAAGTGGCGGCGGACCTCGCCGCGGATGGTGGGGATCGCGAAGCTCAAGAAGTCGTGCCCTCGGTCGGGGTCGAAGCCCTTGACGGCCTTGACGAGGCCGACGTACGCGACCTGCTCGAGGTCCTCGGTCGCGATCCCGCGGCCCCGGAAGCGGCGGGTCGCGTCGACGGCGACGGCCATGTTCAACCGGATCAGCTGGTCCTCGATCTCGGCCCGCTCGTCGGCGCTCCCGGCGGCGCTGCGGAGGGTGAAGAGTCGGACGGTCTCGTCTGAGCGGCTCGGTGCGGCAACTGCAGTCATCGGGGGTGACCTCTCCTGTCTTCGGTTGTCCGGCGGCCGTGTCAGGCCGTCCCCGTTGAGTTGCCCGGATCTGATGCAGCGTTAAACCACCCTTGGGGGTGGTCTTCGGGGGTGGGCCCGCCCGCCGTCCGGGGCCGGCAGGTGGGGGTGCGTGACCCCCGTCCGCGTGCCGCGACACGCCCCGTCCGGACCCCGTCGGGACCGCCCGTCATGGCCCTGACCTGCGGGTTTGCGATCGCCGAGGCACATACTCGAAGTACGTCCCGGGTTCACTTGCGCACCCCTGGGGGCCGGGCGTACGGTTACCACTACATGTAGTACTTACACGGATGTAGTTATCCACATCTAGTCCCCAGAACCGTTCGGGCGGTGCACAGGGATCAGGCGGAAGACCCACAGCCGACGGCTTGTTCTACACAGCGGAACCCCCGATATCCACAGCCCGCGCCCACCCTTCGAGGGTGTTCTCGGCGACCCCTCGAGAGGAGTGACCCGTGCACTGTCCGTACTGCCGCAACACCGACACCCGGGTCCTCGACTCCCGGGTCGCCGACGACGGCGGCTCGATCCGCCGCCGGCGTACCTGCTCGGCCTGCGCGAAGCGGTTCACGACCGTGGAGATGATGCAGCTGACGGTGCTCAAGCGGTCCGGGGCCACCGAGCCGTTCACGCGGGACAAGGCGATCGCCGGCGTCCGCAAGGCCTGCAAGGGCCGCCCGGTCACCGAGGACCAGCTCGCGTGCCTGGGTCAGGAGGTCGAGGACGCGCTGCGGCTGGCCGGAGCGGCCGAGATCCCGGCCCACGAGGTCGGCCTGGCCATCTTGGGCCCGCTCCGGGCACTCGACGAGGTCGCCTACCTGCGCTTCGCGAGCGTCTACCGCTCCTTCGAGTCGGCCGACGACTTCGAGGACGAGATCGCCCGGCTCCGAGCGGAGCGAGAAGCCGGAAGTCCGGTGGTCGAGGCGCTCGACGCGTCAGCGGCGAGCCTCGAGACCTTGCGGGCCGAGCGGCCCGCCACGGCCGCCGAGCCGGAGCTGGAGACGGCCCCACCTCAGCCCGTCGCGACGGGCTGACCCCAGACCGCCCGGCGTGTGTAGTGGGGAAGCTGCACGCGCCGGGCGCACCAAGCGTCGTCGCCAACCGCTGCCCCAGCGGTGTCGGTGGCAGTAGCAATGATCGATTCCACACCAACCTCGAGAGACGGGACACCAGAGGGATGACCGAGACGGTGAGCGGGCGCACGGGCGCCAAGGACCAGTCCACGGCGGGGCTGAAGATCGAGCGGGTCTTCAGCACCGAGGGGGTGCATCCCTACGACGAGCTGACGTGGGAGCGCCGCGACGTCGTGCAGACCAACTGGAAGACCGGTGAGACGGTCTTCGAGCAGCGCGGCGTGGAGTTCCCCGACTTCTGGTCGGTCAACGCCTCGACGATCGTCACGACGAAGTACTTCCGCGGCGCCGTCGGCACCGACGCCCGCGAGTGGAGCCTCAAGCAGCTCATCGACCGGGTGGTGAAGACCTACACCTTGGCGGGTGTCGACCACGGCTACTTCGCGAGCCCGGCCGACGCCGAGGTGTTCGAGCACGAGCTCACCTGGCTGCTCGTGCACCAGTACTTCTCCTTCAACAGCCCCGTCTGGTTCAACGTCGGCACCCCGTCGCCGCAGCAGGTCTCGGCCTGCTTCATCCTCTCCGTCGACGACTCGATGGACTCGATCCTGAACTGGTACAAGGAAGAGGGCTTCATCTTCAAGGGCGGCTCCGGCGCCGGCCTGAACCTCTCCCGCATCCGCTCCTCCAAGGAGCTGCTCTCCTCCGGCGGCACCGCCTCCGGCCCGGTCTCGTTCATGCGCGGCGCCGACGCCTCCGCCGGCACCATCAAGTCCGGTGGCGCCACCCGGCGCGCGGCGAAGATGGTCGTCCTGGACGTCGACCACCCCGACATCGAGGAGTTCATCGAGACCAAGGCGCGCGAGGAGGACAAGATCCGCGCGCTGCGCGACGCCGGGTTCGACATGGACCTCGGCGGCGCCGACATCACCTCGGTGCAGTACCAGAACGCCAACAACTCCGTGCGCGTCAGCGACGAGTTCATGCGCGCGGTCGAGGACGGCAC
>NZ_DASWVI010000222.1:0-3185 GCF_036401255.1 Nocardioides sp. | reverse complement strand
GCTGGACCGGGCTGTCGCCGTGGGCGGCGCCGGCTGGCGCGCGCGGCTGCTGAGCACGGTCCCCTCCAACCTGAAGAACCCGCCCTGGCTCGCGGCCCAGGCCGAGGAGATCGCCCGCGAGAGCGGCCTCGAGGCGACGGTCTGGGACGAGCACCGGCTCGCCGAGGAGGGCTTCGGCGGCCTGCTGGCGGTCGGCCGGGCGTCCGCGACGCCACCCCGCCTGATCCGCCTCGACTACAGCCCGCGGCGCGCGGGCCGGCGTACGCCCACCGTCGTGCTGGTCGGCAAGGGCATCACCTTCGACTCCGGCGGGCTGTCCATCAAGCCCGGCGAGGCGATGGTGAACATGAAGCGCGACATGACCGGCGGGGCCGTCGTGCTCGCCACCATGGCGGCGCTGCGCGACGTCGGCTGCCCGGTGCGCGTCGTCGGGCTCGTCGCGGCCGCGGAGAACGCGATCGGCGGGGACGCGCTGCGTCCCGGCGACGTGATCCGCCACTACGGCGGCCGCACGACCGAGGTCACCAACACCGACGCCGAGGGGCGGTTGGTGCTCGCCGACGCGCTCGCGTACGCCGTCGCCGAGATCGAGCCCGCCGTGCTGGTCGACGTCGCGACGCTCACGGGCGGGATGAAGGTCGCGCTCGGGCAGCAGGTCGGCGGCTTCTTCGCCACCGACGACGCGCTGGCCGCCACCTTGCACACCGCCGCCGAGCGCGCCGGCGAGCCGCTGTGGCGCTTCCCGCTCACGAGCGCCTACGAGTCCAAGCTCTCCTCGACGGTCGCCGACGCGCAGAACCTGCCCGGCGGCCCCGCGGCGATCATGGCCGCGCTGTTCTTGCAGCACTTCGTCGGTGACGTGCCCTGGGCCCACCTCGACATCGCCTCCGTCGGCGATGCTCCCGAGGAGCGCCACGAGTGGACGACGGGCCCCACCGGCTTCGGGGCCCGGGCGCTGCTCGCCTGGCTGGGCTCCGAGCAGCCCCTGGAAGGCGTCCGGTCGTGAAGGGTCTCACCGTCCGCTGGTCCCTCGCCGACGCCCCCGCGGGTGTGGAGGAGCAGCTCGCGGCGTACGTCGCGGACACCTCGCACGCCCGCTTCACCGGCCAGGACGGGCTGCGGTTCAAGACCTGGCGCTGCCGGCCGGGGGAGTGGTTCGAGGGCTGCTACGTGTTCGCCAGCGACGAGGCGCGCGAGGCCTTCCAGGAGGGCTTCACCCGGACCGCCGCGGAGTCCCCGGGCTCGCAGATCATCGGCAGCGCGCCGATCCTCATCGAGGAGTGTGACATCGTCGCGGTCGCCGAGGGTGGGTCGGGCTTCCTGGCGGCCGGGCGCTACTGATCTCCCGTCGAGTGACGCGAACTGGCTGGGATCTGGCCTGGATCTGGACCATTCCGCGTCACTCGACGGGAGATCCGAGCCGCCCCGAGACTCAGGCCTCGGGGTTCCACTCCTTCTTGGCGACCAGCAGGCCGTCGCCGACCGGCAGCAGCACCGAGACCAGGTCGTCGTGCTCGGCGATCTGGCGGCCCAGCTCGCGGATGGCGACGGTCTCCTCGTCGCGCTGGGCCGGGTCGGCGACCCGGTCGTGCCACAGCGCGTTGTCGAACGCGACCACGCCGCCGGGACGCAGCAGCCGCAGCGCCTCGCGCAGGTAGGCGGAGTACTCGGTCTTGTCGCCGTCGCAGAACACCAGGTCGTAGTGGCCGTCGGTGAGCCGGGGGAGCACGTCGAGGGCCGCGCCGGAGATCGTGCGGGCGCGCTGGTTGGGGATGCCGGCCTCGGTGAACGACTGGCGGGCCAGCCGCTGGTGCTCGGCCTCGATGTCGACGGTGGTGAGCACGCCGTCCGAGCGCATCCCGCGCAGCAGCCACAGCCCGGAGACGCCGGTGCCGGTGCCGATCTCGACCACCGCGCGGGCGTCGAGCACGGAGGCGAGGAACCGCAGCGCGGCACCTCCGCCGGAACCGATCGGGGCGACCCCGACCTCCTCGGCCCGGGACCGGGCCGCCGCGAGGACGTCGTCCTCGGCGACGTACGCCTCGGCGTAGGACCAGCTCGCGGGCTTGATCGGCGTGGTGATGGTGGCCTCCTGGGGCTTGTCGCGCGGACTCACCGTATCGCGATCGGCGGGAACGCAGCGGGACCCACGCGCGTTGTCCTGGGTGAGGCAGGCACGGGAACTCAACACCTGCCTCACAGCAAACTCTCAGCAGGTGTCTCTACCGTGAGGAAGGACAAGGCACTGTTCACCCAGGCACGCAAGCGCTCGCACCAGCCGCAGGAGGCACCCATGGACACACCGGTGGCTCCCGCTGGTGACGTCGAGGGCATCCCCTCCTGGGAGGAGATCGTCGAGCAGCACTCCGATCGCGTGTTCCGACTCGCCTACCGCCTCACCGGCAACCGCCACGACGCCGAGGACCTGACCCAGGAGGTCTTCGTCCGGGTCTTCCGGTCGCTGTCGACCTACACCCCCGGCACCTTCGAGGGCTGGCTGCACCGCATCACCACCAACCTGTTCCTCGACCAGGCCCGCCGCAAGCAGCGGATCCGCTTCGACGCGTTGTCCGACGACCGTGCCGACCGGCTCACCAGCACCTCGCCGACGCCGGACGCGGCGTACGCCGACCGCACCTTCGACGACGACATCGAGCGCGCGCTCGCGACCCTGCCGCCGGACTTCCGCGCCGCGGTGGTGCTCTGCGACGTCGAGGGGCTCAGCTACGAGGAGATCGCCGAGATCCTCGGCGCCAAGCTCGGGACCGTCCGCTCCCGCATCCACCGGGGCCGCGCGATGCTGCGCACCGCCCTGGCCCACCGCGCCCCGTCCGCCGGCCGGGTCCGGTACGCCGGGCCCGCGTCCGGGCCGCTCCTGTCCGGCTGGGGGTCCACGACGTGATCGGCCACCACCTGGGCTCGCGGGCCAGCGCGCTGCTCGACGGGCAGCTCTCCGCCGAGGACACCGAGCGCGCGTGGGAGCACGTGCACTCCTGCCACGCCTGCCGCGACCTCGTCGAGCGGGAGGGCTGGGTCAAGACCCGGCTCGCCGGCCTGTCGTTCGAGGTCGCCGCTCCCGCCACCCCCGCGTGGCTGAAGGGCTCGCTGCTCGACGCGTCGGGCAGCTGCGCCGGCGGCGCCGCCTACCTCGCCCTCGGCGGCTCCGGTGACCACCGGCGCCGGGC
>NZ_DASWVI010000221.1:0-3687 GCF_036401255.1 Nocardioides sp. | reverse complement strand
TAGGTCTCGGCGGACCGCTCGACCCAGGCGCGCTTGATCGCAGCCTCCTCGGCATCGCCGGTGGTCAGGCCCGCGACCGGGTGGACGCCGGTCACGCCGAGGAAGAACACGTCCGCGCTGATCCGGCCGATCGCCTCGTGGGCGAGCGCCCCGGTGGCGACGACGGAGTGCTTGAACAGCCGGCCGCCGACGATGATCACCTCGACGGTGGGGTGGCCGGCCAGCTCCACGGCGATCGTGGGGCTGTGGGTGACGACGGTCGCCCGCAGGTCGGGCGGCAGCCGCCGGGCCAGCTCGCGCGCCGTCGTACCCCCGTCGATCGCGACCGTCTGCCCCGGGCGCACCAGTGCGGCGGCCGCCCGGGCGACCTCGGCCTTGGCGCCGGCGCCGATCGTGGTGCGTACGCCGAAGTCGGCGACCGCGGGCGAGGCCGGCAGCGCGCCGCCGTGCACCCGGTGCAGCAGCCCCTCGGCCGCCAGCTCGCGCAGGTCACGGCGGATCGTGTCCTCCGAGAGCTCCAGCTCGGCGGCCAGATCCTTGGCGACGACCCGGCCCTCGGAGCGCAGGGTGGAGAGGATCAGGTCCTTGCGTTGGGCGGCGAGCACGGCGAACACCCTAGACCCATGCACGTTTCTTCTTGTTCTTGCCCGTTTCTGCACGGTAATGTCGGGTCATGACGAAGCCCCTGATGATCCTGATCGCCGGCCCCTACCGCTCCGGCACCGACGACGACCCGGCGCGCATGGCCGCCAACCTCGCGGCCCTCGAGGCGGCCGCGTGGCCGATCTTCCGCGCCGGGCACGTGCCGATGATCGGCGAGTGGGTCGCCCTGCCCGTGCTCAGCAGCGCGGGAGCCAGCGGGCCGCTCGACCCGCTGGCCGAGCAGGTGATGTACCCGACCGCCGAGCGGCTGCTCCAGCACTGCGACGGCGTGCTGCGGCTGCCCGGCGAGTCCACCGGGGCCGACCAGGATGTCGCGATCGCCCACGAGCGCGGGATCCCGGTGTGGCACCGGGTCGAGGACGTGCCCGGGTACGTCGGAGGTGCCGCCTAGGGTGAGCGCATGAGCAGCCTCGCCATCGGTGCCCACGTCGACCAGGCCGACCCCGTCGCGGAGGCCCGGGCGCGCGAGATGCCGCACGTGCAGTTCTTCCTGGGCGACCCGCAGGGGTACAAGGGCCCCGAGTTCCGCTACGCCGGCGGGGCCGAGGCGCTCAAGGCCGACGCCGAGGCCGCGGGGGTCGGGCTCTACGTGCACGCGCCGTACATCGTCAACGTCGCGACCACCAACAACCGCATCCGCATCCCCAGCCGCAAGCTGCTCCAGCAGCACGTCGACGCGGCGGCGGCGATCGGGGCGCGCGGGCTGATCGTGCACGGCGGGCACGTGAACAAGGACGACGATCCGGCCAAGGGCTTCGACAACTGGCGCAAGGCGGTCGAGGCCGTCGACCTCAAGCTGCCGCTGCTCATCGAGAACACCGCCGGCGGCGACAACGCGATGACCCGCTACCTCGAGCGCATCGAGCGGGTCTGGGACGCGTTGTCCTCGACCGAGCAGTTCGACCAGGTCGGGTTCTGCCTCGACACCTGCCACGCCCACGCCGGCGGCAACGCGCTCGAGACGGTCGTCGACGACGTACGCCGCATCACCGGCCGCATCGACCTCGTGCACTGCAACGACTCCCGCGACGAGTTCGACTCCGGCGCCGACCGCCACGCCAGCCTCGGTGCCGGCAAGGTCGACCCCGACCTGCTCGCCGCCGTCGTGCGCGACGCCGCCGCCCCGGTGATCCTCGAGACGCCCGGCGGTGCCGCCGAGCACCGTGCCGACGCCGGCTGGCTCACGGAGCGGATCGGATGACCTCCCGGATCACCGAGCTCAGCGTCGACTGCGCCGACCCGGCCGCGCTCGCGCGGTTCTGGGCGGCGGTGCTCGACTACGTGGTGATCGACGAGGACCCCGAGCTGGTCGAGATCGGGCCGGCGGGGCGCGCTGACGAGCAGCTGCTCGCCGACATCCGCACCGGGCCGGTCGCCCCCACGATCTTCTTCGCGCGGGTGCCGGAGGACAAGGTGGTCAAGAACCGGCTGCACCTCGACCTCTCGCCGATCGACACCGACCGCGACGGCGAGATCGCCCGGCTCGAGTCGCTCGGCGCCCGGCGCACCGACCTCGCGCCACCGGACGTGACCTGGGTCGTGATGCTCGACCCCGAGGGCAACGAGTTCTGCGTGCTGCGCAGCCTCGCGCCTGGGGAGTTCTCACTGTCGTAGAAGCCGCGCGCTCACAGACGACGCACAGACGACCCACACCGTCTCGCCAAGGCGGCGACGGACGTTGGGTCCATGAGCACCGCGACCCTCGACGAGCCCGCGACCACGATCCCCGCCCCCGAGCCACCGCCGCGCGAGCCGGAACGGTGGTACCGGCCCGCCCTGGCCGGCCTGCTGGCCGCCACCGCCGTCCTCTACCTGTGGGGGTTGGGCGAGTCCGGCTGGGCGAACAGCTTCTACTCCGCCGCCGCGCAGGCGGGCTCGGAGTCGTGGAAGGCGTTCTTCTTCGGGTCCTCCGACGCCGCGAGCTCGATCACCGTCGACAAGACCCCGCTGGCGCTCTGGCCGATGGGGCTCGCGGTCCGGGTGTTCGGGCTGTCGTCGTGGTCGATCCTGGTGCCGCAGGCGATCGAGGGCGTGCTCGCGGTGTGGCTGCTGGTCGCCACCGTCCGGCGTACGACGACCTCGTCCGCCGCGGGCCTGCTCGCCGGAGCGACGCTGGCGTTGACGCCGGTCGCGGTGCTGATGTTCCGGTTCAACAACCCCGACGCGATGCTGGTGCTGCTGCTGGTCGCCGCGGCGTACGCCACGCTCCGCGCACTGGAGGACGGCGTCCGCCACCCGGTGCGCTGGCTGGCGCTGGCCGGGGCGCTGGTGGGGCTGGCGTTCCTGGCCAAGATGCTGCAGGCGTTCCTGGTGCTGCCGCCCCTGGCGCTGGTCTACCTGCTGGCGGCGCGCACCAGTGTGCCGAAGCGGCTCGGCCACCTGCTGGTCGCGTTCGGCTCGATGCTCGCCGCCGGCGGCTGGTGGGTGGCGATCGTGTCGCTGTGGCCCGCCTCCGGTCGGCCCTACATCGGCGGGTCGCAGGACGACTCGATCCTCGAGCTGACGTTGGGCTACAACGGCTTCGGCCGGCTCACCGGCGACGAGACGGGCTCGGTCGGCGGCGGTGCCGGCGGCGCCACCTGGGGCTCGACGGGTCTGACCCGGCTGTTCGACGGCGAGATCGGCGGCCAGATCGCCTGGCTGCTGCCGAGCGCGCTGCTGCTGCTCGTCGCCGGGCTCTGGCTCACACGGCGTGCGGCCCGCACCGACCTGACCCGCGCCGCGCTGGTGCTGTGGGGCGGCTGGCTGCTCGTCACCGGCCTGACCTTCAGCTTCATGGCGGGCATCTTCCACGCCTACTACACCGTGGCACTGGCGCCCGCGATCGCGGCGCTGGTCGGCATCGGCGCCGCGCTCGTGTGGCAGCACCGGCAGTCGATGCTCGCCTGCGGGTTCGGCGCGGCCGCGGTCGCGCTGGCCGCGGCCACCGGCTTCGTGCTGCTCGGTCGCAGCGCCGACTTCGTCCCGTGGCTGCGGGGGCCGCTGCTGGTGGCCGGCCTGTTCACCGCCGTCGTGGTGCTCGGC
>NZ_DASWVI010000220.1:0-9070 GCF_036401255.1 Nocardioides sp. | reverse complement strand
CTCGCCCACCGCGGCCGGCCGCCGGAACTTCTCCGCCGCCGCCGTCCGCGCCGACGCGGCGGCCCGGGCCAAGCCGGCCCGCGAGATCCCGAGCCTCGAGCCCGGGGACCGGGTGCTGCACGACTCGTTCGGCATGGGCACCGTCGTCGCGCTCGAGGGCGTCGCCGACAAGGCCGTCGCCTCGATCGACTTCGGCTCCGAGGGCGTCAAGCGCCTGCTGCTGCGCTACGCCCCGGTCGAGAAGCTCTGATCGGGCGAAGCCCGCATCAGAGCTTCTGATGGTGGTCGAGCAAGCGGCGCGGCTGAGCTTGCGAAGCCGCGACCCGCGTGTCGAGACCCGGCGCGACGGGAGACGGCCTCGACTTGTGGGCCGACCAGTGGAGACGTTCCGCGCGACTCGGATGGGTCTCGATACGCCGGTCGCGACCTCGTTCCTCGGTCGCGCGGCTACTCGACCTCGCCCTGGAGCAAGGCCGCTGACGCGTCCTTGCTAAGGCTGAAGCCCGTGGACCACGAGGGCCTGGTAGGGGTCGACCGGGTCGCCGGCACCGGGGCGCACCTCGAGGTGCAGGTGGGGGCCGGTGACGTTGCCCGTGGAGCCGACGTACCCGATGAGCTCGCCGGCGCGGACCTCCTGGCCCACGTTCACGGTGTAGGACGTCTGGTGGCAGAACCACAGCTCGGTGCCGTCGTCGAGCGTGATCACGGTCTTGTTGCCGTAGGCGCCGTCGTAGCCGACCGAGGTGACCACGCCGTTGGCGATCGCCACGATGGGCGTGCCGCTGGGGGCCGCGAAGTCGAGACCGGTGTGGTAGTGCGACCAGAGGCCGCTGTACTCGCCGAAGCCGGCGGTCAGGTGGTAGCCGGCGACCGGGAGGACCCACTGGTTGAGCCGGAGCTTGTCGGCCTGCGCCTGGGTGAGCTTGGCCAGCTTGGCGAGCGCGGCGTCGCGCTGCTTGAGCTGGTCCTCGGCCTGGGCGACCAGCTGCGCGTCAGCGGCGTCCTCGAGGGCGTCGCGCTGGGAGTCACGGCTGATCGTGCGGCGGTCGAGCAGGTTGACGCGGGACACGTCGCTGGCGCCGCTCAGGGCGCTCGCCTGGCTGAAGCGGGGCGCCTCCTCACTCAGGCCTCCGTTCGCGGCGGTCACGGCGCCGCCCGCGGAGATCGCCAGCGCGGCCACGCCGAGCAGGATCGGCGGCGAGGGGAGCCCGCGGAAGAGCGGCCCGCGCGGCGCGGAGTGCCGGTGGGCACGTCGGCCGGGTGTGGCCGGCGTCACCGGGTGCGTCTTCTCGGCGTGCTCGGTCTTGGGGGACTTCGGGGACTTCGCGGTCTGCAGGAGCTTCGGGGCCTTGGCCGGTGGGGCGGCCCGACGCTTCCCGGCGACCGCTGCCGGCGCTGGGGCGTCGACCGGGGTCGCGAGGTCCGAGGGACGGCGGCTGGTGCCGCGGCGTTCCGCTCGGTGGTTGCCCATGAATGTGTTCTCCGCTGCTCGGGGTTCAGACGGCGACGCCCGACTGTAACGGAAAGATCACGGGCGCGAGAATCCTTCTGAGGAATCATCGGCAGGAAATCCGGGTACCTGCGCCCGTTCCGGCGAGAAATCGCCCCTGACGTGGGCAGCGTCACCCCGGCCCCGCCGGTGGGTTAGCCTGCGGATATGACCCCGACCACACCTGCCGCGACGCCCTCGGCGAGCCCCTCGGCGGGCTCCTCGCGACTCCGGATCGTCGTCGGCAAGCCCGGTCTCGACGGCCACGACCGGGGCGCGAAGATCGTCGCCCGCGCGCTGCGCGACGCCGGGCACGAGGTCATCTACACCGGCCTGCACCAGACGCCCGAGCAGATCGTCGAGACCGCGATCCAGGAGGATGCCGACCTGATCGGCCTCTCCGTGCTCTCCGGGGCGCACATGACCCTGTTCCGACGACTGCTGGAGCTGCTCGCGGAGCGCGACGCCGCCGACATCGTCGTGTTCGGCGGCGGGATCATCCCCGAGGAGGACATCCCGCTGCTCGAGGAGATGGGGGTCGCGAAGGTCTTCACCCCCGGTGCGGCGACCGGCGAGATCACCGGCTGGGTGGCCGAGCACTTCGCGGACGACGCGGCGGGCTGACCCGCTGCTGCCCGCCCGGGACGCTCGTCGGGACGCCTCGTCGGGACCATGTGCCCGGGCCCATATGCCATGCGTCACGTCCCCCGGGCCTCGTCGTGGGCCGGAGCGCGGACTAGGGTGCCCGAGGACCCCGAGCGACATCCCAGCGGCGCGCGGACGTCACCGCACGTCCGCCCGCTCCGATAAGAGGAACATGGTGGATCAGTGGATCTGATGGAGTACCAGGCGAAGGAGCTCTTCGCCAAGCACGGCGTACCGGTCACTCTCGGCATCGTCGCCCACACCCCCGACGAGGCTCAGGCAGCGGCCGAGAAGCTCGGCGTCGTGGTGGTCAAGGCGCAGGTGAAGGCCGGTGGCCGTGGCAAGGCGGGCGGCGTCAAGCTCGCCAAGACCCCCGAGGAGGCCCGGACCCACGCCGAGGCGATCCTCGGCATGGAGATCAAGGGCCTGCGCGTCAACCGGGTGCTCATCGCCCCCGCCGCGAGCATCGAGGAGGAGTACTACTTCTCCTTCCTGCTCGACCGGGCGCACCGGCGCTACCTCTGCATCGCCAGCGTCGAGGGTGGCGTCGAGATCGAGGAGGTCGCCAAGACCAACCCCGACGCGGTCCGTCAGATCCCGATCGACCCGGGCGCGGGCGTCGACGAGGCCAAGGCGCGCGAGATCGTCGCCGACGCCAAGTTCCCCGAGGCGCTCACCGACCAGGCCGTGCAGATGGTCCTCTCGCTGTGGAAGGTGTTCGTCGAGGAGGACGCCACGCTCGTCGAGGTCAACCCGCTCGCGCGCCTTGCCGGCGACACGCTCGAGGCGCTCGACGGCAAGGTGTCGCTCGACGAGAACGCCGAGTTCCGTCACGAGGAGCACGAGGCCTTCGTGATCCACGAGGAGGACGACCCGCTCGAGGCGCAGGCCAAGACCAAGGGCCTCAACTACGTCAAGCTCGACGGGTCGGTCGGCATCATCGGCAACGGCGCGGGCCTGGTCATGTCCACGCTCGACGTCGTCGCGTACGCCGGGGAGAAGCACGGCGGGGTCAAGCCCGCGAACTTCCTCGACATCGGTGGCGGCGCCAACGCCCAGGTGATGGCCGACGGCCTGCACGTGATCCTCGGCGACGAGCAGGTCAAGGCCGTGTTCGTGAACGTCTTCGGCGGCATCACCGCGTGCGACGAGGTCGCCAACGGCATCGTCGGCGCGCTGAACATCCTCGGTGACGAGGCGACCAAGCCGCTCGTCGTACGTCTCGACGGCAACAACGTCGACGAGGGCCGCCGGATCCTCGCCGAGGCCGCCCACCCCCTCGTCACCATGGTCGACACCATGGACGGCGCGGCCGACAAGGCCGCCGAGCTCGCGAACGCCTGAGACTGGAGACCACGAAGCAATGTCGATCTACCTGAACAAGGACTCCAAGATCATCGTCCAGGGCATGACCGGTGGCATGGGCTCCAAGCACACCACCCTCATGGTCGAGGCGGGATCCAACATCGTCGGCGGCGTCAACGCCCGCAAGGCCGGCACCTCCGTCGAGCTGGGCGGCAAGGACCTGCCGGTGTTCGGGACCGTCAAGGAGGCGATGGCCGAGACCGGCGCCGACGTGTCGGTCGTGTTCGTCCCGCCGGCGTTCACCAAGGACGCCTGCATCGAGGCCATCGACGCGGGCATCGGCCTGCTGGTCGTGATCACCGAGGGCGTGCCGGTGCAGGACACCGCCGAGGTGTTCGCCTACCTGCAGAGCTCGGCCAACACGGCCGGCACCCGGATGATCGGCCCGAACTGCCCCGGCATCATCACGCCGGGCGAGTCGCTGGCCGGCATCACGCCCGCCACGATCGCGGGCACCGGTCCGGTGGGCCTGGTGTCGAAGTCGGGCACGCTGACCTACCAGATGATGTACGAGCTGCGCGACCACGGCTTCTCGACCGCGATCGGCATCGGTGGTGACCCGATCATCGGCACCACCCACATCGACGCCCTCGAGGCGTTCGAGGCCGACCCGGACACCAAGGCGATCGTCATGATCGGCGAGATCGGCGGCGACGCCGAGGAGCGGGCCGCGGCGTACATCAAGGAGCACGTGACCAAGCCGGTCGTCGGCTACGTCGCGGGCTTCACCGCCCCCGAGGGCAAGACGATGGGCCACGCCGGCGCGATCGTCTCCGGCTCGTCGGGCACCGCGCAGGCCAAGAAGGAGGCCCTCGAGGCCGTCGGCGTCAAGGTCGGCAAGACGCCGTCCGAGACCGCCGCGCTCATGCGTGAGGTCCTCGCCTCGCTCTGATCCACCGCGTACGACGAGGGGCCCCGGGCTGTCCGCCCGGGGCCCTTCGTCCATCCACAGGGCGCCCGCCGCCTGTGGAATCTGTGGGCTTCTGGCGTGGCCTCTCCACAGATCAGAACTGGCCCTCGCGTCGAGGCCGATCGACCTGCGAGCCTGCCCTAGGGTGTGGGCGGGAACGACGTACGAGAGGGCCCGATGAGTCAGCCAGCGCCGGAGCGCAGCAACGACCAGGTAGCTCGTGAGCGTGCCGCCGCCGAGGTGTCGGACGTGCTCTTGAACATCGAGTACGCGCTCACCCGTGCCAAGAAGGCACGCACGACCGTCGAGAAGGACGGCGTCGACGTCAACGCCGGTCTGGCCCTGAGCGACGCGATCCGCGACCTGGAGCGGGTCCGCAAGCGCCTGACGCAGGACACGTACTACTCCGCCGACACACGGTTGATCTGAGCCTTGCCCAGCGGCGAGGAGATCCAGCGCGCGCTCGGCACGTTCGTGGAGCGCTGGGCGACGTATGCCGGCTCGGAGAAGTCCGAGGCGCAGACGTTCCTCAACCAGCTCTTCGAGTGCTACGGGAGCGACCGGCGCGAGGTGGGCGCGGAGTTCGAGTTCTACGTGCCCACCACCGGCGGGTTCATGGACCTGCACTGGCCGGGTATCGCCCTGATCGAGATGAAGGCCCCGACCGTCCCGGTTGCGACCGCACAACAGCAGGTCGAGCGCTACTGGCGAGCGTCCTCGGATCGCGCCGCCGGCCGTCCGGCGGCGCGCTGGATCGTGATCTGCAACTTCCGAGAGGTGGCGATCTGGGAGTACGGGCGCTACCCCGATGCTCCGGTCGCGGAGTTCCCGCTGACGGAGCTCCCGGACCGGTACGACGCGCTCGCGTTCCTGGCCGGTCCGACAGTCGAGCCGTCGTTCACGGAGCATTACCGCGAGCTGACCAAGGAGGCGGCGAAGGTCGTCGCCGAGGTGTTCAAGTCGCTGGTCGACCGATCTGCCGCACCACCCAACGAGCTCCAGCGCTTCATCCTCCAGTCGGTCTGGTGCATGTTCGCCGAGGACCTGACGATGCTGGACGGCTATCCGTTCCAGGCGACGCTCAGCGTGGTGCTCGACGACCCGGATCGCTCGGCCGCCGAGCTGGGTCACCTGTTCCGGGTGCTGAACCAGAAGGGCAGCCACAACCGCACCGGGCGGCTCGCCGGCACGCAGTACGTCAACGGTGATCTGTTCGCCCACCCCGCCGAGGTGGGCCTGAACCGCTCTGAGATAGAGCTTCTCCTGAAGGCGACGGCCTTCGACTGGCGCAAGGTCAACCCGACGATCTTCGGTTCGCTGCTCGAGGGCGTCCTGGGGCGCGAGCGGCGCTGGGAGCTCGGGGCGCATTACACCCACGAGGTCGACATCATGAAGATCGTCACGCCGACGATCATCCGGCCCTGGCGTGAGCGTCTCGACGCGACCACCACCCCGGTCGAGGCGCGTGCGGTGCTCGACAAGCTGTGCCGGTTCCGCGTGCTCGATCCAGCCTGTGGCTGTGGGAACTTCCTCTACGTCGCCTACCGCGAGCTGCGAGCCCTCGAGTCCGAGCTCAAGCAGCGGATCCGGCATCTCGCTGCCGAGACCGGGCTGCCCGTTCCTGCCGATCCCGAGCCGTACTACCCCCTGCACAACCTGCAGGGCATCGACATCGAGAGTCGGGCGGTGATGATCACCCGAGTCACTCTCTGGATGGGTCATCGGCAGATGATCGACCTCTACGGCGAGGCCGAGCCCGCACTCCCGCTCCAGGACCTGTCGTCCATCCGGCAGGCCGATGCGCTGCGGGTGCCGTGGCCCGAGACGGACTGCATCATCGGCAACCCGCCGTTCCTGGGGTCTCAGCACATCCGCGGGAACTTCGGCGACGAGTACGTCGACTGGCTGAAGCGGGAGTTCGGGGTTGGGGTGAAGGACTTCTGCACGTACTGGTTCCGTCGTGCCGCCGACCACTTGCGGTCTGGGCAGCGTGCGGGTCTGGTCGGCACGAACTCGATTTCGCAGAACAAGGCCCGCGCAGCGTCCCTTGCGTATGTCGTAGAAGGTGGCGGCGTCATCACGGATGCAGTCCACAGCCAGAGGTGGCGATGCGAAGGTGCACGTCAGCATTGTCAACTGGGTGAGCAGACCAGATGATCCTCCGTCCCTACTCGTCCTCGACGGGATAGAGGTGACCGGCATCGGCCCGGATTTGACGGAGTCGAGCGGTAATCGCTGGAAGCCGCAGACCCTCTCGGTCAACAAGGGTTTCTGCTTCCAAGGTCCGATACCCGTAGGTGCGGGATTCCTGCTCTCCGCGGAGGAGGCCGCGACCCTTCTCGCAGACTCATCGGCTGATTATCGGCAGGTGGTTCGCCCCTACCTCGTCGGCGAGGACATCGCCAACCAACCCGACCAGTCACCGAGCCGGTGGACCATCGACTTTGCCCATCGGACTTTGGAAGAGGCAGGCCGTTTCCCGGCGGCGCTTGCGATCGTTCGAGATCGAGTCCGGCCCGAACGCGATCGGAACAGGGATCGCCGCTTCCGAGAGGAATGGTGGCGGTTCGGTCGGCCCAGACATGAGATGCGAACGGCCCTGAACGGGCGCATGCGGTATCTCGCAGGAACAGCGACCGGCAAGCGACTGCTGCTCGGGTGGCAAGAGGCTTGGACGTGTCCGAGCAACCTGACTAACGTCTTTGCGTTCGAGGACGACTACTCCGCCAGCATCCTCCTGTCCCGAACCCACGGGTCCTGGGCATGGGCACAGTCCTCGACCCTCAAGGGCGACCTGAGGTACACGCCATCCTCGGTGTTCATGACGTTTGCTTGGCCGGATCCGGTCTCTGCAGCGCAGCGCGACCGGGTGGCGGAGGCGTCTCGGCGGTTGCTGGCGCGGCGTTCGGAGATCTGTCTGGCCGAGGGCATCGGGCTGACCAAGCTCTACAACGCGGTGGACGAGGGCGCCTGGGCCGACCTGAAGGCGCTGCACCGTGAACTCGATGTCGCTGTGGCCGACTGCTACGGCTGGCCGGCCTCGGTTGCGCAGGACGACCGCGAGATCGTGCGTCGGCTGACTGAGCTGAACCAGGAGATCAGTGAGGGCCGCCGGGCGTACGCGCCGTTCGATACGGACTAGGTCAGCCACCGCAGTGCTGGGCGTCGAGGAGCAGCATCACGCCGATCACATGGCCGTCGGGGTGTAGCTCGAACCGGTAGGAACGATCGCCGTACCGGGTGAGAGCCACGGAGTACCACGGGTCGTCGTAGGTGCCACGGGGGTAGGCGGCGCGCAACTCGGCGAGGGTGGAGCCCTCGTGGATGCGCTCGGGAGTCTCGAGGTCGGCATGGATGGAGAGGACGGCGACGCCGAGGGCTGGCTGGAGGTGGCCGATGACGCCGCCCGCCTCGAAGTCCTCGCAGACGCCATTGCCGCCGGTGATGCGAACGCCCGGCAGCGCGAGCAGCTCGTCACGTGACATGCCGAGCCGCACCGGGCCGAAGCCCTCTGGCCCGAACGGCGGCTCGGAGGGGTAGTTCTCGATCGTGGCCATCGCCTCGACGACCCCGGTGATCGCACGAGCATCGCGCGCCCGCTGGTCGGCGGCCTGCTGGTCCGGGTCGGCGCCGGCCCCACCCTCGTTGTAGGTGACGGTCAGCAGCACAGCCGCACCGACCCGGACGACGTACCAGGTCGTCAGGCCCGGAGCCCGGAAGCCGTACATCCGGTAGAGCGTCGACGCGGCGCCCGCGAAGTCGCCGAGGTGGCTGTCGTGGACGCTCACGTGGCGCGTCTCCTCGGTCTCCTCCGAGGTGGTCTCCTCGGGGCAGGCCCGGAACAGGGTGAGCACCTGCTCGGCGTACGCCTGCGCCTCCTCGACCGTGGCGAAGGTGACGAGCTGGCGCTCGCGGTCGTCCTCGGGGTTGGTCCAGGCGGCCCGGAGCAGATCGGTGTGGGCCGGCAGCGGGACGCTCTCGCCGCACGCTTCGGGGACGAGCGGCTCCATCGCGCGACTGGGGCCGCGGCGGCCCTGCCCCGGCTCGGCCTGCCGGTCGTCGGGGAACCCGTTCAGCAGCGGGAAGCCCTCGGGGATGACCCGGTCGGACGTCGACGGGCTCGGCGACTCCGACGCGCTGCTCGACGGAGCCGGGGGTGTGGGCTCTGGTTCAGCCGCCCTGGGCTGAGCGTCACCGCACCCGGCCAGCACGAGCGAGGCGACGACGATCCCGAGTGTTGCCCTCATGCCGGTGGGACGCCGGCTGGATGCTCTCGGTTGCGGTCGTGGTCAGCGAGGTGACGTGGTCACCGTTCGCGGTGGTTGCGCAGGCGTGGTCGCCGCCGGCGCCCGGCTTGCGGTGGCCTGTGGTGATCGTGCTGTGGTCACCGTCGAGAACACGAGAGTCGGGTGGTCGATCGGTCCGCAGAGGCGACTCGGCGCCGCCTAGGCATGGATTTGGCCCCGCCGACGGTGCCGGCGGGGTCGGGTGCTCAGGTATGTCGTGTGTAGGTGCGGCCCTGGGGGCTGGTCCAGGTGAACAGCCGGTGCCCGATCCGTTCGAGCCGCCAGCCGCCGTGCGTCTTCAACCTGTGGTGGAATCTGCAGGCGGGCACGAGATTGCACGAGCAGGTCGGGCCGCCCTGGTCCCAGGGGATGACA
>NZ_DASWVI010000219.1:0-6897 GCF_036401255.1 Nocardioides sp. | reverse complement strand
GCGCGCGGGCCCTCAGCCCTCGGGCTGCTCGCCGCAGACGTTGACGTCCTGGGAGCCCATCACACCGTGCAGCACCCTGCGCATGGGCTTCATCCAGATCTGGGTCGTGTCGGCGTACGCGATCGACCCGGCGACCTCGTGCCGCAGCCCCATCACCCGCACCTTGCGCACGGTCAGCGGGATCGTCACCTCCTCCTCGGCGGTGCCGCCCCAGCACGCGGTCCCCTTGGCCTTGCGCCGCGCCTCGCGGAACCCGACCGGGTCGCCGGGGCGCTCGCCGCGGTAGCGGAACACCACGGTGGTGACGTACCCGGTGTGGCCCTCCCACGGGGCGGTCACGACCGCCGACATGCCGACCGTGTGCCGGGTGGGCACGGTGAACGTCGCGACGCCGTCCGCGACCGCCTTCTGGCCGCCGTCCCAGACCCGGACGCCCCACCGGGACTTGGGGTCCCAGCGCGCCTGGGTCAGGCCGATCTCGCAGCCGTCGCACCCGGGCACCTCGAAGGTGATCTTCGTCTTGGGCAGGGTGCGGGCCGCGTCGGTGGCGGCGGGCGACGCGGCGTCCGAGGCGCCGGCGCCCGCGGTGGCGACGGCGCCCAGGCCCGTGGCGACGAGGGCGGCGGCGAGGGCCGTACGTCGACGGGCCTGGCTGATGGTGCTCACGATGATTCTCCTGCTCCGGATCGAGGGTTGTCGGGGAGGAGACGCCCGGGCGGGCCGCTCGGTTGCATGCCGCCCGCGGAATTCTCAGGAGGTCGGGACGTTGGCCTCCAGTTCGGCGAGCCAGGCGGCGGGGCTCGCGTCGGACGGCATCCGCCAGTCGCCGCGCGGCGACATCGTGCCGCCGTGGCTGACCTTCGGACCGTTCGGCAGCGCCGAGCGCTTGAACTGGCTGGCGAAGAACCGCCGCACGAACACCTCGAGCCAGCGGCGGATCGTGGCCAGGTCGAACTCGATGCGCCGGTCGTCGGGGTAGTTCGGCGGCCACTCCCCCGCGTCGGCGTCGTGCCAGGCGTGCCAGGCGAGGAACGCGATCTTGCTCGGCGCGTAGCCGTAGCGCAGCACGTGGAACAGCGTGAAGTCCTGCAGGGAGTAGGGCCCGACGGACTCCTCGGTGGACTGGGGCAGGTGGTCCTCCCGGGTCGGGATCAGCTCCGGGGTGATCTCCTGGCCGACCACGTCGGTGAGCACCCGGTTGGTGGCCTCGTCGAACTGGCCGGTGCTGACCACCCAGCGGATCAGGTGCTGGATGAGCGTCTTCGGTACGCCGGCGTTGACGTTGTAGTGCGACATCTGGTCGCCCACGCCGTACGTGCACCAGCCCAGCGCCAGCTCGGACAGGTCGCCGGTGCCGAGCACGATGCCGCCGCGGTGGTTGGCGAGCCGGAACAGGTAGTCGGTGCGCAGCCCGGCCTGCACGTTCTCGAAGGTGATGTCGTAGACCTCCTCCCCCTTCGCGTAGGGGTGGTCGAGGTCGGTGAGCATCGCCCGCGCGGCGTCGGTGATGTCGATCTCCTGCATGGTGATGCCGAGCGAGTCGGCGAGCGCCCACGCGTAGCCCTTGGTCGCGGAGCCGGTGGCGAAGCCCGGGAGCGTGAACCCGAGGATGTCGGTGCGCGGCCGGCCGAGCCGGTCCATCGCCTTCGCCGCGACGATCAGCGCGTGGGTGGAGTCCAGACCGCCGCTGATGCCGATCACGACCTTCGGCTGCCCGATCGCGCTCAGCCGCTGCTCGAGGCCGGAGACCTGGATGTTGTAGGCCTCGTAGCAGTCCTGGGCGAGCCGCTCGGCGTCGTCGGGCACGAACGGGAACCGGTCCACCTTGCGGCGCAGCCCGATGTCGGCCGTGGTCGGCGCGAGCTCGAACTCGACCGTGCGGAACGAGCCCTCGGTGGTCGAGGTGCGAGCGAAGCGAGCCTCGAGACCCCGTCGGTTGTCGTCGAACGTGCCCGTGCGGATCCGCTCGAGGCGCAGCCGGTCGAGGTCGACGTCGACGATCGTGGCCCGCGCGGTCTCGGGGAACCGCTCGGTCTCGCCGAGCAGCTCGCCCATCTCGTAGACCATCGTCTGGCCGTCCCACGACAGGTCGGTCGTGGACTCGCCCTGGCCGCCGGCAGCGTAGAGGTACGCCGCGAGGCAGCGGCTCGACGCACTGCTCGCGAGCAGCCGGCGGTCGCTGGCCCGGCCCACGGTGATCGGGCTGCCGGAGATGTTCGCGAGCACGGTCGCGCCGGCCAGCGCGGCCTCGGCGCTCGGCGGCACCGGCACCCACATGTCCTCGCAGACCTCGACGTGCAGCACCAGCCCGCGGACGTCGGTGGCCGCGAACAGCAGGTCGGGGCCGATCGGCACCTCCTGGCCGGCGAGCACCGTGGTGCCGCGGACGTCGTCGCCGGGGGCGAACCAGCGCCGCTCGTAGAACTCCCGGTAGGTGGGCAGGTAGGACTTCGGGGCGACGCCGAGGATGCGGCCGCGGTGGATCGCCACCGCCGCGTTGAGCACCCGGTTGCCGTGCGCGATCGGGGCGCCGACGACCAGCACGGGCGCCAGGTCCTCCGAGGCGGCGACGACCTCGGCGATCGCGTCGGTCACCGCGTCGAGGAGCGGGTCCTGCAGGAACAGGTCGTCGATCGCGTAGCCGCTCAGGCACAGCTCCGGGAAGATCGCGACGCCGACGCCGTCCTCGGCACAGGCTCGCGCCTGCTCGAGCACCGTGCGGGCGTTGGTCGCGGGGTCGGCGACCCGGATCGGGACCGTGCAGGCCGCGACGCGGGCGAAGCCGTGGGCGTAGGCGGAGTAGAAGTCCACGCTCCGGAGTTTCCCACGCGGGGCGCCGGCACACCCGCCGGGCGGCCGGTGCCACGGGTCCGGGTCGTGTGCCGCGGGCAGACGTCAGCGATGATGACCCGGACGTCGGAGGGAGAGCCGGTGACGACACGCCCAACTCTGTTCCTGACGGTCGGCCTGCCTGGAGTCGGCAAGACCACGGCCGCACGGCAGATCGAGGCCGCGGAGGACGCCCTGCGCCTCACGAAGGACGAGTGGGTGAAGGCCCTCTATGGGCTCGCCAACCCGCCGTCGGCGTCCGACGTGATCGAAGGGCGGCTCATCGAGGTCGGGCTGCGGGCGCTCGAGCTGGGCATCAACGTCGTCATCGACTTCGGCCTCTGGGCTCGAGACGAGCGCTCCGCGCTGAGACAGGCGGCGATGGCGCGTGGAGCGTCGGTGGCGATGCGCTACTTCGAGCTGCCGGTGGCCGAGCAGCGGCGACGACTGGACCGGCGACTCGCTGAGGCTCCCCACACGACGTGGCACATGACTGACGACGAGCTGGCCGAGTGGGCCGCCGTCATCAGCGTCCCGACGCCGGGAGAACTCGACGGCAGCGAACCGATCGGAGATCCTCCCGCAGGATTTGCGTCCTGGGACGACTGGCGCTGGCATCGTTGGCCGGCGTCGGTCCCGGACGACGCGCCCTAGCCGCGGGCGAGCACCATCCAGGCGGTCGCGTCGACGGAGAACGGGCCGGCGGGCAGCAGCTCGGCGCACCGGCGGCGCAGTGCCTCGCGCGCGGGGTCGTCGAGGCTCCGGACGTGGTCGCCGGCCGGCCCCACGCCGAGCGTGTAGGGCTCCCACCACTCCTCGAACGAGGCGTACGGCACGGCGACGGTGATCGTGTCCTCGACGACGCCGCGCAGGCCGGCCGCGCGGGCCAGGTCGCCCAGGTCGCCCTCGCCGGTGCCGGGCAGCGCCGCCTCGTCGGCGACGTCGGGGTCGAGGTCCTTGGCCGCCTGCCAGAACGTCGAGAGCGGCCCGGCTGCGGTGGCGTGGTTCCAGACGGTCGCGCCGACCAGCCCGCCGACGCGGCCTATCTCGCGCAGCCCCACGACCGGGTCGGACATGAAGTGCACGACCAGGTTGGCGAGCACCACGTCGAACGCGCCGTCGTCGAACGGCAGCTCCTCCGCGCGTCCCTCACGGACGTCGACGCCGCGACAGCGCTCGCGCGCCGCGGCGACGAACGGCGGCGACGGATCGAGCGCGCTGACCTGGCCGGGCCCGAGGCGGTCGACGAGTCGGGCGGTCAGCGCGCCGGGCCCGCACCCGACGTCGAGCGCGCGCTGGCCGCGGCGTACTCCCGCCCTCTCGACGAGCCGGTCCGCGAGCGGCTCGGAGTAGCGGCCCATGAACCGACCGTAGGCGTCGGACGCCACATCGAAGGCCATGGCTGACTGTAGGCCGATGAGTCCGCGGAGGACAGCGGGTCTGCAGGGACATGCCCGAGATCAGCACGTGCCTGTGGTTCGACGACGACCTGATGGAGGCCGTGGACTTCTACGTCCGGGTCTTCCCGAGCTCCGAGATCCGAGCGGTCTCCTACTACGACGACGGCCGCGTGCTCGCGGCCGAGTGGACGTTGGACGGCCGGTCGTTCCGCGGGATCAACGGCGGGCCCGCGCACGCGGGCTTCACCGAGACGATCTCGCTGAGCATCGCCTGCGCGGATCAGTCCGAGGTCGACTACTACTGGGACACGCTCGTCGCCGGCGGCCGGGCCGACCGGTGCGCCTGGCTCAAGGACCGGTTCGGGCTGTCGTGGCAGGTCGTCCCCACGCGGCTGTACGAGCTGCTCTCCGATCCCGATCCGGCCCGGGCCCGGGCCGCCACCGACGCGATGCTGCAGATGCAGAAGATCGTGATCGCGGACCTCGAGGCGGCCGCCGACGCGGCCGGCGCGCCGCGCGGCCGCGGCGCGGGGTGACCACCGCCACAGGAGTGAACTCCCCGGTACGGGGCTAGCCTGACCAGCGGTCCGTGGACTCCACCAGGGAGCTGCGAGATGACAGTCAGGGAGCAGCAGATGACCAGCGAGGAGACGCCCCCGTACGCATCCGGGGTCTCGACCGGCTCGACCGCCGGCAGCACGCCGATCAAGCGGATCCGCACCCACCACCTGCGCGAGATGAAGCAGCGCGGCGAGAAGTTCGCGATGCTCACCGCCTACGAGCAGTACGCCGCCCAGACGTTCGACGAGGCCGGTATCGAGGTGCTGCTGGTCGGCGACAGCGCCTCCAACAACGTCTTCGCCAACGAGACGTCGCTGCCGGTGACCGTCGACGAGCTGATCCCGCTGGCGCGCGCCGTCAGCCGATCGGTACGCCGGGCGCTGGTGGTCGCCGACCTGCCGTTCGGCTCCTACCAGGCCTCCCCGGAGCAGGCCTACCTGACCGCCGTGCGGTTCATGAAGGAGGCCAACGCGCACGCGGTGAAGCTCGAGGGCGGCCTCGAGATGGCCCCCCAGGTCCGCAAGCTGACCGAGGGCGGCATCCCGGTGATGGCACACATCGGCTTCACCCCGCAGTCCGAGCACAACCTCGGCGGCTACCGCGTCCAGGGCCGCGGCGAGGCGGCGGCGAAGGTCGTCGCCGAGGCCCGCGCCATGGAGGACGCGGGGGCGTTCGCGGTGGTGATGGAGATGGTCCCCGGGGACGTCGCCGCCGAGGTCACGAAGGCCGTGTCGATCCCGACGATCGGCATCGGCGCCGGCCTCGACTGCGACGGTCAGGTGCTGGTGTGGCAGGACGCCTTCGGCCTGCGCACCGGCCGGATGCCGCGCTTCGTCAAGCAGTACGCCGACCTGCACGGCGTACTCCTCCAGGCGGCCCGCGACTTCGCCGACGATGTCAGGGCCGGGACCTTCCCCGGCCCCGAGCACACGTTCTAGCCGACGTCGGCGGTCTCGGCCACCTCGAGCACCACCAGTCGCACGCCGTCGTCGGTGCGCCGGACGTAGGCGACCCGGTCGGCAAGGACGGCCGGGGAGTTCGAGGTGCCGGGCACCCGCGCGCCCGGCAGACGGAGCGGGGTGCCGCCCTGCGCCGGCGCCACGCTCAGCCCGAGGTGACGGCCCGAGCGCAGCACGAACCCGTCGCCGGCGTGCAGCTCCCACCCGGTCGCTCCGCGGCGGATCGTCTCGGGCCCGTCGAGGTGGTCCAGGTCGAGGGTGTGGACCTCGACCGGGTCGGCGAGCTGGTGCCCGCGATCGGCCCGCTCGGACCAGGCGAGCGTCGACCCGTCGACGTCCGCCTCGACGACCAGGCCGTCGTCGGTGAGGCGGCGGACGCCGCTGCGGGTGCGCAGCGCCAGGTCGATGCGGTACATCCCGCGCACCTCGTCGCGCCCGATCCGCTCGAGCAGCAGCCCGTCGGCGGTGAGGCCGACGAGCTGGGCGCGGCCGACGCTCCCCCAGCGCCGCGGATCCGACCCGGGCATCCACGTGAACGCGACGGCGCCGGTCGGCGGTTCGGCATCCTGCTGCACCCATCCGGCGGTCCAGCCGCCGGCGCCATCGGCCGTGACCGGTGCGGGCGACCAGCTCACGACGCCGGGCTCGGACTCCGCCAGCACCCGCCGTCCACCCGCGAGGCCGACCGCCATGAGGCGCCACGCCGTCGGCGGCCCGTGATCGGACGGGCCGGGCCGCTCGTCGACCACCAGGACCCGGCCGGCCATCTCGGCCACCCCGCCGATCTGCCCGCCGGCGTACGTCGAGCGGTAGACGGTGCGCCGCGTCCCGCCGTCGAGGTCGGACACGACCACCCGGGTCGGGCCGGCCTGCGAGCGTCCGTCGCGGGCGGCCGCCCAGACGACGTACGTCGGGCCGAGCCCGAGCATCCGCAGCCGGCCCGCGTCGACCGGCCAGGACGCCACCTCCGAGACCGCCAGCTCCGAGACCGCCAGCGACGCCGGCTGCCCCACCGCGGCGGCGGTCGCCGGCGCGGGTGCCGGGGACTCGCCGTCACATCCCACCGTGGTCGCGGCCAGCAGCAGGGCGAGGGCCAGCGCGCGCATCATGCCCCTGGGACGGGACCCGGGTCGCGGAAGTTGCCGTGA
>NZ_DASWVI010000218.1:0-2578 GCF_036401255.1 Nocardioides sp. | reverse complement strand
TGCTCGACTCGGTGCTCGCGGCCCGGCCCGGGCGCCTGGCGGCCTGGTCGCACGGGGACCATCCCGCGGCCGCCGCGCTGGCGGGCACCCACGGGTTCGAGCGGGCGCGTGAGCTGTGGGTGATGCGCCGGCCGACGAGCCCGACGACGTCGCCGCTGCCGGAGCCCGGCGTACCGGCCGGGGTGCGGATCCGCGCCTATGAGCCCGGCGACGCCGACGAGCTGCTCCGCGTCAACGCGGCGGCGTTCGCGCACCACCCCGAGCAGGGTGCGATGGACGCCGCGAACCTCGCCGAGCGGATGGCCGAGCCGTGGTTCGACCCCGCGGGGCTGCTCCTGGCGGTGGAGGGCACCGGCGAGGACGAGAGGGTGCTCGGGTTCCACTGGACCAAGCAGCACTCCGAGCAGGTCGGCGAGGTCTACGTCGTCGGCATCGACCCGGCCGCGCAGGGCCGCGGGCTCGGCAGGGTGCTCACGCTCGCGGGCCTGCACCACCTGGCGGCACGCGGCGTCGCGGAGATCCTGCTGTACGTCGAGTCCGACAACGCGGCGGCGGTGCGGCTGTACACGGGGCTGGGGTTCACGCACGCGGCGCGGGACACCCACGTGATGTACCGCCGCTGAGGACCGACCGGTCAGGCGGAGACGGACTCGCGGCCGCCGCAGCGGGCGGCGAGCAGCTCGATGGCCCGCTCCAGACGCCAGGCCTCCTCCTGGTGGCGCCACCGGTCGATCGCGCCGACGGGCGGCGGCCCCAGGGCCTCCAGCGCGAGGCGCAGCTCGGTGAGCTGCTCCTGCGCGCGGCGGCGGCTCCACGGGGTCATCACGCCTCCGTCATACCCCCGCGAGGGCGGCTTCAACCCTCGACGCGCCGCAGCTGCGACCGGGCCGGGGTGAACCGGTGCCGCATCGCCAGGGCGGGCAGCTCGACGACCCGGTAGGACACCTCCACGAGCAGCGCCGTCACGACCAGCCGGGCCAGGTCCAGCTCGACCTCGCCCCAGCCCGGGAGGCGCGTGGTGCTGAGGAAGTGGAAGACCGGGAAGTGCCACAGGTAGATGCCGTACGCGCGGACGCCGATGGCGGTCAGGGCGGGCGCGGACCAGAAGCGCGAGTACGCCGACTCCCGGTCGATCGCCCCCAGGATCATCGCGGCGGCGAGCAGGTCCACGACCAGCAGGTAGCCGCGCCCGGCCCCGTCGGTCAGCAGGTCGACGGTCGCCAGCGCCACGAACGCCCCGGTCGCCAGCCACGGGACGGCCGCGGGCAGGCGGAGCGGTCGCCGCGCGGTCGCCGCGGTCACGGCGAGCAGACACCCGATCAGCAGCCCGAGGCTGCGGGTGTCGGGGGCGTAGACGAGCCGCGCCCGGTCGGCGGAGAGGACCCCCGCCAGCAGCGCGGTCCACGCCATCATGGCCGCGGTGGCGACGAGCAGCAGGCGGCGCACCCGGACCAGGCTGGTCCGCTTCAGCAGCACCGCCAGGAGCGGCGCCCAGAGCAGGTAGAAGTGCTCCTCGACCGACAGCGACCAGGTGTGCAGCAGCGGCGCGTCGTCGTGGAAGCCGTCCCACAGGTGCCAGCCGACCGCCAGGTCGGTGAGGTACACCGCCGCGACCCCGCAGGACAGCAGCAGCTTGCCGGTGATCTCGAACTGGTCGCCGCTGTCCACGAGCACGGCGGTCGCGACGAGCACGGCCAGCAGCACCAGCAGGGCCGGATAGAGCCGCAGCGCCCGGCGTACGTAGAACGCGCCCACGTGGATCGAGCCGGTGGCCGCGCGCTCCGCGAGCAGCAGCGCGGTGATGAGGTAGCCGCTCAGGACCAGGAAGAGGTCGACCCCGATCTCGCCGCCGGCGAACGGCCCCAGGTGGCCGTGGAGGGCGACGACGACGCCGATGGCCAGGGTGCGCAGCCCGTCGAGGGCCGGGACCCGGGTGAGGGCCGGCGCCTGCGCCTGCACCGCGGCCGCCGGCGGCCTGGCCACCAGCCGCAGCGATCCCTGGTCGCCCACGCCGACACCCTCCGTGACGTCCGATGCTCGCCGTGGCGCCGGCCGGCGCCACCTGGGCACCGTTCCCCATTCGGGCCGTTATCATTCCGTGACCTGTGGCACGGGACGGGCTCGCTCAGAGGCTGCTCATCATCCCGACCCGCTCGGGGCTGAACCCCGGGAACACCGTGGCCGCGGACGCGGTGGTGCGGGTCGTGACGATCTCGGCGAGCACCGAGCGGTAGTCGGTGGTGACCGACACGTCGGCGTCCAGGGTGTTGGCCAGCCCCGGCCAGGTGCCGTAGTAGCGCCCGCCCTTGACGCCCGCGCCGGCCACGAACATCACGTTGCCCCAGCCGTGGTCGAGGCCCTTGGTGCCGTTCTCCTGCACCCGTCGCCCGAACTCGCTGATCGTGACCAGCGTGACCTTGTCGGCGACCGGGCCGAGGTCGGCGAAGAACGCCGCGATCGAGCCGGCGAGGTCCTTGGCGTTGTTGACCATCCAGCCGGAGGTGGCGGAGCCGAGACCGACGTGCATGTCCCAGTTGCCGGAGTCGACCGTGACGACCGAGACGCCGACGTCGCCGCG
>NZ_DASWVI010000217.1:0-7921 GCF_036401255.1 Nocardioides sp. | reverse complement strand
GGGATGTGGCCGGCGCGCTGCGCCTGCTCCTGGGGCAGGTGGGCCGGGGCGAGCAGCCGGCCGGCGTACTCGTCGGGGCTGCGCACGTCGACGAGGTTCTGGGTGCCGATCGCGGCGACGACCTCGTCGCGGAACGCGCGGATCGAGGTGTCCTGCTCGGTGGCGGAGTACGTCGTCCGGGGGCGGTCCGGCAGCGCCTCGGTGAGCTCACGCGAGTCGAGCTCCCACTTCTTGCGGCCGCCGTCGAGCAGCTTGATGTCCTGGTGGCCGTAGAGCTTGAAGTACCAGTAGGCGTAGGCGGCGAACCAGTTGTTGTTGCCGCCGTAGAGCACGACCGTGTCGTCGTTGGCGATGCCGCGCTCGGAGAGCAGGGCCTCGAACTGCTGCTTGTTCACGAAGTCGCGGCGCACCTGGTCCTGCAGGTCGGTCGTCCAGTCGAGCTTGACCGCACCCTTGATGTGGCCCTTGTCGTAGGCGGTGGTGTCCTCGTCGACCTCGACGAGCACCACCTTCGGGTCGTCCAGGTGTTCCTCCACCCACTGGGCGGTGACGAGGGATGTCTCGCGGCTCATGGTGTCTACCTTTCGTGTGCAGCGGGTGGCTGCGGGGTCTTGTGTGGGTGTGTGCTGGGGCGGGGTCTCGATACGCTCGCTGGCGCTCGCTACTCGACCACCGAGTCCGGTCAGTGCGCGGTGAGGCGCTTGGTGAGGAGGTACAGCTCGCAGCCGAGGCAGAAGCGGAACAGTGCGTTGAGCAGGGCGGCGACCAGGGCGAAGCCGGTCGCGACCAGCCCGAGGAGGTCGACGCCGGCGAGGAAGCCGACCAGCGCGACGACCGCGAACCCGAGCCCGACGGTCTGGGCGAACCGCGGCGGCGCCGGGTCCTCCAGGTGGTCGGGGGCCGCGAGGCGGGGCCGGACCAGGGTGCGGAAGGCCCAGGAGTACGGCGTGTGCTGCACCCCGCGGGCCGCGCCGATCGCGAACACCGCCGCCTGGAGGGCCAGCACGGCGATCGCGGCCGGGCCGGGGGCGCGGAGCAGCACCGCGATCAGCACGGCCGAGGTCACGGCCGCGGCGAACTGGGGCCCGCGGGGGTCGATCCCGGCGGCGCGGGTCTGCTGGGACTGCTGCTGGGTCGTGGACATGTCTCTCCTGCTGACGGGATCGGATGGCCGGCCGGGGGCGGGCGGGTCGCGGCACGCCGGCGGGCGGGACTCCCGGTCGAGGTCAGCGGAGCTGAGCTCGGTGGTTCGAGAGGAGAGGTGCGCGACTCGCGGTCAGCGCATTCGACACAGCGACGAGCGCGTGCGGCAGTGGTCCACTGCGCGGCGCTTGGTCAGCATGGTCGAGGACATGGCGAACACCGTAGGCGCCGGGTCCGGCCCGGCGACACCAGGCGTCTCTGTATTCGAGACGGTCGTCCACGGTCTGGACATCAGGTCGCGCCCAGCGCGGCGATCACCTGGTCCTTGCGCGGCGCGCCGACCGCGCGGGTGACCTCGCGGCCCGACGCGTCGAGGACCAGCGTGGTCGGCGTACGCATGATGCCGAGGGCGCGCACCAGGTCGAGGTGGTGCTCGGCGTCGACCTCGAGGTGCTCGACGCCCGGGACGATCCCGGCGACCTCCGTGAGCGTGCGGCGGGTGACGCGGCACGGCGCGCAGAACGCCGAGGAGAACTGCAGCAGCGTGGCCTGCTCGCCCAACGTGGCGTCGGGGAGGGCGGCGGTGACGTGGGACCAGGGGGTCGGTGGTTTCGAGACAGGCGCTAGCGCGCCTTCCTCAACCACCGGCGTCGGCTCGGCGTCGCGGACGCGGTGGGTGCCGCGGAACCGGCCGTCGGTGAGCGCGCGGTAGGAGCCGAAGGCGACCGCGAGGGCCACCGCGGCGATCACGATCCACGCACCGGTGCTCATGCCAGGCGCAACGAGCGAAACCACCCCCGCATTCCACCGCACCTGAGAGCGTTGCCCCCGTGGCCCCAGCGATCTCGAGACGGACGCTCGCCGTCGTGCTCGTCGCCTACGGGGCCGCGCTGGCGTTCGTGCTGCTGGTGCCGTCCGGGGCGGTGCCGTCCTCGGGGGCGTCGTGGACCGCGGACCTCGCCGACCGGCTCGGCGCGCCGGCGTGGATGGTGGAGCCGTCGCGCTGGGAGTTCGTGGCCAACGCGCTGATGATCACGCCGGTGTCGGCCCTCGGGTCGCTGCTGTGGCCGCGGCTGACGTGGCGCGACTGGACGGCGTACGCATTCGTGGCCGCGGGCGCGGTCGAGCTGGCCCAGGGGCTGTTCCTCCCGGACCGCTCGGCGGCGTTCGTCGACGTCGTCGCCAACACCCTCGGCGGGCTGCTGGGCGCCGCGGCGGTGTGGGTGGTGCGGCGGCTACGGCGTACGCCGGCCGCGTAGCCGGTCGACCTCGCCCTCGAGCCGGCGCACCCGGTCCTCGAGGCGGAGCACCTGGGCGATGCCGGCGAGGTTGAGGCCCTCGGCGAGCAGCTCGCGGATGCGGTGCAGCCGCTCGATGTCGGCCGGGCTGTAGAGGCGGGTGCCGCCGGCGGTGCGGTCGGGGTCGACCAGGCCGCGGCGCTCGTAGACGCGGAGGTTCTGGATCTGCATGGCGACCATCTCGGCCGCCACCGAGATCGCGAACACGCCGCGGGTGCGCTCGGCCATCCGTCGTCCTCCTCCGCGCTCAGGGTCTTGATTTTGCCTCACACTTGGAATATATGAAACCTATAACGGTTGATACAGGTAGCACCACCGAACGAACCTGAGGAGGACACGTGATGTTGCTGCGCACCACCGACCCGTTCCGGGACTTCGACCGACTCACCCAGCAGATCTTCGGCACCACGAACCGTCCCGCGGTGATGCCGATGGACGCCTGGCGTGAGGGCGACCGCTTCGTGATCGAGTTCGACCTGCCGGGCGTCAGCAAGGAGAGCATCGACCTCGACGTCGAGCGCAACGTGCTGACCGTCCGCGCCGAGCGCGTCGCGCGCAACGGCGACTGGGAGGCGCTGGCCTCCGAGCGTCCGCGCGGCATGTTCAGCCGCCAGCTGGTCCTGGGCGACAACCTCGACCTGGAGCACATCGAGGCGGCGTACGCCGACGGCGTACTGCGCCTGGTCGTCCCGGTCGCCGAGAAGGCCAAGCCGCGCAAGATCCAGGTGCAGGTCGGCTCGTCCGACTCCGAGCGCACCGCGATCGAGGCCTGAGCCACCGCACCCCCGCCCACACCGAGGGCCGTCCCCGCGAGGGGGCGGCCCTCGCTTGCTGTAACTCTTGCTGTAACGCCATGTTACCCCTTCCTGCGACCGTGTTGCAGCATGGTCGGAAGGAGGGGTAACACGGCGTTACAGCGAGGCGGGCGGGCTCAGCAGCCGGCCCCGGGCGAGACCCACTCGTCGCCGAACACCGTCTTGACCGTGGCCCCGGTCAGCGCCCCCAGGGTCGCCTGGAGGAGCCCGCCGGCCGGGACGGTCTGGATGAGGGCGCCGAGCACGTCGAAGACGCGGTACTCCCTCGCGCCGGGCACCTCCGCCCAGGTCATCGTGAGGTTGAGGCCCAGCACGCCGGTGCAGGTGACGGTCGGCGGCGTGAGCGGCACCGCCGCCAGGCCGACCCCGGCGATGTCTGCGGTGTCGGACCACGATCCGGTGGCCGCCTCGACCGAGATCGTCAGGTCCGTGGCGGCGGCCGCGAGGGCACTCGACGCGCCGGCCGGCAGGCCCACCTGCACGCACACCTGCTCCGAGGCTCCGGGTGCCAGCGTGCGCGCCGTGGCCAGCAGCGCGCCGCCGGCCGTGGTGGCCGACCCCGGCAGCGCGGAGCCGCCGCAGGTCGAGCCGCCGGTGGACGTCGCGTCGGTCAGCCGCAGGATCAGCGCCCCGAGCAGGCCGTTGCCGGCGTTGGTGCCCGCGGTCGAGGCCGTCCAGGTCAGCGGCACGTTGCCGTCGTTGCTCACCGTCAGCACCGCCGCCGCCGTCTGCCCCGGCACCAGCTGCGGCAGGTCGAGCGGGGCGTAGTCGGCCAGGGCGTCCTGGCCGTTCACGCGGACGTCGAGCCGGCCGGTCCGGATGGGACCACCGGGCACCGTGCCGCTGTCGCTCCAGAGCGCCCAGGTCCCCTGGTCGACGGTGAGCAGCAGCACGACCGCGAGGCCGGCGATCGCGCGCAGCACGCCGAGGCTAGGCATGCTGGACCTGGTGGGCCTCCGGGCGGCGCACCCGGTCCCGGAAGGCACCGGCGAACATCACCAGCGCGTAGAGGATCAGCGCCCCTGCGACGAGGTAGATGCCCACCGCTCGCTGCCGCGCGGTGAGCACCTCGACGATCCAGCCGAGGTAGGGCACGGCGTACCACCGCTGGCCCACGAGCTGGACGGCACGCACCGGCGCCACGTCCGCCACCGGGTTGGCATCACCCTTCGTGGTGAACGTCGGCGCACCCGACATGTCCACACCGACCCCGACCACCCGGTGGGTGACCACCGACGGGTCGTTGGCGCGCGGCATGAACGTGATGACGTCGCCAGTGCCGATGCTCGCCGGATCAACGTCCCTGACGATGACGAGCGTCCCCGGCGGCATGCCCGGCTCCATCGAGCCACTGAGCACCGCGAACGGGGTCGCGCCCGCCAACCGGGGGACGACGACCGCGGCGAGCACCGCACCGACGATCACCGTGAGCACCAGCCACTCGCCGGCGCGCAGCACGCCGGCGAGGACCGACCGACTCCTCGATCCGTAGGACATCGACCCGTCGGCTTACGCCTGGGTGATCGTGACCGTGAGGCTGTCGAGCAGACCCGCCAGATCCTGGCCCTGGAGGCCGGTGAGACCGGCGGCGAGCTCGACGGACAGCTTCGCCTTGATGACCTGGTTGTCGGCCACCGTGGCGCCGTCGAGGATCGGCGTCGTGCCGTCGGCCTCGGTGAAGGTCGCGCTGGCGTCCAGATCGGTCAGCGTCGTGACACCGTCCTTCACGAGCGGGGCCGGCCCGAACGAGAGCGTCGCGTTCGCCAGGTTGGCGCCCTTGATGTTGACCGTGAAGGTGCACAGTCTGGACAGCACGTCGCCCGGGACCATGAACAGGTTGGTCAGCGTGGCATCGGTGAACGTCGTGGACGTCAGCCCATTGACCAGGTCCCAGTCGCCACAGGATCCGGTCAGGTTCAGGTGGCCGGTGCTGATCGCCCCGCCCGGCACCTCGGCGTCGTCGTTCCACGCCGCGTGCGTCCCGAACCCACCCATCAAGAGCACTGCCGCGGCCGCGGCCGCCAGGGCACCTTTCGTCGACTTCCTCATGCGTCCCTCCCCTTCCGCAGAGCACCCGGCCCTCCCGACCGGGTGTGACGTGAGTCATACCCCTGGGAGCATGGGAGCACTAGCCGGTCCAGACCGGCGGGAGGGCGGCGAGGGCGGCGTCAGCCGCCGGCGAACGGGGGCAGGAACTCCACCGACGAGCCCGGCTCGACCACGACGGCGCCGGGGTCCTCGCTGTTGACCGGGCGGTCGCCGACCAGCGTCGAGCAGATCGCGAGCACGTCGGGCAGCCGGGTGCCGGGGTGCAGGGCGAGCGCGCGGGCGACGACCTCGGCCAGCGTGATCGGCCCGTCGACGACGAGGTCGTCACCGATGACGCCGGCCGCGGCGCGGGCCGAGGCCCAGTAGTGCACGCGGATGACGTCGGTCTCAGCATGCTGCGACGGATCCACGGCGACGTCCATGTTCGCTATTCTTCACGACCAGATCACTCCGCCGAAGCCCAGCGCTGCGTTTCGGCTCCCCCGCCCCAACGGGAGGAGACCAGTCATGAGCACGCTCCTGCTGCTCACCAGCGCACTGCAGCCGTCCGCCGAGGTGCTGCCCGCCCTCGCCCTGCTCGGCCACCAGGTCAAGATCCTGCCCGCCGAGGGCAGCGCGCTCCTCGAGGCGCCCGACGCGGACCTGCTGCTCGTCGACGGACGCGGCGACCTCGCCCACGCCCGCGACCTGTGCCGGCTGATCCGCACCACCGGCACCGACGTGCCCGTCCTCCTCGTGTGCACCGAGGGCGGGCTCGCCGTCGTCCTCCACGACTGGGGCATGGACGACGTCGTGCTGCACACCTGCGGCCCCGCCGAGCTCGAGGCCCGCATCAAGCTCGCCATCGGCCGGCTCGCCGCGCGCCGCGACGCCGACGACCCCGAGTCGCACGTGATCCGCTCCGGCGAGGTCGTGGTCGACGACGCGACGTACACCGCGAAGGTCGGTGGCCGGCCGCTCGACCTGACGTTCAAGGAGTTCGAGCTGCTGAAGTTCCTCGCCCAGCACCCGGGCCGGGTCTTCAGCCGCCAGCAGCTGCTGCAGGAGGTGTGGGGCTACGACTACTTCGGCGGCACCCGCACCGTCGACGTGCACGTACGCCGGCTCCGCGCCAAGCTCGGCCCCGAGAACGAGACCCTCATCGGCACGGTGCGCAACGTCGGCTACCGGTTCGTGCTGCCGGCCAAGGAGCAGAAGGCCGTCGCCGCCGACGCCCGCGCGACCGCGGCCGACCCGGCAGCGGACGCCGCGCCGAGCGCCTCAGGGGGCCAGGGCGCTCAGCGCTGAGGACAGCAGCGCGTGGTGGTGGGTGTACGCCGAGAGCATCGTGTAGAGCGCCCGGGTGGCGGCGACCGCCTCCCACGGCTCGATCGGGCCGCCCAGCTCCTGCGTGATCGCGGTCAGCGCGCGGATCTGGGCCCGCATGGCCTCGGCCAGCAGCCTGGTCTCCGGGTGCAGCGAGGCCTCGAGCAGGCAGACATCGTCGTCGTCGAGCCGTGGCAGCAACGAGGTCACGCAGACCCTGGCGACCCGCTCGCGCTCCGCCGTGACGTCGCCGCCGGCCTGGAACGCCGCGACCAGCTCGCGTCCCGCGCTCATCAGCTCCAGCCGGAGCCGGCCGTGGGCGTCGTCCGGGGTGCAGGTCGAGGCCAGGTCCACGATCATCACCGGCCCGTGCCGTCGTCGCGGCCCGGCGGCTGCGGCGCGACGTCCACGCGGCGGCGGCGCGAGCCCCTCCTCGTCTCCAGCGGTACGCCGTTGCCGCCGATCGCCGCCCCCTGGACGGTGCGCAGCGCCTGGACCAGGTTGTCGTACTGCTCGCGGAACCGCTCCAGCTCGGCCAGGGTCTCCAGGTAGTCCTGCCGGTAGGCGTCGCGTTCCACGATCAGGTCCCGCAGCGTGTCGAGGGCGGCCCGGGGGTCGTCGAGGCCCCGCTCGGCGTGCGCTCCCGTGGCCGCCGGGCCCGGCTCCGCCGGCTGTGTGGCCTCCCCCGCCTGCTCGGACCCGGCGCCGGCCAGGACGATCTCCCGCCGGTCGGGGTCGAGCTCGTCGAGGCCTTCCTCGAACGGGTCGACCGGGTGTGGCTCGAGCTCGATCTTGGGCAGGATCCGGTCCATCCAGCGTGGCATGTACCAGGCCAGGCGGCCGGCGACCGCCATCAGCGCGGGGACGAGGACGAGCCGGACCAGGGTCGCGTCGATCGCGATCGCGACCGCCAGGCCGAAGCCGAACAGGTTCACGACCCGGTCGTCGTTGAGCAGGAAGCTGGCGAAGACCACCACCATCACCGAGGCCGCGGCGGTGATCACCCGGGCCGTGGCCGCGATCCCGTCGGCGACCGCGGCGCCGGCCTGACCGGTGCGGAGGTACTCCTCACGGACCCGGCTGAGCAGGAACACCTCATAGTCCATCGACAGGCCGAACAGCACCGCGAACAGCATCATCGGGGCGAAGGACTCGATCGGCCCGGGCTGGGCGCCGAAGACGTCCGAGAGCCAGCCCCACTGGAAGATCGCGACCACCGCGCCGTACGCCGCACCGACCGAGAGCAGGTTCATCAGGGCGGCCTTGATCGGGACGAAGATCGAGCGGAACTCGACCAGCAGCAGCAGGAAG
>NZ_DASWVI010000216.1:0-32988 GCF_036401255.1 Nocardioides sp. | reverse complement strand
CGACGGCATCAACGACGCGCCCGCACTCGTCCAGTCCAACGTCGGCATCGCGCTCGGCGCGGGCACCGACGTGGCGATGGAGTCGGCCGGCGTGGTGCTCGTCAGCGACAAGCTGGACAAGGTGGTGGGCGCGATCCTGCTGGGCCGCGCCTCGCACCGGAAGATGCAGCAGAACATCGCCATCGCGGTGGCCTTCAACGCGCTCGGGATCGGGCTGGCAGCGGCGGGGCTGGTCACCATGTGGGTTGCCATCGGGATCATCACGGCGTCCGTCGCCGCGGTGCTCCTCTCCACCCTGTCGCTGCTGCGGCTGGACCTGGGAGCGGCGGAGACGGAGGATGCGGCAGCCGCCGCGGACCGGGGCGTCGTGCAGACCGTGATCCCCGCGCGACGCATGCACTGCGACGCCTGCGCGCGGCGTATCCGCCTCAAGCTGGGGAAGGTCGAAGGCGTCCGCACGGTCGATGCCGATGCCGTGCGGAAGGAGGTACTCGTCGCCTACGAGCCGGCACGCGTCACCGAGGACCGGTTGCGCGACGAGCTCGAGGCGATGGGCTTCCGGTGAGAGGAAGGGGCCGTCCCGCGGGGCGCCGCGCGTCTCACGGACGCATGAGGCACCCCGGGCGCCGGGCGGTGATGGCGTCCGTGTCGGGACCATGCGGCGCCGCCATCATGCTCGTGAGGAGGTGCGATATGGGAACGCAGACGCAACCGACGACCGATCAGCAGCAGATGATGGAAAAGTGTATTCGGCGCTGCCAGGAGTGCCTGCAGCTCTGCCAGCAGTGCGCGGCCGAGTGTATCAGCGGGGGCGGCGACCAGACGATGCGAGACTGCGCGAAGCTCTGCCTCGAGTGCGCCGACGTGTGCGCGACGTCGGCCACCCTGATGAGCCGCGGCTCGCCGCACCACGCGGCGCAGTGTCGGGTGTGCGCGGACATCTGCGAGGCGTGCGCCGCGGCCTGCGAGAAGGCGTACGCGGAGGGCTGCGCCATCGACGACATCATGCGCCGGTGCGCCGAGGCGTGCCGCCGGTGCGCCGAGAGCTGCCGCCAGATGGCGGCCTGACAGGCGACGTCCGTCCGGGCCGTCGGCCAATCCGGCGGACGGCCCACCGGCGCCCTGTCGCCCCCGCGTCACGATCCACCCACCGCGACCCCGCGAGTCCGCCCCACCAGTACCCACCACTACCTACCACGTGAATCCCGCCGACTTCATCGAGCGCCTCTCAGGCTCCGTCGCCCAGTACCCGGTCGTCGCCCTCCTCGTGGCGGTCGCCGGGGGCCTCTTCTCGACCAGCACCTGCCCCTGCACGCTGCCCGCGGGCATCGGGATCGTGGGGTACGTCGGCACCCACGCGCATGCGGGCGGTCCGGCGGGACGCTGGTCGGGCGGCCGCGCCCTCTCGTTGGCGTTCTTCCTCGGGCTGGTGCTGAGCATCACCGCACTCGGGATCGGCGCCGCGATGGTGGGCCGGCTGCTGACGCAGTGGGGCCCGGCGTTCGCCGTGGGCGCCGCGGTGCTCACGGCCGCGGCCGGCGCCGCCACGCTCCTCGCGCCGGCGCTCCGGCGCCGGCTACCCGATCCCGAGATCCGGAAGCGCGGCGGGATCACGGGCGCTTTCGTCTACGGGGTGCTCTACAGCGTGGCGACGGTGACGACGTCAGCCGGCCCGCTGCTGCTCCTCCTGACGGTCGCGGCGGCGATAGGACGGCCCGCCTACGGCGCGGGGCTGTCCTTCGCGTACAGCCTGGGGCGCGGGCTCCCGTTCCTGGCCCTCGGGCTCTTCGCCGGCCGACTCGGCGCGTGGCTCCGGCGCGTCGAGCGCGCACGGCGTCCCGCCGAGGTGGTGAGCGGGGTCGCGCTGCTCGGCCTGGCCGTCTACTTCGTGCGTCTGGCGACGGTCCTCGCCTGACGACAAGGGGTCGTGCGCGACGGTGGTCGTGCGCGACGGGCGGCCGCCGCCATGCCGGCCGCCCATCTCGCGTCCGCTACGCCGGCTTGCCCGCCGGCTTGCCCGCCGGGGCAACCATGGCGCGGTAGCCGAGCCGCTCGAGGACGGCGACGAGCTTCGGCACCGAGGTCCGCATCGGATCGTACAGGACGATAGCCTCGCCGCGCTTGACACTCACCTGCGCGCGGACGACGCCAGCGGTGCGCGTAAGCATCGCGGTGACCGTGCGCTCGCAACTCGTGCAGTACATCCCCTGCACGCGTAGCACGACGCGGCTCGTATCCACCCCCGGCACTGCGCTCGGCACTGCGCTCGGCACTGCGCTCGCGGCCGTGCGAGCGCCGACGACGCCCACGGGTTGGGGGGCGACAGCGTAGTCCGGCGCGGCCGCGAACACGGCGGCGAGCGCGGCCGCGAACACGGCGGCGAGCGCGCTCGAGAGCGCGACGGTGCGGGCGAGCGGGGCGAGCGGGGCGGTAGGCATGCAACGCACTCCTCGGGTCGGGAACCTGAACCGGCGAACCATTCAACATACGCCCTCTGGTCGAGTAGAGGGTCAAGGGCGGACCTGCACCGATCACGGTCCTGCAGGGGTCGGCACCGGACACGCACGGGGACCCGCAGGAGACCCGCGCCAGACCAGGCGCAGCCCGAACCGGGCCATCAGCAGCGGGTCGCGGGGGAGCCGGAGCGGCGAGAGCACGTCCGCGGCGAGCGGCAGCCACCGCTCGGCGAACGGGGCGATCAGGCGGCGCCACGCACGGGCGTCGGCGCCGGAGGTAGCGCCAGTCTCGTCCGGGGAGTGTTCGAGCACGGCCGCCGTGCCGTCGTCGAGCGGGTGGGCCAACGGCGCGTCGGGTGCACCCACTCGAGACCGAACGCCTCGAGCGGGACCGTGCAGCGGAAGGGCGAGGAGAGCGCGACCGGGTGCACGGCCGAGCAGACGTCGTGTACGAAGTCCAGCAGCGTGAGCGCGGCGGGGGATCCCCCCGCCGACGACCGGCATGCCCTCGCGCAGGAGGACCGTCCGGCCGGCGCGCGGAGTGTCCACGCTCGGAGGTGTCGGGGCACCGCCCTGCACCGCGATTGCTCACCAGTGTCCGTCTCACAGGTCACCGGGGAACCAAGGAACGCGAAGGAACCGGAAACGATGCACCTGCTACTCGACTAGAGAGTCAAGCGCCGCGAATCGAGGCGCTCGTCCTGCAACTGCCCGTCCTGCAGTGCTTGACTCTCTAGTCGCGTAGAGGGGTCACGTTTCGCGGATGCCAATTCAACAGCCCCACTCCAGGCCGGTGCGTGCGGACGCGCGCCGTGACCGGCGCCATGCGGCAACGGCGAGTGCGGACCCATACCCTCCAGGCCGCCTATGACCCGACGGCGCAACAGCGCAGACGCGGACGCGTCGACCCGCGACTGTGAACGTGAGCGCGAGCGGCTCCTTCGCACACTGGCCGCGGTGACGTTCCTCGTATTCTTTCAGGCGTACATGGTCGCCCCGCTCATCCCGCGCCTGGCGACGGTGTTCGCGGCGCCGCCGACGAGCGTGGGCCTGGCGGTGCCGGCCTACTTGATCCCGTACGGGTGCGCGACCCTCGTCTACGGGATCCTCTCCGACCGCGTCGGTCGCGCGCGCGTCATGCTGGCGTCGCTCGCGGCGTTCCTGCTGTTCGTCCCGCTCACCGCCACGGCGGGCTCCGTCCGCGAGCTCATCGCCTGGCGCGTGGCGGCCGGCCTGGGTGCCAGCGGCATCGTACCCATCGCGCTCGCCCTCGTCGGTGACCTCTACCCGTACGAGCAACGCGGACGGCCACTGGGGTGGCTGTTCGGCGCGATGGCTGGCGGCATGGCGGTCGGGGCGCCCCTGGGCGCGCTGCTCGAGCCGGCTGTCGGATGGCGAGGTGTGTTTCTCATGGTGGGGGTCCTCACCGTGCCCGTGGCCGTGGTCCTCCTTCGGCTACTGCGACGCCGTGATCGAGCAGGCGCGGGCGCCGCTGGGGCAGCCCACCAGGCTCCCCCTCGTGCCACCGCGGGGACGCCGAGCGCCCCCCGCCCACTCACCGCGACCCTGCGGGAGCTCGGTCGGACGTATGGCCTGCTGCTCGCACCGGGCCGTGGGCTGGGCACCTATGCCTTCGTCTTCCTGAACGGCGTCTTCCACTCGGGTGTCTTCACGTGGCTGGGCCTGTACCTCTCACAGCGCTATGGTCTCGCCGAGGTCGGCATCGGACTCGCCCTGCTGGGCTACGGCGTGCCCGGCCTTCTTCTCGGGCCCGTGATCGGGCGGGCAGCAGACCGTTGGGGCCGCCGCTGGCTCATCCCGGCCGGGATCGGGCTCGCGGCGACCGCGGCACTCGTTCTCACTCCTGACCTCCCGCTCGCGCTCGCGACGGTCGCCATCGTCGTACTCTCCCTCGGCTACGACATGACGCAGCCGCTCCTCGCCGGCATCGTCACGAGGCTCGGGACGGCGCTCGGCGGAGGACGAGGCGGGCAGGCGATGGGGCTCAACGTGTTCCTCCTCTTCACCGGCTCGGGCCTCGGGAGCCTCATCTTCGGCTCCGTGGTCGCCGCGTCCGGGCTTGCGAGCGCACTCCTCGCCTTCGGCGCGGTCCAACTCGTCGCCGGACTGCTCGCCGTCCCACTGTTCCGCGATGAGCAGCGGCAGCACGCGGCGTGAGCGTGGCTGCGGGATCCAGCGCGACAGTAGCCCGGATCGGGGACCTCGCAGCGCGAGTTCCGATGGGCGCCGGACGGGACCGGCTCGCCCAGAGCGACCGGCTCGCCCATCGGGCGTGATCGAAGGCCGAGGTCGCGCGCGGCCGCCTCCTCGCCCTTGACGCTCTACTCGGGTATAGACTGTAGTCTAAGAGCGCCGCTGCGAGGGGAAGACGCGCTGTGAGCCCGGCCGGCGCTACGGGATCAGGGCGCAGCCGACCATCGTGGCGAATGGCCAGATCGTCTGCGAGGGGAAGCCGACGCCGGAGCGAGTCCGGACGCTGCTCGCGGTGTAGTTGCGGTGTAGTAGGGGGTAGCACAGGACGCGGCGGCCGCACGCCTGACCGAGCGCGTGCGGTTGTCGCTGCATCCGAATGGGATCGGACGAGGATACGGGGAGTGACCATGGCAGACACGACGGTACCTGTCCGCGCGCGCGGCCTGCTGGCAGGGGACGTGGCGAAGGCGCTCGGCGTCGGCGTGCAGACCCTGCACTACTACGAGCGTGAGGGGCTGATCCCGCCGCCGCCCAGATCCGAGAGCGGTTACCGGCTGTACACGCCGGAGCTCGTCGACCGCGTGCGGTTCATCCGGAAGGCGCAGGCGCTCGGTCTCCCGCTCGACGAGGTGCGCCGCATCCTGCGTCTCGCCGAGGAGGGATCGAGCCCCTGCGGCCGTGTGCAGACGGCACTGGCGGCGAAGCTCGCCGACGTGGACCGGCGCCTTGCCGAGCTGCAGACGTTCCGCGATGAACTCGCGACGCTCGTCGCACGGAGTTCGGATCTCGCAGCGCAGGGCGACGGCGCCCAGGTGTGCGCCATCGTGGAGGACGCACCGGCCTTCGCGGCCGACACGGAACCGGTGGTCCGACTTCGGCGTCGACCACCAGGGCGGCCCTGATGCGAGCGCGTCAGCGAACCGTACGAGCGCGAGGCGACCTGGCGTCGACCGCGTGCGCGTGCGGGCGCGGTCCCCGCCGCCTGCCGCTAACGGGCACATCCGACGCGCCGGCGCGGAGGTGCCGAGCGCGAGGACTGCGGCCAGGTGCAGTGCGGGCGCGCCGATGGACCGTCAGCGGCTCTGCCGGACGTGCCGCTCGAGGTCCCGGACCACGGCCGCCGCATCGGGGCCGACCCGGCGCAGCGTCGCGGACGTGAGGCTCCGCTGGCCCGAGAGCCCGACGTAGTAGAGTCCCCGGACGGTCGTGCTGACGCCGAGCCGCTGGCGCGGCCGTCCCGCCGCATCCACGGCCGCGGTGCCGTGCAGGAACTCGACGCCAGGGCGGAATCCGGTGGCGAAGATCACGCTGTCCGCCGCAACGGGGGTCCCATCGGCCGCGAGCACCCCCTCGGGCGCGAACGCCGTGAACATTGGCATCGGCGCTGGCCGCCCGGCCGCGAGCGCAGCGGCATAGCGGCCGGTGTCGAGCACCGTGGCGGCCGGCTCCCCCTCGCGCCACCGTCCGCTGGGGAAAGAGTCGATGCCGAGGAGACGGAACCAGAAGTGGATGTCGCGCCCCGCGATGATCTGGGGCACGAAGCGGACGGGCAGCCGGAGACGGCTGGCCATCGTGCTCACCCTGGTCGCCACCTACATGGTCGCCGAGGTGGTCGGCGGCCTTCTCAGCAACTCGCTGGCACTGCTTGCGGACGCGGGTCACATGCTTTCCGACGCCGGGGCGCTCGCGCTGTCCCTCTTCGCGATGTGGATCGCCGAGCGGCCTCCCACGCCGAAGCACTCATACGGCTACTACCGCACCGAGATCCTCGCCGCGCTCGTGAACGGGGCGACGCTCGTCGCGATCTCGATCTTCATCTTCGTCGAAGCGTGGGAGCGGCTCCGCGAGCCGCCGGACGTGCACGGCGCGCTGATGATGGGTATCGCCGCGGGCGGGCTCGTCGTGAACCTACTCGGACTCTGGCTGCTGAACGCCGGTCGTAGCGAGAGCCTCAACGTGCGCGGGGCATGGCTGCACGTGCTCAGCGACGCATTGGACAGCGTCGGCGCGATCCTCGGCGGGTTTCTCATCTGGACCTTCGGTTGGGCCTGCGAGACCGCCGAAGGGGTTAGCGCGCTCCGGCGCAAGCCACGCGCGACGAAGAACGCGACGAAGAACGCCATGATCGGATGCAGCATTGGTCCGATGGTTCGGCAGTACGCAGGGAGGGTTGGCAGAATGGCTATTGCACCGGTTGACAGCTACTAAACGTTGCCAGCGGCTCCCCGAGCTAAACCTGGGCGTATCAATAAGTTACCTTGACTCCTGCGCTTCGCGCCAAGTCCGCTTTGTGTCATGCTTGTGGCCATTTGCCGCTGGCGGACTGGTTGTTGAGGCTATCGACAACGAGCTGCCTCCTCGCGAACCGGGCCTTCTGAGCCGAGCAGTACCTTCGACCGCGACATTCGCCAGCAGTTTGATTGGCGACCGCCGTGGCAATCGGGACGGGACGGCGGCGCGTGGGCGAGAAGACCGTCGCGCTGCGCTGTCCGTCCGCGTAGCTAATCCCTACCCCCGGTGTATGGGGACTGAATCGACTCCGCGCACTAACGGGTAGCTGGTGGTCGCGAGCTAGTTCCAGGAGGTGTCGCCGTACTGGCCTCGCTGAGCAAGTTGCGCTAGCTTGGCGTCGCGCAAAGTTCGCAGCCCCTAGCGGCGCGGTTGACGCTACCTCCACCCGCAGGAGGGTTATCACGATGAAGCGGACTCAACCGGTCCCGTACTCTGCTGATGTGCGGCCAGGGGATACCGCGCGAGCGATGACTACGATCACGCCGTTGCTCGTCCCGAATGAACGGGAGCCGGTAGCGGTCGAGTTCGCTGGGCACTGTCCCCGCTGCGGTGACCCGTTCTCCGCGCGTGAGTGGCTAGTCACCGTCGCCGGTGGAATTAGGTTGAATGACCTGCAACGCGAGGCGCTGGTGCGGTCGATGCGCGAGGCGGGCATTGATTTCGCCAGCGGAGACCTGAGCTTCGATCTGACCTGCGACTGTGATGGCGCCCACCCGAATCGGCCGAAGGACACGCGTGGCTGTGGATCGCGCTTCCGCGTCCGAGTGACCTGGCCTTGAGCCATGCCCGCTCGGCTGCAACCACCGGTCGGCCAACCGACGCCGTCTAGCCTCGCAGACAGCCGCGATTGGGCGGCACTGGTTGCGAGCCAGCTTGAGACAGTCCGGGCGAGTGCCACCAACTGGCGAAACGGGCTTGCCGCCACAATCGGACTGATCACCGTCGTATTGGCCGTCCGCAAACCGGAGGATGCGGACAGCCTTGCGCAATGGTTCGGCCACACGGTTGGCGCCCTGTTGCTCCTGGCCCTCGCCTGCTCCATCGTCGGCGCCTTCGCTGCGCTCGCCGCTGCGTACGGCACGCCTGCCGAGATGACACGCGAGCAGTTTCGCGACGCCGGAGGCATCACCGGTGTCCAGCTGGCGCTGGCGCGCACGGCCGTGAAATGGCTGGGCGTGGCCAGGATTGCGACGGCAGTGAGCCTCGCGTTGCTTATGCTCACCGTCGGCCTCACTTGGTTCGCACCGCGCGGCCAAGCGGTGCTACTCGAGGTCGAGCTACAGTCCGGGCCGAGCGTCTGTGGAACGCTAACGACATCGAGCGGTGGGTACGTCGACATCAGAGCGGCGACTGCGCCGACGATGCGACTGCGCTTGAGCGACGTGCGCGGGATGCGGCCGGTCACGTCCTGTCCATGAGCGACGACTCGCCGCTCAGCGAACTGCCGCTTGATGGACTCGTCGCCGGCATCCTGAAACGGATCCGGCTCAGCCCGCCAGAGATGGATGCCCGGCTGCGCCCGCCGCAACTCCGCGTCACGCAGGGGCCGGACGGAGTCAACAGCTACTGCGTGCGTGCCGGCGGCCAGACGCTTCTCCTGGTGGGACGGCAGCAGTTCGCCCTCCTTGAGCACTATGCACGCGTGGCAGCGACCTACTTCCTCCCCACACACGAAGCTGGGGCCCGTCCATCGGCGAACTGGGAAGCCGCGCGCGCGGCGCTAGCCACGACGGTGGATTGGTTGGCGACTCCGGTGGCGGAGCCGCGATTCCCGTCCTTCGTAATGACGCCGAGGCAAACGGAGGTCGCGCATGCCATGGCGATGTACGCGTTCCGCTTCGTTCTCTGCCACGAGCTCGCGCACGTCGCCCTCGAGCACGTGGAGGATGGTCCGCATGACGCGATCGAACGCCAGGGAGCGCTCCATGAACGGCTCAAGGCGGCTCAAGAGCGGGAGCTCGTTGCCGACCAGATCGGGATGAAGCTCCACGTTGGTTCCCTGCTGCCCGCGCTCCGCGATGAGGCTGCGTTCGCGAGCTGCATGTACGCGCTCCACGCGCTCGCGCTACTCGACTTGCGGCTGATGGTTCTGGCGCAGCTCGTCGACCACGAGGCATGGAGCATCGAGCTGACGCATCCGCCCACGCTATCCCGCCACGCGACCCTAGCACACGCAGGCGGTGGACTCAATCGGGTCTTGACGCAGGGACTTCTCGTACTCCACAGAGATCTTGAGTGTATGGACGCCGAACTGCGCGAGATGGTTATGGCGCAGCAAGCGGAGGTCGCTGGTGACGCCTCGGCACTGATCGCGGCAGAGGCCGCAGCCGCGACGGAGCACATGGCCGGCTGCGAGTGCGTCGCGCCGACGATCGCGACAGAGTTTCAGAAGCTACTCGATCGCAGCCCCACAGGCGTGCTGCTCGCCCTCGAGAGTACGGCCGCGAGTGAATGGAACGGCCCAGGCCACTGGGCTGCCGAACGACTGGCCACTACCCTGCCGTTGGCGTTCCGAGAGTTTCTCGCGCTGGACCGTGCCGATCGGGCGCGGCACCTGACGCGCCAGAGGTAGGTGGCTGCTCGGCCGCGGCTTAGCAGACTGTCGAAGCCGGGGGACGACCACGACGCCCGGCCGCACGGTCTTGAAAACCTCATACGGGGACTGCTCCCTCGGCCAGCATTAGCCCGGAAGTGCGCGCAACGGCACTCTAAGGGGTGATATTTCGGCCACTTCGGGTGCCGTTGTCAACGGCGGTTGAAATTGGGTTCTCCCGCGGCCATGGGAGATGGGCATGCCGCTCTCATCGGCGTGCCTCGGGCTCGTCGCCGGAGGCGCTTCTGGTGCCTTATCGAGCCGATCGCCTCTGCCTGAGCTGCGCCACTGCCCCCCGCCCCGGCAGCAGCCGCTCGGCGTACCGTGCCGGCATCGTCGCCGTCTTCCACCGCCCCGCCTGCATCACCGCCGGCAGGTCCAGTCCGAGCGCTACCAGATCCTGCGCCGTACCTACCCGACACGAGTGACCGCTGACGTCAGTCGGGTCGAGTCGCGCCCGGACAGCGAGCTTCCGGAAGATCCGCGCGACCATGTCCGGGTGGAGCCGGCGGCCCACGCGGTCGTGCCGGCTCACCGACCGGAAGAGGGCGCCGTCGGCGATCCCGGCCCGGCGGCACCAGGCCTCGAGTGCCCCGAAGGCCTCCGGGCACAGGTAGGCGACGCTCCCCCGCCCTTCCTGGTCGGTCTTGGACCGGCGGATGATCGCGGTCCCGCTCCCGTCGGGAGCGCGCTCAATGTCCCCCACCTCCAGCGCGACGAGCTCCGAAGATCGGGCCAAGAGATCGCTCGCCACCAGGAGGAGCGCCCGGTCGCGGAGCTCGATGAGACGCTCTCCGGGGAGGCTCCCCACGATCCGCTGCACGTGCCGCTCGCCGAGAGGTGCCGCCTGGCGCTGCCTGGTGCCCCGGGCGCGTGCCATGCGCCGGACGGCGAGCCGGACGACCTGGTCGCGCGTCGGATCGTCGAGCCCTGCGGCCCGGTGGAGGAAGGCGACGCTCGCCAGGTAGCGCCTAACCGTGGCCGGGGAGCGCTCGTCCGCCATGGCATCGACGAACCGTGCGACGTCGGCGGAGGCGGCCGGAAGGGGCGGCGCCCTCCCCTCGTCCTCGCACCAGCGCTGCCACACCCGGAGATCGGACTGGATAGCCCGGACGGTGTTCGGGGCGTATGCGCCGGCGGCCTGGCGAGCGTAGGCATCCAGCCGCTCGGCGAGCGCGAGGTCGGCGAGGGTGAGATCGGCTGGCCGCTCGTGGTGCGGGGTATCGTCGATAGCGGAGACCATCTCCGGAGCCGCGGTCGGCCGTTCCACGGCCCTTAGTCCTGATGCGACGGGCGGGCGAGGCGTCACGGATGGATCGGACAGGTGGGATGTGCCATGACCGGACATGCCTGGTACGGTACGCCTCCGCCCACGCGAGCGCAAGGTGCGGATAAGTGTAATTATCCGACCCCAGAGTTGACAGACGCGGTGTTTAGCCGCTAAACAGAAGACGACGACGTCAACCGCCCGGGTGAGAATGCCAGAAGGCTATCGCAGCGAGACTTACGACCCGCACCCCGATCGGGAGCGCGGGACAACGGTGCACTCGAAGATGCACTCGAAGGTGCATTCGAAGGTGCGCTCGGGCCGCCCGCCCACCGGCGGTCCGCTCATGAGTGGTGCTCCTCCGAGTGGTGCTCCTCCTCGAAAGTCCCGGACGGCCGGGCGGCCACCGACACCGGCACGGCGGGCGCACTTGATCGACCGCGCCGTCGAGTGGGCCCGGCGCATGGACCGCGGAGAGTCCCAGGCCGACATCCGGAGATCCATCCCGGCACGGAGTCGGCCGAGCCGCGGCTACATCTCCATCGTCGCCCGGCTCGGGCACGCCCTCAAGGACCTCCCGCCGCTCGAGTTCGAGCTGTACCGCTCCCCGCGCGTCACCCTCCGTCTTGCCCAGGCGATCGTCCGCACCGACGCCGGTACCCTCGCCATACGCCAGCGGCTCCGGCAGGCGATCACTGCCCTACCTCATCCCGCCGACCGTAAGCGCGGCCGGCGCGCCCGCACCGGAACGCGCGCCGCGGCGGCCGGTGGTACCGGTGGTGTCCCGGGAGACGCGCCCGGCTTCCACAGGCGGAGAACCACGGACCCGGACGTCTTCGCGTGGCGGTGGGACGTCGCGAGGGCCGAGCACGACACGACAGGCTATGTCGAGGAGTACGTTGCTTTCCTCGAGCGGCTACACCGGGAGATGACCCGCCGCACGCGCGCCGCAGTCGCCCGACGCGCGGCGCCCCCGATTGCCATCGCTGGGCAGTCGCTCGCCAGCCTCTCGGCCTCGGTCGCTGCATACCGGCAGGCGCAGCTCGCCGCCGGGGGCGGCGCGCTCTCCGCCCGGGCGCTCCCGGCCGCCGACCAGCGCGCCCTCGATCTGCTCCAGCGGCTCCACCGGGCCCTGCAGGAAGCAACCCGGCCGGAGCCTACGCGACCGATCCGGTGACCGCTCAGGGGCCGAGCGCGCCGATTGGGACTACCGCCACTCCGTCGGGCCGCTGGTATCCATACCCCGTGGCCACGATCACCCCGAGCGCTGCCGGCGGCCCACACTTCCCGGTGTCCACCCGCTCCGAGAACCGGAGCAGCGTCGCGGCCGCGTTATCGACCTGGCCCTGTCCGAGCTTCACCTCGAACGCCGCCCAGCGCCCGTCGGCCGCCTCCACGACCGCGTCGACCTCGAGACCGGTGTTGTCCCGGTACTGCAGGACCGTGGCATCGGCCGCCTGGGAGTAGATTCGCAGGTCGCGGACGACGAGCGACTCGAAGAGAAACCCGAGGAGGTTCAGGTCCTGAAGCAGGCGCTCCGGTGTCGCCCGAAGGGCGGCTGCGGCGAGGGAAGGGTCGACGAAGTGCCGCTTCGGCGCGCTTCGCACGCGTGAGCGCGAGCGGAGATGCGGCGCCCAGGCCGGCTGGTCCTCAACGATCATCAGGCGATCGAGTGCCGCGAGATAGTCCATCACGGTGTCCCGGGCTAGCGGGCCGTCCGCTCCACCCGCATCCGCACTGAGCGTGGTGATGCTCACCTCCGTTGCCACATGTCGGGCGAGTGCTCGCAGGAGGCGGCCGACCTTCTCAGGGTCCCGCGCCCGCTCGTCCACCCGCGTCACATCGACGCGTCGGATCTCGTCGAGGTAGTCCCGTGCGGCCTGCATGGACTGTGGCACGGAGCGGGTCAGGTTGCCTGGCCAGCCGCCAACGACCACCAGTTCGGCCAGGTCGGGCACGGTGAGCCCCGTGTCCATGCTCCTCGGTGGCGTCCCGGCGAGGAGGTCGCGCAATGAGACCGCCCCTGTCGCGCGCCCCGTCTCGAAGAGCGACATGGGTCGCATGCGCAGGCGCGTGAGCCGCGCGGCCCCCGTATGCCGGGTGATGTCGTCGGCGGGGACGGCGGAGCCGGTGAGGATGAACTGCCCCGGCCGTCCCCGATCATCCACCGCCCGCCGGATGTGGTTCCAGATGGACGGCGCGATCTGCCACTCGTCGATGAGCCGCGGTGCGGGTCCATCCAGGACCAGGCGAGGGTCGACCTCGATCGCGCGCCGCGCGTTCTCGTCGACGTCGAGGAGGACCTCGCTGGCGGCGAGTTGACGAGCCGTCGCTGTCTTGCCGCAGCCCTTGGGCCCCTCGATGACGACCGCTCCCGTCGACGCGAGGCGCGTGACGAGCTCCTGATCAGCAACCCGCGGTCGGTACGGCATCCGTATACCTGGCGCCTGGTGATCGAGAAAGACCTAGTGACTCCGGACACGACAGACGAGGCCGCAGAACTGACTGGGGATTGTAGTCGATAATTCGCAAGGTGTATAGTCGACAGAGCGCAATGACGGCAATCGACATATTACAACGCCTGTATTCGACAGTATGCAACGATGTGGTGCGAAGTACCTGTTCGTACCCGAGGCAACGAAACCGGCTGCGGAGCCGGTTCGGTCAGTTGCTCGATGCTGAAGCTGCCCTCGGGCGTGACGAGCGGATGGCGCTGCAGCCACCGGAGAGCGACTGAGGGGGCGACCGGAGGAGGGCGGCCGCACGCGACCCAGCATGCCACAATCTTTCCCTGAATCCGGGAAAGGTGAGCCTGCTTCTTTCCCGAATGGCGAGAGACCACGGATCCCGCGCCCTGTCTCCAGCGCGGTCGGCTCGGCCCAGGAGACCTGGGAGGCGCGCCCGGACCGTGCTTACCGTGGACGACTTGCTCCTGAGCGACCTGCCCCCCGGAGCAGTCGAGGCGGCCGGGGCAGTCGGGCGTGGAGGTAGTCAGGTCCGGCGCCAGCAATTCTGCATCAGTTCGCGATGCACCGCGCCCCTGGCCGAGCGTTGGGACGCAGGGGAGATCCAAGACGGAGGCAACGTGCGATCCAGCGCCCGACTACCCGCAAAACCATCAGCAAGGCGGCCACGGCTAGCCAGAGCAGCACCACGGTCCACTCCACCAGCCCATCGATCAGGCGGAGCACAAGGCGCACGAACATCATCCCGAAGATGGTCTGCAACATTGATCGCCAGCCTCCAACCAGAGCCTTCAACCAGAACGCGTGACTCCTCTGCCCTTCTCTCCCCTTCCCTGCCGAGCCCGGCTGAGCCCGGCTGAGCCGAGCCGCCGGGCGCCGTCAGGCCGATCCCCGGAGCGCTGTAGTCACCGCTCATGCTCCGTTCCACCCAGGATCGCCTCCCGGACTCTGTCCCTGATCGCTCGCTTCAACGCAAGCCCAGGGCTGCTGATCGCCTCCACCGCCCGCGCGACCTGGCGGAGCTCGCGCGGCGTGATCTGCGCCATGATCCGGTGGACGGCAGCACCGGCGAGCCTGGCCCGGACGTGCCGCGCGCGCGGCGAGTCGTCGGCACCGTCACGCGTTGCCGCCGGCGATAGCCCCTGAGCCTTGTCCCGCTCCCCTCGCACGGCCTCGCGGACCACGTCCCCGATCACGATTTCCCGCGGTGTGAGGGTCCCCCGCAGCAGCACCCACTCTCTCTCGGAAAGGCGGCCCACCGCTCGCGCCAGGTGAGCCGCAAGCCGGCCGCGTAGCGGAAGCTGCTCGGCCACCGCCCGCAAATGGTCGTGCCGTGCCAGCGCCCTCGCCAGTCCGGCCTTCGCACCCTCCAGCTCGCGGTCGCTGGGCACCGCCCGTTCCGCCGCGATCATCCGCGCCGCGCGGTCGGCGGCGTGCCCGGTCGCCTGACGCGCGGCCAGGTCATCCCGATTCCTACTGAGACCGAGCCGCACGAGCATTCCCGGCTGCTGCTCGGTCGCCCTGAGCGATCCGAATCGTTGGGGACTCTCCCGCAGCTGCCCGATAGCTCTCTCAGCGCCTTCCCGTGTGACCGCCTCGACGAACGACGTGCGCGCTGCCGACGGGTCGCGGTAGATGCCTCGCAGGCTCTGGGCGAAGGCGTCCCGCGCGGCATCGCGGTCCCCCAAGGTGGCGCCGTGCGCGCGTACGCGGGCCTCCGCCCGGTCCAGTGCCGTGCCCGCGGCCGACAGCGCGTGCTCGATCCGGGTGGCGCGCTCGAACTGGCGAATCCGGGTGGCGACATACCGGACGCGCACGGGTACACCCTCGCGATCCGGTGCGCCGATCTCCCCCGCCCCAGCCCGCCCGCGCGCCCGTCGTTCTTCCTGGGCCCGGTTGGGCTCGGACGCCTGATGGCGCTCGCCGTAGCGTACGCCGTACCGCGCCTCGAGCTGGCAGAGCGACAGATCACGGTGCACGCGGGACGCCTTCACCTCCCGCTGGCCGTCGGTGATCACGAGCCCCTGACCCTTCCGCTCCAGCCGCAGCCCTCGCTCGGCGAGCGCGGTCTCCAGTGCGTCCCACGAGGCCGCGGCCCAGAATCGGGGGGCGTCCGCCCGCACCCGCTCCACGAAGATGGGCTCCGCGCTACGACCCCTCTCCCGCCGTTCAGGGTTCGTCAACGGGGCCCGGTCGGGCGGCTCCCTACCCTCTACCTGGTACAGCCGGCCGGCTACCTCCCGGAATCCGAGCGCCTTCTCCTGCTCTCGGAGGGACTGCTCGGTCCGCGCCTTCTCCTGCCACCGATCCCACGCCTTCCCGGTCTCGGGGTGGATGCGATTGACCAGGATGTGTACGTGCTGGTGGGCCCGGTCCCGGTGCGCGACGATCAGCGCCTGATGGCCTCCGAGCCCCAGATCCTCGAGCATCCGGTCGGCTACCTGGCGCATCTGAGAGCGGGTCGGTCGGTCCTTGAGGTCGAAGCTGATGGCCACGTGGTAGACCGGCTGGGCCACCCGTTCGTCCCGCCGTCCCGCCGCCGTATGGTGCATGATCTCGGCGGCCAGCTCCGGACGGTCGGTCGGGATATTCCGCCCCTCGCTCCACGCGACGCGATCGGATCCCCTGCCCGTCCGCCCGGTCGCCAGGTACGAGGCGAGCGCTCGAAAGCTCCGACCACTGCTCGAAACGGCGATCATCGGGACATCACGCAGAGGTCGCTTTCGCCTCAGGCCGGCGGGGTGTTGTTCCCACGCCGGCCTTGCCTCCGCCACCTACGCCGACGACGCGCGCGAGAACCTCCATCAACTCCTCGCGCAGAACGTCGAACTCGGCCTCGGAGGGGAGATCGCCGTTCTCGTTCGCGATGCGGGCAAGCCGGTTCAGGTCGTTCCCGATCCGATTGATCGCAACGACGAGCTCGCGCGTCGCACCATTCGGTCGGGCCCGTGGCACGGTCCCGAGCACCGTCTCGCGGATGTAGCAGTTCGCCCGCACCCCGCACTCGCGGGCGCGCTGCTCGACCGTCGCCCACTCCTCGGGCGAGAACAGCACGTGCTTGCGGCGGGTGCGCTTCTGCCCGGCTGGTAGGGCTGGCCGCATGACTGGTGACCTCCTACTCGTCCATCGATACGTCCTTCTACGCGTTCTCCCGTTCGTCCCTTGAGCGCCGTAGGCGCGAATGGGCAAGCGGTCCGGCCGACCCCGCGGGGTCGGCCGGACCGCTTGCCCATTCGCGCCTACGGCGCTCAAGGGACGAACGGGAGAACGCGTAGAAGGACGTATCGATGGACGAGTAGGAGGTCACCAGTCATGCGGCCAGCCCTACCAGCCGGGCAGAAGCGCACCCGCCGCAAGCACGTGCTGTTCTCGCCCGAGGAGTGGGCGACGGTCGAGCAGCGCGCCCGCGAGTGCGGGGTGCGGGCGAACTGCTACATCCGCGAGACGGTGCTCGGGACCGTGCCACGGGCCCGACCGAATGGTGCGACGCGCGAGCTCGTCGTTGCGATCAATCGGATCGGGAACGACCTGAACCGGCTTGCCCGCATCGCGAACGAGAACGGCGATCTCCCCTCCGAGGCCGAGTTCGACGTTCTGCGCGAGGAGTTGATGGAGGTTCTCGCGCGCGTCGTCGGCGTAGGTGGCGGAGGCAAGGCCGGCGTGGGAACAACACCCCGCCGGCCTGAGGCGAAAGCGACCTCTGCGTGATGTCCCGATGATCGCCGTTTCGAGCAGTGGTCGGAGCTTTCGAGCGCTCGCCTCGTACCTGGCGACCGGGCGGACGGGCAGGGGATCCGATCGCGTCGCGTGGAGCGAGGGGCGGAATATCCCGACCGACCGTCCGGAGCTGGCCGCCGAGATCATGCACCATACGGCGGCGGGACGGCGGGACGAACGGGTGGCCCAGCCGGTCTACCACGTGGCCATCAGCTTCGACCTCAAGGACCGACCGACCCGCTCTCAGATGCGCCAGGTAGCCGACCGGATGCTCGAGGATCTGGGGCTCGGAGGCCATCAGGCGCTGATCGTCGCGCACCGGGACCGGGCCCACCAGCACGTACACATCCTGGTCAATCGCATCCACCCCGAGACCGGGAAGGCGTGGGATCGGTGGCAGGAGAAGGCGCGGACCGAGCAGTCCCTCCGAGAGCAGGAGAAGGCGCTCGGATTCCGGGAGGTAGCCGGCCGGCTGTACCAGGTAGAGGGTAGGGAGCCGCCCGACCGGGCCCCGTTGACGAACCCTGAACGGCGGGAGAGGGGTCGTAGCGCGGAGCCCATCTTCGTGGAGCGGGTGCGGGCGGACGCCCCCCGATTCTGGGCCGCGGCCTCGTGGGACGCACTGGAGACCGCGCTCGCCGAGCGAGGGCTGCGGCTGGAGCGGAAGGGTCAGGGGCTCGTGATCACCGACGGCCAGCGGGAGGTGAAGGCGTCCCGCGTGCACCGTGATCTGTCGCTCTGCCAGCTCGAGGCGCGGTACGGCGTACGCTACGGCGAGCGCCATCAGGCGTCCGAGCCCAACCGGGCCCAGGAAGAACGACGGGCGCGCGGGCGGGCTGGGGCGGGGGAGATCGGCGCACCGGATCGCGAGGGTGTACCCGTGCGCGTCCGGTATGTCGCCACCCGGATTCGCCAGTTCGAGCGCGCCACCCGGATCGAGCACGCGCTGTCGGCCGCGGGCACGGCACTGGACCGGGCGGAGGCCCGCGTACGCGCGCACGGCGCCACCTTGGGGGACCGCGATGCCGCGCGGGACGCCTTCGCCCAGAGCCTGCGAGGCATCTACCGCGACCCGTCGGCAGCGCGCACGTCGTTCGTCGAGGCGGTCACACGGGAAGGCGCTGAGAGAGCTATCGGGCAGCTGCGGGAGAGTCCCCAACGATTCGGATCGCTCAGGGCGACCGAGCAGCAGCCGGGAATGCTCGTGCGGCTCGGTCTCAGTAGGAATCGGGATGACCTGGCCGCGCGTCAGGCGACCGGGCACGCCGCCGACCGCGCGGCGCGGATGATCGCGGCGGAACGGGCGGTGCCCAGCGACCGCGAGCTGGAGGGTGCGAAGGCCGGACTGGCGAGGGCGCTGGCACGGCACGACCATTTGCGGGCGGTGGCCGAGCAGCTTCCGCTACGCGGCCGGCTTGCGGCTCACCTGGCGCGAGCGGTGGGCCGCCTTTCCGAGAGAGAGTGGGTGCTGCTGCGGGGGACCCTCACACCGCGGGAAATCGTGATCGGGGACGTGGTCCGCGAGGCCGTGCGAGGGGAGCGGGACAAGGCTCAGGGGCTATCGCCGGCGGCAACGCGTGACGGTGCCGACGACTCGCCGCGCGCGCGGCACGTCCGGGCCAGGCTCGCCGGTGCTGCCGTCCACCGGATCATGGCGCAGATCACGCCGCGCGAGCTCCGCCAGGTCGCGCGGGCGGTGGAGGCGATCAGCAGCCCTGGGCTTGCGTTGAAGCGAGCGATCAGGGACAGAGTCCGGGAGGCGATCCTGGGTGGAACGGAGCATGAGCGGTGACTACAGCGCTCCGGGGATCGGCCTGACGGCGCCCGGCGGCTCGGCTCAGCCGGGCTCAGCCGGGCTCGGCAGGGAAGGGGAGAGAAGGGCAGAGGAGTCACGCGTTCTGGTTGAAGGCTCTGGTTGGAGGCTGGCGATCAATGTTGCAGACCATCTTCGGGATGATGTTCGTGCGCCTTGTGCTCCGCCTGATCGATGGGCTGGTGGAGTGGACCGTGGTGCTGCTCTGGCTAGCCGTGGCCGCCTTGCTGATGGTTTTGCGGGTAGTCGGGCGCTGGATCGCACGTTGCCTCCGTCTTGGATCTCCCCTGCGTCCCAACGCTCGGCCAGGGGCGCGGTGCATCGCGAACTGATGCAGAATTGCTGGCGCCGGACCTGACTACCTCCACGCCCGACTGCCCCGGCCGCCTCGACTGCTCCGGGGGGCAGGTCGCTCAGGAGCAAGTCGTCCACGGTAAGCACGGTCCGGGCGCGCCTCCCAGGTCTCCTGGGCCGAGCCGACCGCGCTGGAGACAGGGCGCGGGATCCGTGGTCTCTCGCCATTCGGGAAAGAAGCAGGCTCACCTTTCCCGGATTCAGGGAAAGATTGTGGCATGCTGGGTCGCGTGCGGCCGCCCTCCTCCGGTCGCCCCCTCAGTCGCTCTCCGGTGGCTGCAGCGCCATCCGCTCGTCACGCCCGAGGGCAGCTTCAGCATCGAGCAACTGACCGAACCGGCTCCGCAGCCGGTTTCGTTGCCTCGGGTACGAACAGGTACTTCGCACCACATCGTTGCATACTGTCGAATACAGGCGTTGTAATATGTCGATTGCCGTCATTGCGCTCTGTCGACTATACACCTTGCGAATTATCGACTACAATCCCCAGTCAGTTCTGCGGCCTCGTCTGTCGTGTCCGGAGTCACTAGGTCTTTCTCGATCACCAGGCGCCAGGTATACGGATGCCGTACCGACCGCGGGTTGCTGATCAGGAGCTCGTCACGCGCCTCGCGTCGACGGGAGCGGTCGTCATCGAGGGGCCCAAGGGCTGCGGCAAGACAGCGACGGCTCGTCAACTCGCCGCCAGCGAGGTCCTCCTCGACGTCGACGAGAACGCGCGGCGCGCGATCGAGGTCGACCCTCGCCTGGTCCTGGATGGACCCGCACCGCGGCTCATCGACGAGTGGCAGATCGCGCCGTCCATCTGGAACCACATCCGGCGGGCGGTGGATGATCGGGGACGGCCGGGGCAGTTCATCCTCACCGGCTCCGCCGTCCCCGCCGACGACATCACCCGGCATACGGGGGCCGCGCGGCTCACGCGCCTGCGCATGCGACCCATGTCGCTCTTCGAGACGGGGCGCGCGACAGGGGCGGTCTCATTGCGCGACCTCCTCGCCGGGACGCCACCGAGGAGCATGGACACGGGGCTCACCGTGCCCGACCTGGCCGAACTGGTGGTCGTTGGCGGCTGGCCAGGCAACCTGACCCGCTCCGTGCCACAGTCCATGCAGGCCGCACGGGACTACCTCGACGAGATCCGACGCGTCGATGTGACGCGGGTGGACGAGCGGGCGCGGGACCCTGAGAAGGTCGGCCGCCTCCTGCGAGCACTCGCCCGACATGTGGCAACGGAGGTGAGCATCACCACGCTCAGTGCGGATGCGGGTGGAGCGGACGGCCCGCTAGCCCGGGACACCGTGATGGACTATCTCGCGGCACTCGATCGCCTGATGATCGTTGAGGACCAGCCGGCCTGGGCGCCGCATCTCCGCTCGCGCTCACGCGTGCGAAGCGCGCCGAAGCGGCACTTCGTCGACCCTTCCCTCGCCGCAGCCGCCCTTCGGGCGACACCGGAGCGCCTGCTTCAGGACCTGAACCTCCTCGGGTTTCTCTTCGAGTCGCTCGTCGTCCGCGACCTGCGAATCTACTCCCAGGCGGCCGATGCCACGGTCCTGCAGTACCGGGACAACACCGGTCTCGAGGTCGACGCGGTCGTGGAGGCGGCCGACGGGCGCTGGGCGGCGTTCGAGGTGAAGCTCGGACAGGGCCAGGTCGATAACGCGGCCGCGACGCTGCTCCGGTTCTCGGAGCGGGTGGACACCGGGAAGTGTGGGCCGCCGGCAGCGCTCGGGGTGATCGTGGCCACGGGGTATGGATACCAGCGGCCCGACGGAGTGGCGGTAGTCCCAATCGGCGCGCTCGGCCCCTGAGCGGTCACCGGATCGGTCGCGTAGGCTCCGGCCGGGTTGCTTCCTGCAGGGCCCGGTGGAGCCGCTGGAGCAGATCGAGGGCGCGCTGGTCGGCGGCCGGGAGCGCCCGGGCGGAGAGCGCGCCGCCCCCGGCGGCGAGCTGCGCCTGCCGGTATGCAGCGACCGAGGCCGAGAGGCTGGCGAGCGACTGCCCAGCGATGGCAATCGGGGGCGCCGCGCGTCGGGCGACTGCGGCGCGCGTGCGGCGGGTCATCTCCCGGTGTAGCCGCTCGAGGAAAGCAACGTACTCCTCGACATAGCCTGTCGTGTCGTGCTCGGCCCTCGCGACGTCCCACCGCCACGCGAAGACGTCCGGGTCCGTGGTTCTCCGCCTGTGGAAGCCGGGCGCGTCTCCCGGGACACCACCGGTACCACCGGCCGCCGCGGCGCGCGTTCCGGTGCGGGCGCGCCGGCCGCGCTTACGGTCGGCGGGATGAGGTAGGGCAGTGATCGCCTGCCGGAGCCGCTGGCGTATGGCGAGGGTACCGGCGTCGGTGCGGACGATCGCCTGGGCAAGACGGAGGGTGACGCGCGGGGAGCGGTACAGCTCGAACTCGAGCGGCGGGAGGTCCTTGAGGGCGTGCCCGAGCCGGGCGACGATGGAGATGTAGCCGCGGCTCGGCCGACTCCGTGCCGGGATGGATCTCCGGATGTCGGCCTGGGACTCTCCGCGGTCCATGCGCCGGGCCCACTCGACGGCGCGGTCGATCAAGTGCGCCCGCCGTGCCGGTGTCGGTGGCCGCCCGGCCGTCCGGGACTTTCGAGGAGGAGCACCACTCGGAGGAGCACCACTCATGAGCGGACCGCCGGTGGGCGGGCGGCCCGAGCGCACCTTCGAATGCACCTTCGAGTGCATCTTCGAGTGCACCGTTGTCCCGCGCTCCCGATCGGGGTGCGGGTCGTAAGTCTCGCTGCGATAGCCTTCTGGCATTCTCACCCGGGCGGTTGACGTCGTCGTCTTCTGTTTAGCGGCTAAACACCGCGTCTGTCAACTCTGGGGTCGGATAATTACACTTATCCGCACCTTGCGCTCGCGTGGGCGGAGGCGTACCGTACCAGGCATGTCCGGTCATGGCACATCCCACCTGTCCGATCCATCCGTGACGCCTCGCCCGCCCGTCGCATCAGGACTAAGGGCCGTGGAACGGCCGACCGCGGCTCCGGAGATGGTCTCCGCTATCGACGATACCCCGCACCACGAGCGGCCAGCCGATCTCACCCTCGCCGACCTCGCGCTCGCCGAGCGGCTGGATGCCTACGCTCGCCAGGCCGCCGGCGCATACGCCCCGAACACCGTCCGGGCTATCCAGTCCGATCTCCGGGTGTGGCAGCGCTGGTGCGAGGACGAGGGGAGGGCGCCGCCCCTTCCGGCCGCCTCCGCCGACGTCGCACGGTTCGTCGATGCCATGGCGGACGAGCGCTCCCCGGCCACGGTTAGGCGCTACCTGGCGAGCGTCGCCTTCCTCCACCGGGCCGCAGGGCTCGACGATCCGACGCGCGACCAGGTCGTCCGGCTCGCCGTCCGGCGCATGGCACGCGCCCGGGGCACCAGGCAGCGCCAGGCGGCACCTCTCGGCGAGCGGCACGTGCAGCGGATCGTGGGGAGCCTCCCCGGAGAGCGTCTCATCGAGCTCCGCGACCGGGCGCTCCTCCTGGTGGCGAGCGATCTCTTGGCCCGATCTTCGGAGCTCGTCGCGCTGGAGGTGGGGGACATTGAGCGCGCTCCCGACGGGAGCGGGACCGCGATCATCCGCCGGTCCAAGACCGACCAGGAAGGGCGGGGGAGCGTCGCCTACCTGTGCCCGGAGGCCTTCGGGGCACTCGAGGCCTGGTGCCGCCGGGCCGGGATCGCCGACGGCGCCCTCTTCCGGTCGGTGAGCCGGCACGACCGCGTGGGCCGCCGGCTCCACCCGGACATGGTCGCGCGGATCTTCCGGAAGCTCGCTGTCCGGGCGCGACTCGACCCGACTGACGTCAGCGGTCACTCGTGTCGGGTAGGTACGGCGCAGGATCTGGTAGCGCTCGGACTGGACCTGCCGGCGGTGATGCAGGCGGGGCGGTGGAAGACGGCGACGATGCCGGCACGGTACGCCGAGCGGCTGCTGCCGGGGCGGGGGGCAGTGGCGCAGCTCAGGCAGAGGCGATCGGCTCGATAAGGCACCAGAAGCGCCTCCGGCGACGAGCCCGAGGCACGCCGATGAGAGCGGCATGCCCATCTCCCATGGCCGCGGGAGAACCCAATTTCAACCGCCGTTGACAACGGCACCCGAAGTGGCCGAAATATCACCCCTTAGAGTGCCGTTGCGCGCACTTCCGGGCTAATGCTGGCCGAGGGAGCAGTCCCCGTATGAGGTTTTCAAGACCGTGCGGCCGGGCGTCGTGGTCGTCCCCCGGCTTCGACAGTCTGCTAAGCCGCGGCCGAGCAGCCACCTACCTCTGGCGCGTCAGGTGCCGCGCCCGATCGGCACGGTCCAGCGCGAGAAACTCTCGGAACGCCAACGGCAGGGTAGTGGCCAGTCGTTCGGCAGCCCAGTGGCCTGGGCCGTTCCATTCACTCGCGGCCGTACTCTCGAGGGCGAGCAGCACGCCTGTGGGGCTGCGATCGAGTAGCTTCTGAAACTCTGTCGCGATCGTCGGCGCGACGCACTCGCAGCCGGCCATGTGCTCCGTCGCGGCTGCGGCCTCTGCCGCGATCAGTGCCGAGGCGTCACCAGCGACCTCCGCTTGCTGCGCCATAACCATCTCGCGCAGTTCGGCGTCCATACACTCAAGATCTCTGTGGAGTACGAGAAGTCCCTGCGTCAAGACCCGATTGAGTCCACCGCCTGCGTGTGCTAGGGTCGCGTGGCGGGATAGCGTGGGCGGATGCGTCAGCTCGATGCTCCATGCCTCGTGGTCGACGAGCTGCGCCAGAACCATCAGCCGCAAGTCGAGTAGCGCGAGCGCGTGGAGCGCGTACATGCAGCTCGCGAACGCAGCCTCATCGCGGAGCGCGGGCAGCAGGGAACCAACGTGGAGCTTCATCCCGATCTGGTCGGCAACGAGCTCCCGCTCTTGAGCCGCCTTGAGCCGTTCATGGAGCGCTCCCTGGCGTTCGATCGCGTCATGCGGACCATCCTCCACGTGCTCGAGGGCGACGTGCGCGAGCTCGTGGCAGAGAACGAAGCGGAACGCGTACATCGCCATGGCATGCGCGACCTCCGTTTGCCTCGGCGTCATTACGAAGGACGGGAATCGCGGCTCCGCCACCGGAGTCGCCAACCAATCCACCGTCGTGGCTAGCGCCGCGCGCGCGGCTTCCCAGTTCGCCGATGGACGGGCCCCAGCTTCGTGTGTGGGGAGGAAGTAGGTCGCTGCCACGCGTGCATAGTGCTCAAGGAGGGCGAACTGCTGCCGTCCCACCAGGAGAAGCGTCTGGCCGCCGGCACGCACGCAGTAGCTGTTGACTCCGTCCGGCCCCTGCGTGACGCGGAGTTGCGGCGGGCGCAGCCGGGCATCCATCTCTGGCGGGCTGAGCCGGATCCGTTTCAGGATGCCGGCGACGAGTCCATCAAGCGGCAGTTCGCTGAGCGGCGAGTCGTCGCTCATGGACAGGACGTGACCGGCCGCATCCCGCGCACGTCGCTCAAGCGCAGTCGCATCGTCGGCGCAGTCGCCGCTCTGATGTCGACGTACCCACCGCTCGATGTCGTTAGCGTTCCACAGACGCTCGGCCCGGACTGTAGCTCGACCTCGAGTAGCACCGCTTGGCCGCGCGGTGCGAACCAAGTGAGGCCGACGGTGAGCATAAGCAACGCGAGGCTCACTGCCGTCGCAATCCTGGCCACGCCCAGCCATTTCACGGCCGTGCGCGCCAGCGCCAGCTGGACACCGGTGATGCCTCCGGCGTCGCGAAACTGCTCGCGTGTCATCTCGGCAGGCGTGCCGTACGCAGCGGCGAGCGCAGCGAAGGCGCCGACGATGGAGCAGGCGAGGGCCAGGAGCAACAGGGCGCCAACCGTGTGGCCGAACCATTGCGCAAGGCTGTCCGCATCCTCCGGTTTGCGGACGGCCAATACGACGGTGATCAGTCCGATTGTGGCGGCAAGCCCGTTTCGCCAGTTGGTGGCACTCGCCCGGACTGTCTCAAGCTGGCTCGCAACCAGTGCCGCCCAATCGCGGCTGTCTGCGAGGCTAGACGGCGTCGGTTGGCCGACCGGTGGTTGCAGCCGAGCGGGCATGGCTCAAGGCCAGGTCACTCGGACGCGGAAGCGCGATCCACAGCCACGCGTGTCCTTCGGCCGATTCGGGTGGGCGCCATCACAGTCGCAGGTCAGATCGAAGCTCAGGTCTCCGCTGGCGAAATCAATGCCCGCCTCGCGCATCGACCGCACCAGCGCCTCGCGTTGCAGGTCATTCAACCTAATTCCACCGGCGACGGTGACTAGCCACTCACGCGCGGAGAACGGGTCACCGCAGCGGGGACAGTGCCCAGCGAACTCGACCGCTACCGGCTCCCGTTCATTCGGGACGAGCAACGGCGTGATCGTAGTCATCGCTCGCGCGGTATCCCCTGGCCGCACATCAGCAGAGTACGGGACCGGTTGAGTCCGCTTCATCGTGATAACCCTCCTGCGGGTGGAGGTAGCGTCAACCGCGCCGCTAGGGGCTGCGAACTTTGCGCGACGCCAAGCTAGCGCAACTTGCTCAGCGAGGCCAGTACGGCGACACCTCCTGGAACTAGCTCGCGACCACCAGCTACCCGTTAGTGCGCGGAGTCGATTCAGTCCCCATACACCGGGGGTAGGGATTAGCTACGCGGACGGACAGCGCAGCGCGACGGTCTTCTCGCCCACGCGCCGCCGTCCCGTCCCGATTGCCACGGCGGTCGCCAATCAAACTGCTGGCGAATGTCGCGGTCGAAGGTACTGCTCGGCTCAGAAGGCCCGGTTCGCGAGGAGGCAGCTCGTTGTCGATAGCCTCAACAACCAGTCCGCCAGCGGCAAATGGCCACAAGCATGACACAAAGCGGACTTGGCGCGAAGCGCAGGAGTCAAGGTAACTTATTGATACGCCCAGGTTTAGCTCGGGGAGCCGCTGGCAACGTTTAGTAGCTGTCAACCGGTGCAATAGCCATTCTGCCAACCCTCCCTGCGTACTGCCGAACCATCGGACCAATGCTGCATCCGATCATGGCGTTCTTCGTCGCGTTCTTCGTCGCGCGTGGCTTGCGCCGGAGCGCGCTAACCCCTTCGGCGGTCTCGCAGGCCCAACCGAAGGTCCAGATGAGAAACCCGCCGAGGATCGCGCCGACGCTGTCCAATGCGTCGCTGAGCACGTGCAGCCATGCCCCGCGCACGTTGAGGCTCTCGCTACGACCGGCGTTCAGCAGCCAGAGTCCGAGTAGGTTCACGACGAGCCCGCCCGCGGCGATACCCATCATCAGCGCGCCGTGCACGTCCGGCGGCTCGCGGAGCCGCTCCCACGCTTCGACGAAGATGAAGATCGAGATCGCGACGAGCGTCGCCCCGTTCACGAGCGCGGCGAGGATCTCGGTGCGGTAGTAGCCGTATGAGTGCTTCGGCGTGGGAGGCCGCTCGGCGATCCACATCGCGAAGAGGGACAGCGCGAGCGCCCCGGCGTCGGAAAGCATGTGACCCGCGTCCGCAAGCAGTGCCAGCGAGTTGCTGAGAAGGCCGCCGACCACCTCGGCGACCATGTAGGTGGCGACCAGGGTGAGCACGATGGCCAGCCGTCTCCGGCTGCCCGTCCGCTTCGTGCCCCAGATCATCGCGGGGCGCGACATCCACTTCTGGTTCCGTCTCCTCGGCATCGACTCTTTCCCCAGCGGACGGTGGCGCGAGGGGGAGCCGGCCGCCACGGTGCTCGACACCGGCCGCTATGCCGCTGCGCTCGCGGCCGGGCGGCCAGCGCCGATGCCAATGTTCACGGCGTTCGCGCCCGAGGGGGTGCTCGCGGCCGATGGGACCCCCGTTGCGGCGGACAGCGTGATCTTCGCCACCGGATTCCGCCCTGGCGTCGAGTTCCTGCACGGCACCGCGGCCGTGGATGCGGCGGGACGGCCGCGCCAGCGGCTCGGCGTCAGCACGACCGTCCGGGGACTCTACTACGTCGGGCTCTCGGGCCAGCGGAGCCTCACGTCCGCGACGCTGCGCCGGGTCGGCCCCGATGCGGCGGCCGTGGTCCGGGACCTCGAGCGGCACGTCCGGCAGAGCCGCTGACGGTCCATCGGCGCGCCCGCACTGCACCTGGCCGCAGTCCTCGCGCTCGGCACCTCCGCGCCGGCGCGTCGGATGTGCCCGTTAGCGGCAGGCGGCGGGGACCGCGCCCGCACGCGCACGCGGTCGACGCCAGGTCGCCTCGCGCTCGTACGGTTCGCTGACGCGCTCGCATCAGGGCCGCCCTGGTGGTCGACGCCGAAGTCGGACCACCGGTTCCGTGTCGGCCGCGAAGGCCGGTGCGTCCTCCACGATGGCGCACACCTGGGCGCCGTCGCCCTGCGCTGCGAGATCCGAACTCCGTGCGACGAGCGTCGCGAGTTCATCGCGGAACGTCTGCAGCTCGGCAAGGCGCCGGTCCACGTCGGCGAGCTTCGCCGCCAGTGCCGTCTGCACACGGCCGCAGGGGCTCGATCCCTCCTCGGCGAGACGCAGGATGCGGCGCACCTCGTCGAGCGGGAGACCGAGCGCCTGCGCCTTCCGGATGAACCGCACGCGGTCGACGAGCTCCGGCGTGTACAGCCGGTAACCGCTCTCGGATCTGGGCGGCGGCGGGATCAGCCCCTCACGCTCGTAGTAGTGCAGGGTCTGCACGCCGACGCCGAGCGCCTTCGCCACGTCCCCTGCCAGCAGGCCGCGCGCGCGGACAGGTACCGTCGTGTCTGCCATGGTCACTCCCCGTATCCTCGTCCGATCCCATTCGGATGCAGCGACAACCGCACGCGCTCGGTCAGGCGTGCGGCCGCCGCGTCCTGTGCTACCCCCTACTACACCGCAACTACACCGCGAGCAGCGTCCGGACTCGCTCCGGCGTCGGCTTCCCCTCGCAGACGATCTGGCCATTCGCCACGATGGTCGGCTGCGCCCTGATCCCGTAGCGCCGGCCGGGCTCACAGCGCGTCTTCCCCTCGCAGCGGCGCTCTTAGACTACAGTCTATACCCGAGTAGAGCGTCAAGGGCGAGGAGGCGGCCGCGCGCGACCTCGGCCTTCGATCACGCCCGATGGGCGAGCCGGTCGCTCTGGGCGAGCCGGTCCCGTCCGGCGCCCATCGGAACTCGCGCTGCGAGGTCCCCGATCCGGGCTACTGTCGCGCTGGATCCCGCAGCCACGCTCACGCCGCGTGCTGCCGCTGCTCATCGCGGAACAGTGGGACGGCGAGCAGTCCGGCGACGAGTTGGACCGCGCCGAAGGCGAGGAGTGCGCTCGCAAGCCCGGACGCGGCGACCACGGAGCCGAAGATGAGGCTCCCGAGGCCCGAGCCGGTGAAGAGGAGGAACACGTTGAGCCCCATCGCCTGCCCGCCTCGTCCTCCGCCGAGCGCCGTCCCGAGCCTCGTGACGATGCCGGCGAGGAGCGGCTGCGTCATGTCGTAGCCGAGGGAGAGTACGACGATGGCGACCGTCGCGAGCGCGAGCGGGAGGTCAGGAGTGAGAACGAGTGCCGCGGTCGCCGCGAGCCCGATCCCGGCCGGGATGAGCCAGCGGCGGCCCCAACGGTCTGCTGCCCGCCCGATCACGGGCCCGAGAAGAAGGCCGGGCACGCCGTAGCCCAGCAGGGCGAGTCCGATGCCGACCTCGGCGAGACCATAGCGCTGTGAGAGGTACAGGCCCAGCCACGTGAAGACACCCGAGTGGAAGACGCCGTTCAGGAAGACGAAGGCATAGGTGCCCAGCCCACGGCCCGGTGCGAGCAGCAGGCCATACGTCCGACCGAGCTCCCGCAGGGTCGCGGTGAGTGGGCGGGGGGCGCTCGGCGTCCCCGCGGTGGCACGAGGGGGAGCCTGGTGGGCTGCCCCAGCGGCGCCCGCGCCTGCTCGATCACGGCGTCGCAGTAGCCGAAGGAGGACCACGGCCACGGGCACGGTGAGGACCCCCACCATGAGAAACACACCTCGCCATCCGACAGCCGGCTCGAGCAGCGCGCCCAGGGGCGCCCCGACCGCCATGCCGCCAGCCATCGCGCCGAACAGCCACCCCAGTGGCCGTCCGCGTTGCTCGTACGGGTAGAGGTCACCGACGAGGGCGAGCGCGATGGGTACGATGCCGCTGGCACCCAGGCCGGCCGCCACGCGCCAGGCGATGAGCTCGCGGACGGAGCCCGCCGTGGCGGTGAGCGGGACGAACAGCAGGAACGCCGCGAGCGACGCCAGCATGACGCGCGCGCGACCGACGCGGTCGGAGAGGATCCCGTAGACGAGGGTCGCGCACCCGTACGGGATCAAGTAGGCCGGCACCGCCAGGCCCACGCTCGTCGGCGGCGCCGCGAACACCGTCGCCAGGCGCGGGATGAGCGGGGCGACCATGTACGCCTGAAAGAATACGAGGAACGTCACCGCGGCCAGTGTGCGAAGGAGCCGCTCGCGCTCACGTTCACAGTCGCGGGTCGACGCGTCCGCGTCTGCGCTGTTGCGCCGTCGGGTCATAGGCGGCCTGGAGGGTATGGGTCCGCACTCGCCGTTGCCGCATGGCGCCGGTCACGGCGCGCGTCCGCACGCACCGGCCTGGAGTGGGGCTGTTGAATTGGCATCCGCGAAACGTGACCCCTCTACGCGACTAGAGAGTCAAGCACTGCAGGACGGGCAGTTGCAGGACGAGCGCCTCGATTCGCGGCGCTTGACTCTCTAGTCGAGTAGCAGGTGCATCGTTTCCGGTTCCTTCGCGTTCCTTGGTTCCCCGGTGACCTGTGAGACGGACACTGGTGAGCAATCGCGGTGCAGGGCGGTGCCCCGACACCTCCGAGCGTGGACACTCCGCGCGCCGGCCGGACGGTCCTCCTGCGCGAGGGCATGCCGGTCGTCGGCGGGGGGATCCCCCGCCGCGCTCACGCTGCTGGACTTCGTACACGACGTCTGCTCGGCCGTGCACCCGGTCGCGCTCTCCTCGCCCTTCCGCTGCACGGTCCCGCTCGAGGCGTTCGGTCTCGAGTGGGTGCACCCGACGCGCCGTTGGCCCACCCGCTCGACGACGGCACGGCGGCCGTGCTCGAACACTCCCCGGACGAGACTGGCGCTACCTCCGGCGCCGACGCCCGTGCGTGGCGCCGCCTGATCGCCCCGTTCGCCGAGCGGTGGCTGCCGCTCGCCGCGGACGTGCTCTCGCCGCTCCGGCTCCCCCGCGACCCGCTGCTGATGGCCCGGTTCGGGCTGCGCCTGGTCTGGCGCGGGTCTCCTGCGGGTCCCCGTGCGTGTCCGGTGCCGACCCCTGCAGGACCGTGATCGGTGCAGGTCCGCCCTTGACCCTCTACTCGACCAGAGGGCGTATGTTGAATGGTTCGCCGGTTCAGGTTCCCGACCCGAGGAGTGCGTTGCATGCCTACCGCCCCGCTCGCCCCGCTCGCCCGCACCGTCGCGCTCTCGAGCGCGCTCGCCGCCGTGTTCGCGGCCGCGCTCGCCGCCGTGTTCGCGGCCGCGCCGGACTACGCTGTCGCCCCCCAACCCGTGGGCGTCGTCGGCGCTCGCACGGCCGCGAGCGCAGTGCCGAGCGCAGTGCCGAGCGCAGTGCCGGGGGTGGATACGAGCCGCGTCGTGCTACGCGTGCAGGGGATGTACTGCACGAGTTGCGAGCGCACGGTCACCGCGATGCTTACGCGCACCGCTGGCGTCGTCCGCGCGCAGGTGAGTGTCAAGCGCGGCGAGGCTATCGTCCTGTACGATCCGATGCGGACCTCGGTGCCGAAGCTCGTCGCCGTCCTCGAGCGGCTCGGCTACCGCGCCATGGTTGCCCCGGCGGGCAAGCCGGCGGGCAAGCCGGCGTAGCGGACGCGAGATGGGCGGCCGGCATGGCGGCGGCCGCCCGTCGCGCACGACCACCGTCGCGCACGACCCCTTGTCGTCAGGCGAGGACCGTCGCCAGACGCACGAAGTAGACGGCCAGGCCGAGCAGCGCGACCCCGCTCACCACCTCGGCGGGACGCCGTGCGCGCTCGACGCGCCGGAGCCACGCGCCGAGTCGGCCGGCGAAGAGCCCGAGGGCCAGGAACGGGAGCCCGCGCCCCAGGCTGTACGCGAAGGACAGCCCCGCGCCGTAGGCGGGCCGTCCTATCGCCGCCGCGACCGTCAGGAGGAGCAGCAGCGGGCCGGCTGACGTCGTCACCGTCGCCACGCTGTAGAGCACCCCGTAGACGAAAGCGCCCGTGATCCCGCCGCGCTTCCGGATCTCGGGATCGGGTAGCCGGCGCCGGAGCGCCGGCGCGAGGAGCGTGGCGGCGCCGGCCGCGGCCGTGAGCACCGCGGCGCCCACGGCGAACGCCGGGCCCCACTGCGTCAGCAGCCGGCCCACCATCGCGGCGCCGATCCCGAGTGCGGTGATGCTCAGCACCAGCCCGAGGAAGAACGCCAACGAGAGGGCGCGGCCGCCCGACCAGCGTCCCGCCGGACCGCCCGCATGCGCGTGGGTGCCGACGTACCCCACGATCCCGATGCCCGCGGGCAGCGTGCAGGGGCAGGTGCTGGTCGAGAAGAGGCCCCCGGCGACCGCCACGAGGAGGGCGACGACCGGGTACTGGGCGACGGAGCCTGAGAGGCGCTCGATGAAGTCGGCGGGATTCACGTGGTAGGTAGTGGTGGGTACTGGTGGGGCGGACTCGCGGGGTCGCGGTGGGTGGATCGTGACGCGGGGGCGACAGGGCGCCGGTGGGCCGTCCGCCGGATTGGCCGACGGCCCGGACGGACGTCGCCTGTCAGGCCGCCATCTGGCGGCAGCTCTCGGCGCACCGGCGGCACGCCTCGGCGCACCGGCGCATGATGTCGTCGATGGCGCAGCCCTCCGCGTACGCCTTCTCGCAGGCCGCGGCGCACGCCTCGCAGATGTCCGCGCACACCCGACACTGCGCCGCGTGGTGCGGCGAGCCGCGGCTCATCAGGGTGGCCGACGTCGCGCACACGTCGGCGCACTCGAGGCAGAGCTTCGCGCAGTCTCGCATCGTCTGGTCGCCGCCCCCGCTGATACACTCGGCCGCGCACTGCTGGCAGAGCTGCAGGCACTCCTGGCAGCGCCGAATACACTTTTCCATCATCTGCTGCTGATCGGTCGTCGGTTGCGTCTGCGTTCCCATATCGCACCTCCTCACGAGCATGATGGCGGCGCCGCATGGTCCCGACACGGACGCCATCACCGCCCGGCGCCCGGGGTGCCTCATGCGTCCGTGAGACGCGCGGCGCCCCGCGGGACGGCCCCTTCCTCTCACCGGAAGCCCATCGCCTCGAGCTCGTCGCGCAACCGGTCCTCGGTGACGCGTGCCGGCTCGTAGGCGACGAGTACCTCCTTCCGCACGGCATCGGCATCGACCGTGCGGACGCCTTCGACCTTCCCCAGCTTGAGGCGGATACGCCGCGCGCAGGCGTCGCAGTGCATGCGTCGCGCGGGGATCACGGTCTGCACGACGCCCCGGTCCGCGGCGGCTGCCGCATCCTCCGTCTCCGCCGCTCCCAGGTCCAGCCGCAGCAGCGACAGGGTGGAGAGGAGCACCGCGGCGACGGACGCCGTGATGATCCCGATGGCAACCCACATGGTGACCAGCCCCGCCGCTGCCAGCCCGATCCCGAGCGCGTTGAAGGCCACCGCGATGGCGATGTTCTGCTGCATCTTCCGGTGCGAGGCGCGGCCCAGCAGGATCGCGCCCACCACCTTGTCCAGCTTGTCGCTGACGAGCACCACGCCGGCCGACTCCATCGCCACGTCGGTGCCCGCGCCGAGCGCGATGCCGACGTTGGACTGGACGAGTGCGGGCGCGTCGTTGATGCCGTCG
>NZ_DASWVI010000215.1:0-5643 GCF_036401255.1 Nocardioides sp. | reverse complement strand
CTCGACGACTCGGTCGGCTGGTTCGTGAACCCGACGGTCGTCGAGGGCGGCGACCCGACCGACGAGATGTTCTCCACCGAGTACTTCGGGCCGATCCTCGCGCTGCACGTCTACGAGGACGGCGACTTCGAGCGGGTCGTGCGGGCGATGGAGTCGAGCTCGCCGTACGCGCTGACCGGGTCGATCATCGCCCAGGACCGGCGGGCCATCGCCTGGGCGCAGAACGAGCTGCGGTTCGCCGCCGGCAACTTCTACATCAACGACAAGCCGACCGGCGCCGTCGTGGGCCAGCAGCCGTTCGGCGGCGGCCGGGCCAGCGGAACCAACGACAAGGCCGGCGCCGCGTCGAACCTGCTGCGCTGGACCTCGCCGCGCTCGATCAAGGAGACGTTCGTGCCGCCGACCGACTACCGCTACCCCCACCTGGGCTGATGCTCTCCGCCCACCTGATCGCCCTGCACATGGGGTCGCTGCACCCCATCGAGCAGGCGCTCACGGTCTTCTTGGCGTTCGGTCCGTTCGTCCTGCTCGGCCTCGTGGTCTGGCTGCGACGACGGGCCGAGCGCCGGGAGGACGCAGCGGCCGAGCACGCCGCGGCCGGCCAGCCGGCCGGCGCGGGGGGCGGCCAGGGGGGCGGCCAAGAGGACGGTCAGGCCGACAGGTAGCGGGCCCCGACCTTCTCCTCGGCGACCAGCGCCTTGCGGAGCAGGTCGGAGACCAGGCCCTCGATCTTGCCGCCGACCAGCGGCAGGCTGACCTTGATCTCCACGTCCACGGTCTCCACCGTGGTGCCGCCGGTCTCGACGAGCGTGATGGTGCCCTCCATGTGTCCGGGCTTGCCGGGGATCGTGACGTGCAGCTGCGCGCGGTCGGGTGCCGACCAGTCCTCGCGCTGGACGATCTCGATCTCCTCACCCACGAACTTCTTCGCGAACGACGGGATCCGCTCGGTGGGCTGGACCTGCTCGACGAGCACGCTCATCGTGTCCCCGGACCGGTCGATCTCGACGTCGGCTCGCAGCACGTGCTGGTACTCGCAGACCTGCTCGCGGAAGCGCGCGTCGGCGAGCATCTCGACCACGGCGGCCAGCGGGGCCTCGTAGGTCATCTGGTGGTGCAGTCGCCGCGACATCAGCGGCCCGCGAGGTAGTCGATGCCGACGCCGTGCTCGGCGTCCATGCCCGCGGTCACCTTGTCGGCGAGCAGCTTCTCCAGCTTGCCGCCGATCAGCGGCACCCTGACCTTGATCTCCAGCTCCACGACCTCGCGGGTGCCGGCGCCGTCCGGGGTCAGGGTGATCGTGCCCTTGAGCGTCGACGGCTTGCCGGGCGTGTCGATCTGCAGCGTCCCGCCGCTGGGATCGGCCCACTGCTCGCGCTGGATGGCGCGGGTCGAGGCGCCGGCGAAGGTGCGCGCGAACGACGGCAGGTCGTCGGTGCGCTGCTCCTGGTCGACGCTCAGTGTGAAGCCGGCACCCTCGCGCTCGAGGGTCACCTCGGCCGAGATCACGTCCTGGGCGGCGCAGGCCGCCCGCCGGAACTCGGGGTCGGCCAGCATCTCGAAGACCGCCGCCGGCGGGGCGTCGTAGGCGAGCTCGTGTCGGAACTTCATGGGCCAATTAACGCACGGCCTAGGGTGCGGGTCATGAGTGAGAACTTCGTGTCGTTCGGGGAGCAGGGCGCGCAGCTGACCTACGGCAGCTACCTGCGGCTGCCGCAGCTGCTCGACGCCCAGCACCTCGAGTCGGACCCGCCCGCGCACGACGAGCTGCTGTTCATCACCATCCACCAGGTCTACGAGCTGTGGTTCAAGCAGCTGCTCCACGAGGTGTCGGCCGCTCGCGACGCGATGCTCGGCGGCGAGGCCGGCGGCCGGCTGTGGTGGGCCCAGCACCTGCTCACCCGGGTGCACGTGATCGAGCGGGTGCTGGTCCAGCAGATCGACGTCCTGGAGACGATGACCCCGCAGGACTTCCTGGAGTTCCGCCAGCGGCTCGCCCCGGCCAGCGGCTTCCAGTCGGTGCAGTTCCGCGAGCTGGAGTTCCTCTCCGGCGCCAAGGACCCGGCGTACGTCGAGCGCTTCCGCGGCATCACGCCCGCGGAGAAGGAGCGGCTCGACACCCGGCTCGATGAGCCCACGCTGTGGGACGCGTTCGTGACGATGCTGCGCTCCTTCGGGCTGGCGGCCGGGTCCGACGAGGAGATCTCGGCCTCGCTGCGCACGGCGGCCCACGACCGGTCCCGCTACGCGGTCGTGTGGGCGCTCTCCGAGGCCCTGCTGCAGCACGACGAGCTGGCCGCCAACTGGCGGGCGCGGCACGTGGTGATGGTCGAGCGGATGATCGGCAGCAAGTCGGGCACGGGCGGTTCGAGCGGCTCGACGTACCTCCGCTCCCGGCTGCCGGTGCAGTACTACCCGCTGCTGTGGGGGCTGCGCTCCGAGCTCTGAGCGACCCGCGCCCGCGGCGATCCGGACCGGGCCTCGGACGTCGGTGGACGTGGCTCGGCGGGGCGGAGTTGGTGGACGGGCGGTGGCGTCCTAATGTCGGTCCCGTGTCAACGACGACGCGTGAGCAGGACCTGTCCGAGCTGCTGGCCGGAGCGATCGCCTTGGGCGAGAGCGCCGAGGATCCGGGCGGTCCGCCGCGCGAGGACGTCGCCGAGCTGATCCGCACCTACTACCGGCACATCGCGGCCGAGGACGTGGGCGACCGCTCCGACGCCGACCTGTACGGCGCGTTCGCCTCCCACTACCGGTTGGCCGCCGAGCGGCCCCAGGGCACCGCGCGGGTGCGGGTCTCGACCCCCAGCCCGAGCGCCGAGGGCTGGTCGGCCGGCCGCCGCTCGGTCGTCGAGGTGGTCGTCGACGACATGCCGTTCCTGGTCGACTCGCTGACGATGGAGCTCTCCCGGCAGCTGCACGACGTGCACCTGGTCGTGCACCCGCTCTTCGACGTCGACCGCGACATCACCGGGGCCCTGCGCGAGGTGCGGCCCGTCGACGACGGCGCCGGGTCGGCCGGGCGCGAGCTCGCCCGCGAGTCCTGGATGCACGTCGAGATCGACCGCGTCGCCGACGCCGAGGACCTCGCGGTGATCGCGGACGCGATCCAGCGGGTGCTGCGCGACGTGCGCGAGTCGGTCGAGGACTGGTCGAAGATGCACGCCCAGGTCGCCGACATCGTGCACGAGCTCACCGTCCACCCGCCCGCCGACGTCGACCCCGACGAGGTGCGCGAGGCCCGCGACCTGCTGCAGTGGCTCGCCGAGGACCACTTCACGTTCCTCGGCTACCGCGAGTACCACCTCGAGCGGCACGAGGACGGCGAGCACCTCCGCGGGGTCCCCGGCACCGGCCTGGGCATCCTGCGCCCCGACCAGGACATGTCGCGGTCCACCGGACTGCTCCCCGCAACCGCGGCCGCCAAGGCCCGGGAGAAGACCGTCCTGGTGCTCACCAAGGCCAACTCGCGGTCCACCGTGCACCGCCCGGCGTACCTCGACTACGTCGGCGTCAAGAAGTTCGAGAACGGCGAGGTCGTCGGCGAGCGCCGGTTCCTGGGCCTGTTCTCGAGTGCCGCATACACCGAGTCGCTGACCCGGATCCCGCTGCTGCGCGACCGCGCGGCCGCCGTGCTCAAGCGGATCGGCTTCTCGCCGCAGAGCCACGACGGCAAGGCGCTGATGGACACCCTCGAGACCTATCCGCGCGACGAGCTGTTCCACACCTCCGTCGACGAGCTGGCACCGATGGCCGAGGCCGCGATGCACGCCCGCGAGCGCCGCCAGCTGAAGATGTTCATCCGGCGCGACACCTACGGCCGCTATGTCTCGGTGCTCGTCTACCTGCCGCGCGATCGCTACAACACCGCGGTCCGCGAGCGGTTCTCCGACATCCTGCGCGAGAGCCTCGGCGGCGACACGGTGGAGTTCACCGTGCGGCTCACCGAGTCGACGACCGCGCGCGTGCACTTCGTCGTCCACCCGCCCAAGGGCGCGTCGATCCGCGACGTCGAGACCGCCGACCTCGAGCGCCGCCTCACCGACGCGTCGCGGTCCTGGAGCGACGACTTCGCGGCCGCCGTGCTGGAGGAGTACGGCGAGGAGCTCGGCGCGTGGATGGTCCGCCGCTACCAGGACTCCTTCCCGGAGGCCTACAAGGAGGACTTCAACGCGCGGACCGGCGCGACGGACCTCGGGCGGCTCGAGGCGATGGCGGTCGGCGAGTCCGGCGCCGCCATCGACCTCTCGATCTACCAGGACCTCGACGACGGCCAGGGCCAGGCCCGGCTGAAGGTGTTCCGCATCGGGCCGGCGCTCTCGCTCTCCGAGGTGCTGCCGATGCTGTCCTCGATGGGCGTCGAGGTCGTCGACGAGCGGCCCTACGAGCTCGACGGGCTCGGGCGCCCGACGTACATCTACGAGTTCGGCCTGCGCTACGACCGGGCGCTCCCGGACAACTCGCGCGAGCTGTTCGAGGACGCGATCCGGGCCGTGTGGGACGGCCACAACGAGATCGACGGGTTCAACGCCCTGGTGCTGGGTGCGGGCCTGACCTGGCGCCAGGCGACGGTGCTGCGTGCGTACGCGAAGTACATGCGCCAGGGGAACTCCCCGTTCGCGCTGGACTACATCCACGACGCGCTGCGCAACAACGTCGACATCACCCGGCTGCTGGTGCTGCTGTTCGAGATCCGCTTCGACCCGAGCGCCGACCTGAGCCGCGCCGGCGAGATCGAGGAGCGCATCACCCGGGCGCTCGACGACGTCGTCAGCCTCGACCACGACCGGATCCTGCGCTCCTACCTCGCCCACATCCGGGCGACCCTGCGCACCAACTACTTCCAGGAGCCCAGCGAGGGCGGCGTCCGCTCCTACATCTCCTTCAAGCTCGACCCGTCCGGGGTGCCGGACCTGCCCGAGCCGCGGCCGCGGTTCGAGATCTTCGTGTACTCCCCGCGCGTGGAGGGCGTGCACCTGCGCTTCGGCGCGGTCGCCCGCGGTGGCCTGCGCTGGTCGGACCGCCGCGACGACTTCCGCACCGAGGTGCTCGGCCTGGTCAAGGCGCAGATGGTGAAGAACACCGTGATCGTGCCGGTCGGCGCGAAGGGCGGGTTCTTCTGCAAGCAGCTGCCTCCCCAGAGTCCAGCAGGGTCCTCGGACCGCGACGCCTGGCTGGCCGAGGGGGTCGCCTGCTACAAGACCTTCATCTCCGGGCTCCTGGACATCACCGACAACCTCGTCGACGGGCAGACCGTGCCCCCCGAGCGGGTCGTGCGCCACGACGGCGACGACTCCTACCTGGTCGTCGCGGCCGACAAGGGCACCGCGACGTTCTCCGACATCGCCAACGGTGTGGCGAAGGACTACGGCTTCTGGCTCGGCGACGCGTTCGCGAGCGGCGGCTCTGTCGGCTACGACCACAAGGCGATGGGCATCACCGCGCGCGGTGCCTGGGTCGCGGTGCAGCGACACTTCCGCGAGCGCGGGATCGACTGCCAGGCCGAGGACTTCACCTGCGTCGGCATCGGCGACATGTCCGGCGACGTGTTCGGCAACGGGATGCTCTGCTCCGAGCACATCCGCCTGGTCGCCGCCTTCGACCACCGCGACATCTTCCTCGACCCGAGTCCCGACGCGGCGG
>NZ_DASWVI010000214.1:0-8298 GCF_036401255.1 Nocardioides sp. | reverse complement strand
CAGCGCGCGCTGCAAGAAGGCGACCTGGCCGGTTACCAGACGGCGACGGAGGAGGCCCAGGAGCTGGTGCAGCGCGCGCTCGAGCTGGCCGCGCAGGAGGGTGGCGCGGCTGGCGGCGGGGGTGACGGCGCCGGCGGTGGTGACACCGGCGGTGGCGGCAACGGTGACGCCGCGGGGTCGTGACCCCGTTCACGCCCACCCGATTTGGAGGCCGCCGAGGTGACCCCGTAGAGTAGGGATCACCGACGCGGGGTGGAGCAGTTCGGTAGCTCGCTGGGCTCATAACCCAGAGGTCGCAGGTTCAAATCCTGCCCCCGCTACAAGAAAGTGGCCCCTGACCTGCGGAAACGCAGATCGGGGGCCACTTGGCTTCTTGAGTCACATTGCCTTATGTCGCGTTTATGTCCCAGAAACCTTCGCGCGGGTGACCCAATCTGGTACCGAGTTGGGCCCGGCGTTGGGGCCAAGCAGATGCAGGGCTGGAGCTCGAAACACCCCGAGGACGTCAGTCGTCTGATGCGGTCGTCGTGGCCTTCCCGGCGAAGGACTGAAGGATGTGCGTCACGTCAGGTGTGGTCCAGTCCTTCTCGATGTAGAACTCTTTGGTGATCGCATCTGAGGAGTGGCCCAGGACGCGGGCTGCGGTGTCCGAGTCGACCAGGCGGTCGATCAAGGTCGCGACGGTCTTGCGGAACGTGTGTGGCGTCACCCAGTCGAAGCCTGTGTCTGCTCGGATCGTGCGCCACCGCCGCTCGATGTTGCCGACCTGGTGCCAGGTGCCGTTACGGGTGGCGAAGACCGCGTTGTAGTGATTTGGTCGTTGCTCGGTACGCCGCCTCATCAGAACATCGACAGCAAACGGCGGCAGCGCGATGGTGCGTTTTGAAGCGTCCGACTTCGGCTTGGGCTTCCGGTACGTGCCCTTTCCCGTCTCCGTCTTGATCGTGCCACTGATTGACACCGTCGGCGGGGTCGCACTCAAGTCGATGTCTGTCCATCGGATCGCGAGCACTTCTCCGATCCGGCAGCCCGTGGCGAGCAGCAGGTCAACGATGTCGGGCATGTCCTGGTTCGGCTTTGGACCGGGTCGCTTTTTGGTCATCCAGGCGTCTACAGCAGAGCGGACGGCATTGAGATCCTCCACCGAGAGCGCTTGGACGTCCTTCTTCTGGCCTCGAAGCCGAGATGTGGAGGAGACCGGGTTGGCCGGGAGCGCATCGTCGATAACCGCGGCGTCGAACATCATCTTGAGGACCGTTTTGGTCTTCTTGCGGCGGCTGTGGGAGTCCTGCGACCTGATGAGCCGTTCCAGGCGCCCAGCTGTTGCCTCGCGCAGGCGAATGTTGCCGATGGCTGGATTGATGACGTTTTCGATGATGCGTTGGTACTCGTTCGCGGTAGTTGCCTCGGAGCGCTGTTCGGCGCGATACAGCGAGAGCCAGATGTCGGCCACTTGGCTGATTCGCATGTCGGGGCCGATGAGGTCACCGGATGGGGCGCTTCGGTCGGCGATCTTGACTTTGAGTTCTCGTACTGCGGCGGCGGCGCTTCGACCGGTCCCCTTGATTTCGCGCGTGACGCCGTCGAAGTCGCGGAAGCGCGTTCGCGCGCGATACACGCCGGGACGCACCTCCTTCGTCGTGATGGTCCCGAATGTTCCGATGGGCAGCGGGGGGCGAGCCATGGGCGTTCCTTCTTGAGGTCTGAGCGCTACCGATGCCGTGGACGGGACCGTCGCGACATGGAACCTAGCGTGCTGGATGCTGCTAGGTGGTCACCCCTCGAGCCCCGGCCGTTGTCGTCGATGTCCATTTCCGCTTCGAGATCCAGTGTCTCGGCGTGGGCCTCGATCCAAGCATCAAGATCCGAACGGCGGTACCGCAGTGCGCCGCCCGCCTTCACCGCGCGTGGTCCGAACCCCGGGCGTCGCGTGCGCCAGGTATAGAGCGTCGACTTCGCGATCCCGATGTAGGCAGCCGCTTGCGCAATGTTCATCGTGGCAGGGGTGAGTGCGAGCCGGCGGCGTTCTGTCGGGAGGGGCTCGTCGGAAGGCGGCGTGGCGTGTTCGCTCATGTCTGTGACGACATCCTCAAGGATGCGTTCGCTCTCCTGAGCAGCTAGCGGTCGGTGGCCGCCGACGCCGAGGGTCTCCTTCACCGTTTCCATCTCGTGTCTCCTCCGACCTGCGGTGGTGGGTCTCGGTGGTCGCAGCCCACCTGGTGTCTGATGGTCACCTAAGTGGTCCGACAGGTGCTGAGCGATCAATGCCCGCAGACTTTCTGCATGGCATGCCGTGGTCCGGCGAAGATGCTGGGGTGCAGTGGCCGCCATGTTGCGCGTTGTCCGCTGCCGAGAGCCAAGCGGGGCGATGGCTACTGCCGTTGGAGTGCGCGAGCATGGCAGAGGCTGCCGCGGTGGATGCCGCGGACGCGGTTGCCGTACTCGCCGAACGCAAGGCTTCCCGTACGGGCTGCGGCGCCGTGACGGCGCGTCGGGCGAGGATGTCGGCGGGGGAGACCCACACGACGTCACCCTCGGCCGGCGGGCTGGCCAGCCCGGACTCGACGTCGTTGTGCGCTCGCCGGGACAGGGCTCGCGCGGGGCCGGTGAGGTTAGGGGTGTCGGCCTTCTCGGCTACGACGTGCGCGAGCTCGGAGCCGGCCTCGATCGCGCGGAGGGTCGCCACGGTGGCCTGGGGGAGTCCGGGCCGGGTGCCGATGACCTCTGGTGTTGCGAGGGTGGTGGTGTCGTGGGTGATCTGGCGGTAGGCGGCGCGGACCTCGGCGGCCGCGCGAGCCAAGGGCTCCTCGAGGCGGGCTCCTGGGGGAGCGAGGTCGCCCCAGCGGCTAGCCAGGTTGCTCCAGGAGCGCCCTGCGTCGGCGATCGAGGGAACCAGGCGGTCCGAGGGCTCGACGATGCCGGCGGTGGCGGCCGCGTCGACGAGCACCATGCTGGCACCGGCGATGAGTCCCTGGGTGCGGGTGATGAGCAAGATGTTGGACGGCGCGAGGTCGCGAGCCAGCGCGCGGTGGGACTGGATGTCCCAGTTGGCCAAGGCCTGCGCCAGGCGGCCGGGGTCGTCGACGGGCCGGATCGCCTCGCCGGCGAGGGCTTGAGCGAACCGGTCGGTCAGGTAGCTGCGTGCGGTGTTCTCGCACGCCGACATCCGATCGACCCAGACCCCGGTGGGTGCGATGGCGTAGGGGGAGTGGTGCTGGGCGAGCTGGACCCGGCGGCCCGAGCCACGGGCGTCGTTGACGCGGTCGCGGCCGTTGTCGTGCAGGGCGACGTTGACGGCGTGGGCGGTCAGGTAGAGACCGTGCATGATCCTGGTCCGGGCTGCCTCGAGGTCGCGGTGGGCCTCGGTCTGCTCGTGCGGGACCTCGGCGCCGTAGCGGCGCACCAGAGCCGCGGCGTTGAGCAGGGTCTGGGTCATCTGGTCGACGCGGGGGTTGGTCGGGCCCGGACCTGGCCAGGCCCTCCGGCCGGACAGGCTGGCCTCGATGGTCGAGGCCTGCGCCGACAGGCTGGTGATGGGCCGATCGCGCTCGTCGACGCCAGGCCGGCGACCCGGTAGCGAGGCCCACAGGTCCTCCGCGGCCGCGACCATCGTCGGCCAGCTCCGCAGGAGCGTGCCGGCGTCATCGCCGCCGACGTCCATGAGCAGCTGGCGAGCCAGGTAGTCGACGTCGAAGAGCATCTCGCCGACGCTGCGTACGTCGCGCGAGGTCACCGGGATCTGGTCGACGTCGAAGAGCTCCTCGTCGATGTCGGCGTACGCCAGGCGCAGGTCAGTAGCCAAGGCCGCGGGCTTCCCGGATGAGGTCGCACAGGTCGACGACCAGCTGCGAGCCGTGGACCAGGTCCGGCTGATGCAGCGGTAGCGGGCGGGTCAGCTCCTCGGCCTCGGTGAGCAGCTGCAGCGGCGTCCGCTCCTCGAGGTCGGGGAGCGGGTCGTCGTCGGGCAGCTCGTAGTCGTCGGGCAGCAGGGCGCTGGCCTGGGAGTGCGCGAGGTAGACCCCCAGCCCGAGGTCGTGGAGCGGGGAGTTGGGGGTGGCCTCGTCGGCATCGCTCCACACCTGGGCAGCGGCCTGGTGCAGCAGCTGGGCGATCGAGCCGAGGCGGTCCCAGGTGCCGTCAGCGTTGAGGGTGTCCACGGGTGTTCCTTTCAGTCGGAGGTCGGTCTGGCTCATGAACCCACGTCCCGGCCGCGGCCCGCTGCGCCGAGCGGCGGGCTGTGGATAACTCGGGGTGCTGTCGGCACCTGGGCACAAACTGGTCTCGTTCGCCTATGTCGCTCGGCGGTTGCCGGACGATCACCGCGAGCAAAGTCAAGAGATCCGCACTAGTGCTGCAAGATGGAGGAGGGTCGAGATGAGCTTCCCGATGACCGTGCTGAGAGCCGTGACGCTGGCGCCGGCTGTGCTGGTGAGCTTCGTCCTCACCGCGGTGGTGTGCGCCCTGCTCCCGCCGGCGCTGGGCCTGGTGGCGTTCATGGCTGCGGGCGGCGTGCTGGTCGCGCTGGCGCTGGGACAGCTGCAGGAGCCTGCGATCGCGGCGTTGACCAGGTCGCGGCCGGCGACGGAGGCCGAGGTCCAGGTGATCGCACGGGTACTGGCCGAACTGGGCGGCCGCGGTGTCGACGTCGGCGCGGTGTTCGTGCGCCGGATCCAGCGACCGACCACCCCGGTGGCGGTGGCGATCGGCCGGCGCACCGTGGTGGTCAGCCCTGGGCTGGTCGAGGCGACGTACCGCGGCAGTGTGACCGGCGCGGAGGCGGCCGCAGCGCTGGCTCATGCGGTCGGCCGGCGCCAGGCGCTCCGGCCGCGGCTGGAGCTAGCCGTGCTCGCGGCGACGACGCCGTGGCGGCTGATGGTGGCGACGTTCCGCGGCGTCGGCTGGGCCTTCGCCTGGCTTCCGTTCATGCGGCTGGCCTGGACGCTGCGCGGCGTCGTGGGGGTCATCTGCGTGGTGCAGTCGGTCGCCGAGGACCGGGCCTGGGCCGGTCTGCTCGGGGGCGCGGTCATCGCGCTGACCTACTTGGTGCCGTCGGCCGGCCGGCGGATCGAGCTCCATACGGAGGCCGAGGCCGACCAGTTCGTGCTCTCGCTCGGCCTCGGTCCCGTGCTGGCGGGGCTGCTGCGGCGCTACGGGCACCCGATGACCCTCGAGCGGATGCAGCGCCTGGAGACGGCCGTCGAGCAGCCTCAGCGGCCGCGGCTGCACCTGGTGCACGGCTGAGGCTGTTCTCCGGCGGTGCGGCGGCCGGCGGCGGGCTACTCGTCGTCCTGGAAGCCGGACGTGGAGTGGTGCACGCAGCCGCGACCGTCGCCCTCGTGCGGCTTGTGGTTCATGCAGGGCAGCGACCCCAGCTTGCGTGAGCAGTCGACCCAGCGGACGGTCGAGGATCCGGTTGTCGGCGCGAGTGCGGTAGCCATCGCGGCCTCCTATCGGCGCGGGCCGCGGCGGCGGCCGAGCTGGGGCCGCTGGTAGGCGGCGGTGTCGGTGTGGTCGTGCTGGCGGCCGGACCGGTGGACCTGTGCGATCTCGGCGTCGGGGGAGGGACCGGCGTCGGCGGCCGCGGCCCGGGCGGCTGCTTCCTCGCTCGCCCTGATCTCCTCGGCGCGCTGTCGCGCCTCTTCCTCGAGCGCGGCTTCCTCGCGAGCGGCGTCACTCATGTGAACTCCCATGGATCCCGTGGACCGGCACCGGCTGCGCCGGTCCTCCTGGTCACCTATGTGCGGACCAAGTGCCCGGGCGATCACCGCGGCCCGACTGGATTGGAAAGTCGCGGGGCCCTGGCCGCTCAGGCCGGCTGGGCCAGCAGCGTGGCGCCCAGCATCTGTGCCGTGTGCTTGAGGACGGCGTGGGAACCGGTCCCGCCCGGGCGGTCGCAGCACGGATGGGTGTCAAAGCCCTCGTCGACGACGATGCGGTGCAGTTGGCCACCGCAGGCACGACAGTGCCGGCCGGCGTGGGTGGGGCACCCCTCGACCGCCACGGCGCAGGGCAAGCACGCCGCGGGCGGCGGGGGAGTCACTGGTGGTCGCGGTCCCAGTCGCGCCGCTGGCGCAGCAGCGTGGCGGTCTGTTGCCACAGCGCATGCTCGAGGTGCGCCGGCGCCGGACGTCCGAGCGCCTGGTCGACCGCCGCTTTGAGCAGCTGCTCCCTGCAGCCGAGGACGCGCTCGTCGACGCCGCGGTTGTAGCACCATCGGGCCAGCGTCTTCGCGGCCGTCATCAGCTGCTCGTCCATGCCCGGCCGTCCCCTCAGCAGGTGCCCCACAGGCCGCTGTCGGCGTCCTCAGCATCGTCGGCGGCCGCGGAGTACGACTCTTCGCGGGCGAGGTCCTGGGCAGCCTCGTAGCGGCGTGCGGCGCCGCGGGCCAGGAGCTCGTGCGCTACGTCGACGCCGGCGTGGTCGACGTAGCGCAGCAGCCGGTCGTACCGGTCGCGGTTGGGCTGGCCGCTGTCGGTGACCAGCTGGACGGTGCTGCCGACCGGCGCGAACTCCTCGAGCAGATCGGTTGCCTGGTCGGCGTAGCACCCCGCCGACGCCGACGGGTGCGCGACTTCGGGGGCGTCGATGCCGAGCAGGCGGACTCGGCCGAGCTCGCGGCCGCCGAGGTCCTCGACGCGCAGCGTGTCCCCGTCGACCACGGCCGTCACGCGGACCTGGGTGGCCTTGACCTCGGATGAGTCGGGGCCAGTGGGAGCGCCGGGGAGGGCGGACTTGATGCCGCCGGCGGTGAGCACGGCAATCGCCGCGGCCGCGAGGCCGATGACGGCCTTCATCGGGCGACCCCCAGCTGGAGACCCTCGCCGGCGACGGGAACCGCGCGCTCCTGGGCCCGGGCACCGGGGGAGCGGTAGCCGGGCTCGGGGATCTGCTCGACGACCTCTGCCCCGCTCGTGCCGGCGCCGGCCGGCTCCTCGGGGAGCTCGGCGGCGATCTTCGCGGCCAGGTCTCGCAGCGGTGGGGTCTTCTCGATGCGCCGGGTCGCGTGGAGCACGGTCGTGTGGTCGCGGTCGAAGTGACGCGCGATCGTCGGCAGGCTGTGCCCGTGGATGCGGGCCGCCATCATCGCCACCGCACGGGCGTCCGCTGCCGCCCGGCTGCGGTCGGTACCCAGGAGGACCTCGGGCGTGGTGTCGAAGGCCTCCGCGACCGCCACGAGGGCATGCTCGACCGGGCCATCAGGCTCGAAGGTCGACGCCGGCGGATCCTGGTGGAGGCTGACCACCGTGGCCTCAGGGCGGGGGAGCCGGGAGGTGTATCTGTCGTTGACGTGCTCACTGACCCGGGCCGCGGCGTCGGCCAGTCGGGGTCGCTCGGCGGTGCGGCGCACGGCGTGGATCACCGAACCGTGGTCCTTGTTGAAGTGCTCGGCGATCGCCGGCAGGGACAGGCCGACCTCGCGCGCGGCGGTCATGGCCACGGCGCGGGCGTCGCTGACCGGACGGCTGCGCTCGGCGCTCAGGATCGCCTCCGGGGCGGTGCCGAACATCGGTGCAGCCGCGTTGATGGCCAGCTCGCACACCGCAGCCGGGCCGGTTGCCGGCGCCGCCGGCATGGTCTGGTCGACCTGGACGGCCAGCACCGTCACCAGCGACCGCAGCTGGTCGGCGTCCAGCGGCGCGATCAGGTCGGCGACCTGGTCGTGCTGCCCGCGGCCGGCGGCATCGAGGACGAGGCCAGCCAGCTGGCGGCCGCCCTGATCGAGGTCCATGCCTGTCCTCCCTCCTACCGCGCCGGCGACCCGCCGGCCGGGGCCGCCTGGCGAGGAACCTGGCCGCGGCCCTGCTCGGCCATATGCCGGCGGGCGTTGTCGGTGATCTCGCTGGCGATGCCGGCCGACTGCCGGGCGTTGGCCGCGGCGTGGTCGACGACGTTCTCGAGCAGGCGCACGTCCTCGTCGGCGCGGCCGAGCTCCTTGCCGGCGGTCGCGATGCTCCGCTCGAGGGTGACCGGCTCCAGCAGCGACGGCGGAGTCACGTGCTGGGCCGCCAGCTGCGCGCTTTCGACGTGCTGAGCGGTCAACCGGGCCATCGGCTTGGCCAGGTCGATCATCTCGCCCACGACGGCGAGGCGTGGCTTCAACTGCGCGACCTCGCTGGCGAGCTCAGGATCGGAGGTGTCGGCGTCTTGGAGGAGATCGTGGGCATCGGCGATCGCCTGCGATGCACGCTCCAGGTGTCCGGTGAGTTCGTCGACCAGCTCGGCGTTGTCGCTGCAGCGCCGCTGCAGGCGGCTCAAGTGCTCGCCGGCGGCCTCGAGGTAGTAGTCACCGCGGTCGCT
>NZ_DASWVI010000213.1:0-3641 GCF_036401255.1 Nocardioides sp. | reverse complement strand
CGGCCGGGGGCGGCGGCACGGTGCCGGTGGCGGGTGGCGCCGGCGCTGCGGCGGGAGGTGCGGGCGTCGTCTGCAGGACCAGCGCCGGCAGCGAACCGGTCCGCTCGTGTTCGCTCAGCGCGGCCACGATGCGCTCCCGCTCCCCGTCGGGGGCGGGGCGTCCGGCGGCCTCGAGGTAGGCGATGACCCCGAGGTCACGAAGGAGCTTCTCCGGGGAGACCGCCGCTCCCGAGCCGCCCAGGCCCGAGTTCGCCAGCGCCGTGTCCGCCTTGGCCGCCAGCTCGTTCGCCGCCGCCTTGGCCTTGTCCAGGAATCCCATCTCGACTGCCCTCCCATGCCCTTCGTGGGGGTGCTCCCCCGTTCGGCAGCGTACGCCGCACGGCGCTCGTAGAGTGCGGAACAGGACGACGTCGGCGTGGAGCCGACGGCACCAGGAGGAGTGGAGATGCCGCTGCACGGGACGCTGCTGGAGGAGTTCAAGGAGAAGTCGTCGACCGACCCGTTCTCCCTGCAGAACAAGAAGCTGCTGAAGATCAACATGGGCTACGGCCCGGTCTGGGCCAAGACCGGCTCGATGGTCGCCTACCAGGGCGACGTGCGCTTCGAGAACAAGGGGTCCGGCGGCCTGGGCAAGATGTTCAAGCAGGCGGTGACCGGCGAGGGCGTCGACATGATGCAGTGCACGGGCAGCGGTGAGCTGTTCGTCGCCGACTTCGCCGCCGACGTCCAGGTCCTCTACCTGGAGAACGACATGATCTCGGTGAACGGCTCGAGCGTGCTGGCCTTCTCCTCCTCGATCGACTGGGAGATCCACCGCGTGCAGGCCCGCGGCGCGGCGATGACCGGCGGTCTCTACAACGTGTCGCTGCGCGGGACCGGCTACGTCGCCGTCACCACGAGCGGTGAGCCCGTCGCGCTCGACGTCGCGAGCGCCCCGACGTTCGCCGACGCGCAGGCGGTCGTGCTGTGGACGTCCGGGGTGACGATGGACATCCGGGTCGACACCGGCGGCGTGAAGTCGCTCGTCCGCGGCGGCACCGGGGAGCTGTTCCAGATGGCGTTCGGCGGCCAGGGCTTCGTCGTGGTCCAGCCGAGCGAGTCGGTGATCACCGGCGGGCACCAGGCCGCGAGCGGCAAGAGCAGCGGCGGCGGGCTGGGCGGGCTACTCGGCGGCTGAGGCGCCGGCGTAGTCCGGCGCCCAGTGCTCGAGGGCCGCCCGCAGCTCGGCGCGCCCCAACGGCTTGGTGAGCACGTCGTCCATGCCGGCCGACAGGCACCTCGTCCGCTCGGACGGGGCGGCGGTCGCCGTGAGCGCCAGGATCGGGAGCCGCGGCCCCTCACCTTCCCGTTCCCGCAGGGCCCGGGTCGCGGCGTACCCGTCCATGCGCGGCATGTGCACGTCCATCAGCACCGCGGCGAACGCGTCGGGCCCGGAGGACCCGGCCGCGGCGACGGCCTCGACGGCCTCGACGCCATCGGCGGCCTCGACCGCCTCGTAGCCGATCGAGGCGAGGAGGCCTCGCGCGACGAGGCGGTTGACGTCGTTGTCGTCGACCACGAGGACACGACGTACGCCGCGGGCCGGATCCGGGGGCGCCGGGAGCTCGGCCGGGTCGGCCACCGGCACCGGCTCACGGGCCCCGGGGGATGACGGGCGCGCCAGAGCGTCCAGGAGCACCTCGGCGGGCACCGGCTTGGCGAGCGTCGCCGTCACACCGGGGATCGGCGGCGATCCGTCCGGCGGATCGGAGGTGGCGCTGAGCATCAGCACCGGCGTGCCCGCGAGCCCCTCCCGAGCCTGGATCCTCGCGACGAGCTCGGGACCGTCCATGTCCGGCATGACGCTGTCGACGAGGACGGCGTCGAAGGGCTCCCCCGCGGCGTACGCCGACTCGAGCAGCGCGAGCGCGGCGGGCCCGTCCGAGGCGGCGACTGCGGCGGCCCCCCACTGGCCGAGCAGCTCGCAGAGGACCATCCGGCTCGACGCGTTGTCGTCCACGACGAGCACCCGCCGCCCGGCCACTACCGCCGGGTCGGGACCGCTGGCGGACCTCGGGGCGTCCTCGGCCGGGACCAGGGGCACCGTGAACCAGAACAGCGCGCCCCGCTGCGGGGCGTCGGCCACGCCGATCGTCCCTCCCATCGACTCGACGATCTGACGGGCGATCGCGAGCCCGAGGCCGGTGCCGCCGTACTTGCGCGTCGTGGAGGCGTCGGCTTGGGAGTAGGGCTCGAAGATGTGCTCACGCTCGCTGGGCGCGACGCCCGGCCCGGTGTCCGTCACCTCGACCCGGAGGACCGCGCGGCGCGTGACCTGGTCGTAGGCCAGCGCCCGCACGGAGACCTCGCCCCGGCTGGTGAACTTCAGGGCGTTCGCGCTGAGGTTGTAGATCACCTGGCCGAGGCGGGTGGGGTCGCCGCGCAGCCGGTCGGGGACGTCGGGATGGCAGGAGACGACGAGCTCGACGCCCTTCTGCCGGGCCTGGATGCCGAGCACGACCGCGATGTCGTCGAGCAGCCTGCGCAGGTCGAAGTCGATGTTCTCGAGCACCAGGCGCCCGGCCTCGATCTTCGAGAGGTCCAGCACGTCGTTGATCAGGCGCAGCAGGGTCCGTCCCGAGGTGTCGGCGCCCTTGACGAGCCGCTCCTGGTGGGCGTCCAGGGGCGTGCGCAACAGCAGGTCGTTGAGCCCGACCAACCCGTTCAGCGGGTTGCGGATCTCATGGCTCATCGTCGCCAGGAACGCGGACTTCTGCTGGGCGGCGAGCAGTGCGGCGTCGCGCGCCTCCGCCAGGTCGACGGCCGTACGCGCGACCGTGGCGTGCGAGCGGACCGAACGCACGAAGTAGCCGGCGAACGCCACGAACAAGACCCCGATCAGGACCATGGACCCGACGGACTCCTGGGCGGCCGAACGGTCGGCCTCCCGCTGGAGGCGTCGCGCGGCGTGCTGGAGGACCCTGTCCGCCTGGTACATCTGCCGCGCGGAGACACCCCCGGCGTCGCCGATGGCGTCCTCGTCCCCGGACGACACGGCCGACAGGATCTGCTCGAGGGCCTCGAGCGACCGGTCGAAGTGCCGGAGGAACTCCTCGCGCTCCGGGAGACCCGGCGCGGCGGCCAGGTCGTCGACCTCGCGGCGTACACCCTGCTGGGCACCCAGGAACTCGTCGGCGACGACCTGGGGGTCGTCGGTCTCGGCCGGCGAGGCTCCCCACGGGATGTCGAGCATCCGGATGATGTCCATCCTCACGACCACGAGCCTGGTGGCGGCGTCGTCCGCGGCGCGCGCGTCGCTCCGCAGGGTCGTCAGACCGGCGTACGTCGCACCCACGGCGGCCAGAGCCGCCACGAGGCCCGCCACGACGCGCACCCGGGTGGACACCACGTTCCCCACCTCCTCGCCCCCGTCGCGTGCTCGACGCGCCGGGAGACCACGGTCCGCCGGACCGCACGGTCACCCCGACCTCTCCATCGGCCGGTCCGCGGGCCGACTGAGGGGAAGCCACCCGCGCTTTCAAGGGACAGCCGACGCTCCCACGCGCCCGCACACGCAAGAACCCCGCCCGACCCGGCGTGGTGCCGGTCGGACGGGGTTCTCGTTCGGTCGGGCTGACAGGATTTGAACCTGCGACCCCTTG
>NZ_DASWVI010000212.1:0-2013 GCF_036401255.1 Nocardioides sp. | reverse complement strand
CGCTCCCGAGCCGGCGCCCGAGCCCGTTCCCGAGCCCGTCGCTGTCGGGGAGCGGGAGCCCGACGTCCGGCGGACCCTTCCGCCGGTCCCGGACGATCCCGAGCCGGCCCTCGAACCACGGGAGCAGCCGTCGAGGCGGGTGCGGGCGGTGGAGCGGTCGCCGGCTGGGTCGGCGGCGGCTCGACCTCGGGCGTACGCCGCCGGCGCCGCCAGCCCAGCGAGGGCAGCTCCAGCGACGGCTGGTCCTTGCCGGCGCGGCGGCCGGCGTCCTGCTCGGGCTCCCCTTCGGCCATGACGGGCAGTGTGCCACGACCGACCCGCCCCGGAGACGCAGCAGGCCCGGATCCGCACTGCGGATCCGGGCCGGCATCTGGTCGGGCTGACAGGATTTGAACCTGCGGCCTCCTCGTCCCGAACGAGGCGCGCTACCAAGCTGCGCCACAGCCCGATCGCGGGTCCGGATCGAGGTCCGGGCCACGAGCAGGGCAACCATACCCGAGCGCGACCGGCGCCTCGAAATCGGCCACCGTCCGTGGACGGACGACGCCCGGTCAGGAGCGCGCGACGAGGGTCAGCAGCGTCGCCTCGGGGCGGCAGGCGACGCGGATCCGCGCGTAGGGGCTGGTCCCGAGACCGGCGGAGACGTGCAGCCACGCGGACTCCGGATCGCCCGGCCCGGACGCGGCCGGGTGACGGTGCAGCCCACGGGCCCGCTCGGGCTCGAGGTCGCAGTTGGTCGTCAGCGCTCCGATGCCCGGCACGCACACCTGGCCGCCGTGGGTGTGCCCGGCGAGGATCGCGTCGTACCCGTCCTCGACGAAGCGGTCCAGGACCCGCAGGTACGGCGCGTGCGCGACCCCCAGGCGGAGGTCGGCGTCCGGGTCGGCAGGTCCGGCGACCTCGTCGAGCCGGTCGTAGCCCAGGTGGGGGTCGTCGACGCCCGCGAACGCGATCCGCAGCCCGCGCACCTCGAGCGTCGCGCGGGTGTTGGTCAGCTCCACCCAGCCGTGCCCGGTGAGCTCCCGGCGCAGGTCTCGCCACGGCAGCTGCGCGCTCGTGGTGTGCCGGGTGCCGTCGTCGGGCAGCACGTAGCGCAGCGGGTTGCGCAGCGTGGGGGAGAAGTAGTCGTTGGAGCCGAAGACGAACACCCCCGGCCGGTCGACCAGCGGGCCGAGGGCCTCGATCACCACCGGCACGGACGCGTGGTGGGCGAGGTTGTCGCCGGTGTTGACGACCAGGTCGGGGTCCAGCCCCGCCAGGCCGCGCAGCCACTCCTGCTTGCGGGTCTGCCTCGGGGTCATGTGGATGTCGCTGAGGTGCAGCACCCTGATGTCGGGGCTGCCGGGCGGCAGCACCGGCACCGTCGCCCGCCGCAGCGTGTAGGCGCGGGCCTCGGCGAGGGCGTACGCGGTGAGCGCCCCGCCTGCGAGAGATCCCGCAAGGCAGAGGCGCCGGATCAGGCCGAGGGCGGTCACCTGCGCAAGGCTACGGGCACAGGCACAATGGGTTCATGAGTGCCCTCAAGGACCGTCTGCGTGCCGACCTGACCACCGCGATGAAGGCCCGCGACGAGGTGCGGTCCTCGACGCTGCGGATGGTGCTCACCGCGGTCACCAACGCCGAGGTGGCGGGCAAGGAGCACCGTGAGCTCTCCGACGACGACGTCATCGGGGTGCTCTCGACCGAGGCGAAGAAGCGTCGCGAGGCAGCGGCCGCGTTCGGCGAGGCCGGTCGCACCGAGATGGCGGAGAAGGAGACCGCGGAGGCGGCCGTGATCGCCGACTACCTGCCCGCCCAGCTCAGCGAGGAGGAGATCGCGGACCTCGTGACCTCCGCGATCGCCCAGAGTGGCGCCGCGGGCGAGGGCATGAGGGCGATGGGCAAGGTCATGGGCATGATCCAGCCCCAGGTCAAGGGCCGCGCCGACGGCGGCGCCGTGGCCGCGGAGGTACGCCGGCAGCTCGGCGCCTGAGCAACGGCCTGAGCAACGGCCCGAGCCTCGGCTGGGTCAGC
>NZ_DASWVI010000211.1:0-3678 GCF_036401255.1 Nocardioides sp. | reverse complement strand
GCCAGGTCGCGACGCAGCCGCTCGACCTGCTCGTCCTTGCGCCGGAGCTGGTCGGCCGCGGTGGCGCGCTCCCACTCCGCGGCCACCCGCAGCTGCTCGGCGACCCGCGCGTCGGGCGCGGTGGTGCCGGCGGTGAGCACGGCGTCCAGCACCCACAGGGCGTCGTACGCCGGCCCGGGGGCGCCGCCCAGGACCACGGTCAGCACCACGCAGGGCCGGTCGCGGTAGCGGCGCACCGCCACGAGGACGGGGGCGTCCGGGGCGGTCAACCGGCCGCGGAGGTGGTCGAGGGCGGTCGGGTCCCACGGGATCTCGACCGCGACCTCGGGCACCGGGCCGCCGGCGGCCGCCGCCTCGCGGGCGAACGCCAACGCCGCGTCGACGGCCTCCTCCATGCCGGACCCGGCCGCCACGCCGATGAACCCGGTGACGGGTCCCTCGGCGGCCAGGTCCGCCGCGAGCTCGGCGTACGTGGTGGTCAGCAGCCGCTCGAACCCGTCACCGAACACCGCGGCCGCGGCGGGCCGGTCGGTGCCGACCACGACGGCGCGCACGGCTCGCGTATCCTCGCCTGCGGTCGTCAACGGCGGGCCTCGCGGCCGCACCGGTGCCTCGAACCAAGACGCGGGAAGGTGGTCGAGCTCTCGAGCATGAGCGACAGTGTGCCACCCGAGGTCTCGGTGATCGTGGCCACCTACGGCCGCCCGGACCTGATCGGCGACGCGCTGGCCTCGCTGGCGCGGCAGACCCTCGCACCCGACCGGTTCGAGGTCGTCGTGGTCGTCAACGGTCCCGACGACGGGACCACCGAGGCCGTCGAGGCGATCGCGCGGCAGCACCCGCGCCTGTGCGTGGTCCTCGCGCGGTCGGCCCGCCCCGGCGTCGCGCACGCGCGCACGGTCGGCCTCTGGGCGGCACGCGGCACCTACATGACGATCGTGGACGACGACGACCGGGTGACCGAGCACTACCTGGAGGACCTCCTCGACGCGGTCGAGCCGGGCGTGGTCCCGCTCGCGTGGCTGGCCGACGTCGAGCCCGACGAGCCGGACCGGCCGGACTTCGACAACTACTACACCCGCGCGCTCGTCCGGGCGCTCGAGCGGGGCGCCGAGCCGGACGGCACGCTCGCGGTCCCGGCCCTGCCTCCCGGGATCTCGCTGAACATCGGCAAGCTGGTCCCGGTGGAGCTGGCCCGCACGGTCGGCTACGACACCTCCCTGCGGGGCGGGTCGGACTTCGTGTTCTGGACCAAGGCCTACGCCCACGAGCAGTTCCGGTTCCGGCCGCTCCCCGACCGGCGCGCCTGCTACCTGCGCACCCGCGTCCCCGACTCGCTCTCGCGCCGCGACCCCGGCTACGACTTCTCGGTCTCCCAGCGGCTGGCCTGCATCACCAGCCTCGAGGAGATCGACGACCCGCCCGCCGAGGTCGAGCGGATCACCCGGCACATGGTGAGCCGCCAGCTCGACCACGTCCGCGACCACCTGGCCCGCCACCCCGAGCAGCGCGCCGAGGTCGTCGAGGACGTCGAGGCCCGCCGGCTGCGGCGGATGGACTGGCCGACGGTCAACGCCGACGGCGCGCAGGACCTCGCGCTGCTCTACTGCTTCACGCCCTGGGTGGGGACGGCCGGGATCGTCGCGGCCCGCCGCATCCGCGAGCGCGGGGTGCTGGTGGACGTCGTGTGCAAGGACCTCGACGACCTGCGCGAGCGGGACCGGTCGCTCGAGGCGATCGCCGACCCCTACGTCGCCCGGGTCGCGGCGCTGGCCGGACCGTCGCACTTCGGCTCCTGGGCGTCGGCCGAGGACTGGTCGGCGCGGGTGTTCGCCCAGCTCGAGGAGTGGGGCACCGACCACCGCTCGGTCTACTCGCGCGCGATGTGGGCGGCCTCCCACCTGGTGGCGGCGCAGTACAAGCTGCGCAACCCGTCGGTGCGGTGGATCGCGGAGTTCTCCGACCCGATCAGCCGCACCGTGCGCGGCACCCGCCGCAACAACGCCTCCGGCACCGGGCCGCTCCCCGGCGAGCTGACCGCGGGTCTCGCGGCGGCCGGCTTCGCACCGCCCGCCGACGGCGACGTGTTCACGTGGGCCGAGCAGGCGGCGTACGCCCTCGCCGACGAGGTGATGTTCACCAACGAGAATCAGCGCGAGTACATGCTCGGCTACTGTCCCGACCCCGCGCTCGCCGAGCGCGCCCGCGCGCTCTCGACCGTGCACCACCACCCGACGCTCCCCGCGCGGTTCTACGACCTGCAGGCCCCGGCGTACCGCCTCGACCCGGACCGGGCCCACGTCGCCTACTTCGGCGCGTTCTACCCCACCCGCGGCCTGACCGAGGTCACCGAGGCGCTCGCCGCGCTCCCGGCGCGGGTGCGCGCGCGGGTGTGCCTCCACGTGTTCACCCAGGACGCGTCGACGATCGACCGGGCGGTCGCCGAGGCCGGGCTGGCCGACGTGGTCGTCGTCAACCCGTACGTCGGGTTCCTGGACTTCCTGGCGCTCACCCGCCGCTTCGACCTGCTCGTGGTCAACGACGCGGACTCCTCCGAGCACGGCCCGGGCGGCAACCCCTACCTGCCCTCGAAGCTGTCGGACTACCTCGGCAGCGGTACGCCGATCTGGGCGGTCGTCGAGGAGGGCAGCGTGCTGTCCCGGCAGCCGCTCCGGCACGTCACCCGGCTCGGCGACGCCCAGGCTGCCGCGGAGGTGCTGTCGAGCCTGGCGCGCGGCCACGCGGGCCAGGACACCTGAACGCGCTGCGTCAGTGCATCGACGGCGGCACGTCGTCGAGGCCGATCCGGTCCACCGGGGTCCGGGCGACGCCGAGGCGGCTCAGCTCGCGGTGCAGCATCGGGGTGAGCGTGCGCACGTAGGTGTCGGTCAGGTGCGAGCCCTGGCGCAGCACCAGCACGCCGCCGATCGCCGAGGGGCAGGCGTCGAGCGCCTCGGGGCAGATCCACGCGTCCAGGTCCACCATGGGCAGGTCGAGCCGCTCGGCGACCATCCGCAGCGTGGGCGTGCCGATGCCGCCGACGTTCGGCCCGCGCGGGGTGTCGCACCGGTCGTAGTGCCCGGGGTGGTCCTCCACGCACCGGTAGGTCGCCTCCAGGCGTGGCGAGGGCGTGTCCGCGACGAGCACGACCCGCGTGCCCATCGCCTCCAGCTCCTGCAGCGCCGCGACGCTGCCCGCCACCAGGCCGGGCTCGTCGGGTGCGCTGCCCTGCGACACGATCGCCACGTCGGGGGCGCCGTCGCGGGCGAACCCGTCGAGCACGTTGCGGGCGTACTCCGCGCAGTCGGGCTCGAGCCCCTCGAGCGTGAACGAGCACGCCGACTTCAGCCGCAGCTGCAGCCGCCACCCCTCGCTGCGGGCGATGCTGTCCATCGCCACGAACCACTGGCCCATCTTCGAGTCGCCGAGCAGCGCGACCGTGGTGGAGCCGTCGGGGTCGCCGTACTCGCACGGCAGCACGTCGACCTCGCCCGGGACACGCTGGCAGCCGTCGTCGTAGTAGGTCGGCGAGTCCTCGGGCGCGACGGCCGGGTCGGGCGTCAGCGGCCCCCGGGTGGTCACGACCCGGGCGGGGTCGTCGATCACCTGCCACCGGGCCGCGCCCGGATCGGCGACGAGCGCCGTGGCGCCGGGGCCGCCGGTCGCGTCGTCGAGGCG
>NZ_DASWVI010000210.1:0-4830 GCF_036401255.1 Nocardioides sp. | reverse complement strand
TACCTCGAGGAGGGCCCCGAGGTCTGGCGGGTCCGGATCGGCCGCGTCGCGGCCTCCTGACACACACCTGACCGGCTCCCCGGCGCGCGCACCTGACGGATCTGTCGTGGATGTGCGCGTCGGGGAGCAGTTCTGTCTGGTACGTCGCCCCCGCCGGAGTGACCCCGATCACGATTTGTCACTCGAACCGCTTGTGCCGGACCCCGCGGAGTGGGACAGTCGACCCACTCGCGGAACTGGGTCAGTCGTCCCAGTTCGCGACGACGGGAGGTCGGATGGCGCGGATCAGCGTGGCCCAGCGACGCGAGCTGCTGTTCGCGGCGGCCGTGCGGGTCCTCGCGCGCGACGGGCTGTCCGCGCTCTCGACCCGCGCGATCGTCGCGGAGGCCGAGATGTCGCTGGCCAGCTTCCACTACGCCTACGCGTCGCGCGAGGAGCTGCTCGGCGACATCGTCGCGTCCGTGGTCGGGGGCGAGCGCGAGGCCGGGCTGGCCGGGGTGCTCGGCGAGGCGGCCACCCCGGAGGAGGCGGTACGCCGGGCGCTCGCGACGTACCTCGACCTGGTCCGGGCCGACCCCGGTCGCGAGCAGGGCATGTTCGAGCTGACCCAGCACGCGCTGCGGACCCCGGCGCTGGCGCGGCTGGCGAGCGAGCAGTACCAGCGCTACCACGAGGTGGCCGCGGAGCTGCTCGACCACCTGGCGACCCGGTTCGACCGGCGCTGGGACTCCCCCACCGCCGACCTCGCGCGGCTCGTGGTCGCGCTGACCGACGGACTGACCCTGTCCTGGCTCGCAGACCGCGACGACGCGGCCGCCGAACGGCTCGCGGCGCTCGCCGCGGAGGCCGTGCTCACCCACCTGGAGGAAGCATGAGCGATCGCTACGACGTGATCGTGGTCGGGGCCGGCACCTCCGGCCTCACCCTGGCCCGCGAGCTGGCGACCGGTGGCCTGCACTGCCTGGTGCTCGAGGCCGGGGGCCGCTACGACCGGCACACCTACCCCCGCACCGAGGTCGACGGGTCCGCGCAGCTGTTCTGGGGTGGCGGACTCGAGCTCAACAAGGACGCGTCGCTGGCCATCCTGCGACCGAAGGTCGTCGGCGGCGGGTCGATCGTCAACCAGGCGCTGATGGACCGGTTCGACGACGTCGCGCTCGACGACTTCCGGGCCGCGAGCGGCGTCGACCTGTTCACCGAGGCCGCGATGGCGCCGTACTACGACCGCGCCGAGGCCGCCATCGCGCTGCAGACGGTGCCCGAGGCACACCGCAACGGCAACGCGGAGATCTTCGCCGAGGGCTTCGCCCGCAACGGCTACCGACACGCCCCGCTGCGGCGCGCGCAGTCGGACTGCCGCTTCGAGGACGGCAACTCCTGCATCGAGTGCCTCTCGGGCTGCCGGATCGACTCCAAGCAGTCCACGGCGATCACCGCGCTGCCCGTGGCCGAGCGGCACGGCGCCGAGCTGCTGCCCGACGTCGAGGTCACCCGCGTCGAGGAGCGGCCGGACCGGGTGAGCGTGACCGGGCTGGTCGGCAAGCCCGGGACGGCGCGCACCGAACGCACCTGGACCGCCGAGCGTCTGGTGCTGGCGGCCGGAGCGATCGGCAACACCCGGCTGCTGCTCGCCTCCGGGTTCGGGGCGGAGCTGCCGGCGCTGGGACACCGGTTCTTCACCCACCCGCAGTACATGAACTTCGGGATCTTCGACCATCCGGTCCGGGCCCACTCCGGTCCACTGCAGAACTACAAGTCCGCCGACCCCGGCTTCCGCCGGCAGGGGTTCAAGCTCGAGAACGTGTTCGCCGGGCCGTCCTCGATCGCGATGCTGATGCCCGGCTTCGGCGCGGCGCACCTGGCGCTGATGCGGCGCTACGACCATCTCGGCTGCATCGAGGTGTGCGTGCGCGACACCACGCCGGGCCGGATCCGGCTCAACCGCAAGGGTGCCGTGGTGATCGAGAAGCGGCTCGGCGCCGAGGACGTACGCCGACGCGAGGCCGGTGCGGCGGCGATCCGCAACATCTTCTTGTCGATGGGGGCCCGCGAGCTCGTCGAGGGCGACCTCGGCATCGGGCTGCACCTGATGGGCGGCTGCGCGATCGGGACCGACCGGGCCCGCTCGGTCGTCGGACCGGATTTCACGCTGCACGGCAGCAGCCGCATCCACGCCGCCGACTCGAGCGTGTTCCCTAACGCACCGGGCATCAACCCGGCGCTGACCATCGCCGCAGTGTCGATCCGCGCCGGGGAGTCGATCCTCGCCGCGGCGGGGAGATGAGGACGAGATGACCCAGCAGACGAACACCCTCACCCCGGCGCAGGCCCGGGGCCTGCTCCGGCTCGGCGACATCGTGGTCCCGGGCGACCACCTGCTGCCGTCGTTCTCCCAGGCCGTGGCCGCGTCCGAGGCCGACCGGATGCTGCCCTACATGAGCGACGCGGACCGCTCGAGCCTGCTGCTGCTCCTCGACGTGTGCGGGCGCCTGCCCCGGTCCGCGGTGCGCGCGCTGGTCGCGGCGGCCGCCGGCTGGCGGCGTACGCCGGAGCCGGCCGCGGCGGCGCTGCGCATGGCGCACATCGGCATCAAGGGCGTGGTCCACTCGCTGTACTGGTCCGACCTGCACCGGCTGGGCATCCACGAGGTGATCGGCTACGACGCGCGGATCGACGAGGCGGCGTACGAGCGGTCCCTGGGGACCACGGAGGAGGAGCGGTGAGCGAGAGCTTCGTGCGTGCCGAGGTCGAGGGCGTCGTCGCGCGGGCCCGGAGCGGCCAGCGGTCGCTGGGGGCGCTGTCGGTGCCGGAGCGGCTGCGGCACCTGCGCGCCCTACGGCTGGCGATCGCGGATCGGGTCGACGAGATCGTCGATCGCGTCCAGGCCGAGACCGGCAAGTCGCGCTCGGACATCGTGATGTCGGAGATCTTCGGCGCGATGGACGCGATCGCGTGGCTGGAGGCGAACGCCGAGGACGCCCTGGGCGACGAGAAGGTGCCGACGCCGATGACGCTGATGGGCAAGAAGTCGCGGATCTGGTACCAGCCCCGCGGCGTCGTGTTCGTGATCTCGCCGTGGAACTACCCGTTCTTCCAGGCGGTCGTGCCGATCGCGAGCGCGCTGGCCGCGGGCAACGCGGTGGTCTACAAGCCCAGCGAGCACACCCCGCTCGAGGGCCTCGTCGAGTCGCTGGCCGAGCACGCGGCGATCGCGCCGCACTGGCTGCAGATCGTGTACGGCGACGGCGCGGTCGGCGCCGCCGTGATCGACCAGCGGCCCGACCAGGTGATGTTCACCGGGTCGGCCCGCACCGGCCGGGCGATCCTGCGGCAGGCCGCGGACCTGCTGATCCCCGTCGAGCTGGAGCTCGGCGGCAAGGACCCGATGATCGTGTTCGAGGACGTCGACATCGCCCGCACCGCCGCGGGGGCGGCCTTCGGCGCGCTCACGGCGGCCGGCCAGTCGTGCACGTCGGTCGAGCGGCTCTTCGTCCACGACTCGATCCACGACGAGCTCGTCGCCGCCCTGGTCGAGCTGGTCTCCTCGCTCCGCCTGGTCGAGTCGCCCGCGGACGATCGTGACGGCGACGGCGACATCGGCTGCATGACGACGGACTTCCAGGTCCGCACCGTCGCCGAGCACGTGCTCGACGCCCGCGCCCGCGGCGCCCAGGTGCTCACCGGCGCGGACTGGGACGCCGCGGCCGTGCTCGAGGGTCGTCCGGGCCTGCCCGGCCGGCCGTTCCGGCTGGTGCCGCCGATGGTGCTGACCGACGTGCCCGAGGACGCGCTGGTCGCGACGGAGGAGACGTTCGGACCGGTGGTGCCCGTGCTGCGGTTCACCGGCGAGCGGGAGGTGATCGACCGGGCCAACGCCTCGGCGTACGGCCTCACCGCCAGTGTCTGGAGCGCCGACGCCGCGCGGGCGGAGCGGGTCGCCCGGCAGCTGCGTTGCGGCGGCGTCTCGATCAACAACGTGATGGCGACCGAGGCCACGCCCGCGCTGCCGTTCGGCGGCGTCGGCGAGTCCGGGATGGGCCGCTACAAGGGTGTGGCGGGGCTGCGTGCGTTCACCAACGCCCAGTCGGTGGTCGTCGACTCCGACGGCGGCAAGCTCGAGGCCAACTGGTACCCCTACACCGCCAAGAAGCACGCGCTGTTCACGGCGATGATGCGGGCCTGGTTCAGCGACGGCCCGACCCGCCTGGCCAGGTTCGCGGTCGCCGGGTCGCGGCTGGAGAGCCATGCCCAGAAGGCCCGCCGGGGGTAGTTGCTGCCTTGCTGTAACGCCCGTTTACCCCTTCCTCCCCCCGTGCTGCAGCATGGTGGGAAGGTGGGGTAAACGGGCGTTACAGCTTTTCGGGGCGCCCGCCCGCGACGGCCCGACCTCAGAAGAACCCGAGCGCGTCCGGGGAGTAGGACACCAGCAGGTTCTTGGTCTGCTGGTAGTGGTCGAGCATCATCTTGTGGGTCTCCCGGCCGATGCCCGAGCCCTTGTAGCCACCGAAGGCGGCGTGCGCGGGGTAGGCGTGGTAGCAGTTGGTCCACACCCGGCCGGCCTGGATCCCCTTGCCGGTCCGGAACGCCCGGGAGCCGTCCCGGGACCAGACACCGGCACCCAGGCCGTAGAGCGTGTCGTTGGCGATCTTGAGGGCATCGGCGTCGTCGTCGAACGACGTGAGCGCGACGACCGGCCCGAAGATCTCCTCCTGGAAGATGCGCATCGCGTTGTGGCCCTCGAAGACCGTGGGCTGGACGTAGAAGCCGCCCGCGAGGTCGCCCTCGGCCTCGAACCGGGCGCCACCGGTGAGGATCGCGGCGCCCTCCTGC
>NZ_DASWVI010000209.1:0-5679 GCF_036401255.1 Nocardioides sp. | reverse complement strand
GGGCTCCGCGCGGGCCGCCGGCACCAGCGCCCGGTGCCCCAGGTCCTCGAGCACCACCGAGCCGGCGGCCAGGTCGGCGGCCGCCTCGACCAGCCGGGCCGTCGAGGCGCGCGCGAGCCCGAGCTCGGTGAACGTCTCGTGCACCCGTCCGGCGAAGGCCACCTCGTCGAAGTGCTCCGCGACGATCGTGCGGTGCACGGCCTCGGTCACGTCGACGAACCGCACCGGCCGGTTGAGCGCGACGAGCGGGAACCCGGCCGCGCGGGCGCGCCGCAGCGCGGGCTCCGGCACCGAGGGGTACGCCGCGCTGAGCTCGATCACCAGCCCGGCGGCACGCACCTCGACCAGCTGACGCACGAAGTCGTCGGCGGCCTCGGCCGACGCCGCCATCCCGAGGCCGGTCGTGAGCACCAGCTCGTCGCCGGAGAGGACGGTGCCGATGTCGCGCACCTCCGAGACGTGCACCCAGCGCAGCGGCCGGTCGAGGCCCGCCTCCCCGCTGAGGACGACCGGGTCGCCCGCCGCCAGGGCCGGCAGCCCCAGCGCCTCACGCATCGTCACCGGCACGCGACACAGTGTCGCACGTCAGGCCGCATCAGCGACGGATCGTCCCTCGCCCGCGGGGCCGCGCTGCGCCACGATCGGGCCATGACGACCAGCTCCCCCAGCTCGCCCATCCCGCACTGGATCGACGGCCGCCCGCACACCGGGGCGGCCACCCGCGTCGGCGACGTCACGAACCCCGCCACCGGCGAGGTGACCGGCCAGGTGGTGTTCGCCGACGAGGCGGACGTCGCGGCCGCGGTCGCCTCCGCGAAGGCCGCGTCCACCGACTGGGCGCGCACCTCGGTGAGCGCGCGCACCCAGGTGGTCTTCCGGTTCCGCGAGCTGCTCAACGAGCGCAAGGAGGAGCTGGCCGCGATCATCACCGCCGAGCACGGCAAGGTGCGCTCCGACGCGCTCGGCGAGGTCTCCCGCGGCCAGGAGGTCGTCGAGTTCGCGTGCGGCATCCCGCACCTGCTCAAGGGCGGCAACAGCCCGCAGGTCTCGAGCGGCGTCGACGTGCACAGCATCCGCCAGCCCCTCGGCGTGGTCGGCATCATCAGCCCGTTCAACTTCCCCGCGATGGTCCCGATGTGGTTCTTCCCGATCGCGATCGCCGCCGGCAACGCCGTCGTCCTCAAGCCCAGCGAGAAGGACCCGTCCGCGGCGATCTGGATGGCCCGGCTCTGGCAGGAGGCCGGCCTCCCGGACGGCGTCTTCACCGTGCTCCAGGGCGACAAGGTCGCGGTCGACGGCCTGCTCGACCACCCGGACGTCGCCTCGATCAGCTTCGTCGGGTCGACCCCGATCGCGCAGTACGTCTACGAGCGCGCGAGCGCGACCGGCAAGCGGGTGCAGGCCCTCGGTGGCGCCAAGAACCACATGGTCGTGCTGCCCGACGCCGACCTCGACCTGGCCGCGGACGCCGCGGTCAGCGCGGGCTACGGCTCCGCGGGCGAGCGCTGCATGGCGATCAGCGTGCTGGTGGCGGTCGGCGGCATCGGCGACGAGCTCGTCGAGCGGATCGCCCAGCGGACCGCGACGCTGCGGGTCGGCGACGGGACCCGAGATGCGGACATGGGTCCGCTGGTGACGCGGGCGCACCGCGACAAGGTGGCGTCGTACATCGACGCCGGCGAGGCCGAGGGCGCCACGCTGGTCGTCGACGGGCGCAAGGTCGACGCGGACGGCGAGACCAACGGGTTCTGGCTCGGCCCGACGCTGTTCGACCACGTCGAGGCGTCGATGAGCATCTACACCGACGAGATCTTCGGGCCGGTGCTCTGCGTGGTGCGCGCCGAGACCTACGCGGAAGCCATCGAGCTGGTCAACGCCAACCGCTACGGCAACGGCACCGCGATCTTCACCAGCAACGGCGGCGCCGCCCGGGCGTTCGAGCAGGACGTCGAGGTCGGCATGATCGGCGTCAACGTCCCGATCCCGGTGCCGATGGCCTACTACTCCTTCGGTGGCTGGAAGTCCTCGCTGTTCGGCGACACCCACGCCCACGGCGTCGAGGGCGTGCACTTCTTCACCCGCGGCAAGGTCGTCACGACCCGCTGGCCCGACCCCGGCAGCGCCGGCGGTCTCGAGCTGGCCTTCCCCAAGAACCACTGAGGGGCACGCGAGTCTCCCTGGACGCTCCACCCGAGAGGACCCCGATGAGCACGACGTACGACCTGGACCGCAAGCACGTCTTCCACTCCTGGTCCGCGCAGGAGGAGATCACCCCGATGGTGATCGGCGCCGCCCGCGGCTCCTACGTGTGGGACGAGGACGACCGCCGCTACCTCGACTTCTCCAGCCAGCTGGTGTTCACCAACATCGGCCACCAGCACCCGCGGGTGACCGCGGCGATCAAGGAGCAGGCCGACCGGCTCTGCACGATCGCCCCCCAGCACGCCAACGAGCAGCGGTCGCAGGCCGCGGTGCTGATCGCCGAGATCGCGCCGGACGGGTTCGAGAAGGTGTTCTTCACCAACGGCGGCGCCGACGCCAACGAGCACGCCGTCCGGATGGCCCGGCTGCACACGGGGCGGTTCAAGGTGCTCACGGCGTACCGCTCCTACCACGGCGGCACCCAGACCGCGATCAACCTCACCGGCGACCCGCGGCGCTGGCCCAACGACACCGCGACCGCCGGTGCCGTGCACTTCTTCGGGCCGTTCCTGTACCGCTCGGAGTTCCACGCCAGCACCCCCGAGGAGGAGTGCGAGCGGGCGCTGCACCACCTGGCCCGCACCATCGAGGCCGAGGGCCCGGACACGATCGCCGCGATCCTGCTCGAGACCATCCCGGGCACGGCCGGCATCTTCGAGCCGCCGCCGGGCTACCTCGCCGGCGTCCGCGAGCTGTGCGACCGGCACGGCATCGTGATGATCCTCGACGAGGTGATGGCCGGCTTCGGGCGCGCGGGCACCTGGCTGGCGCTGGACCGGTACGCCGTGACCCCGGACCTGATCACGTTCGCGAAGGGCGTCAACTCCGGCTACGTCCCGCTGGGCGGGGTGATCATCAGCGACCCGATCGCCGCGACGTTCGCCCACCGGCCCTACCCCGGGGGCCTCACCTACTCCGGCCACCCGCTCGCCACCGCGGCGGCCGTCGCGACCATCCACACGATGCGCGACGAGGGCATCGTCGAGAACGCCGACCGGCTCGGCCGCGAGGTGTTCGGCCCGGGCCTGGCCGAGCTGGCCGGGCGGCACCCGTGCGTCGGCGAGGTCCGCGGCGTCGGCGTGTTCTGGGCGCTCGACCTGGTCACCGACGCCTCCACCCGCGCGATGCTGGGGCCGGCCGGGCTGGCCGCGGTGGTCGCGGCCTGCAAGAGCGCGGGGATGCTGCCGTTCGCCACCGCCAACCGGATCCACCTGGTGCCTCCGTGCACGATGAGCGACGAGGAGGCCCGCGAGGGCCTCGCGATCCTCGACGGTGCGCTCGAGGTCGGTGATGCGCACGCATGAGCGGGTCGATGCCGACGGTCTATGAGCGTCTCGCGCCACCGGCCGCACTCGTCGACGCGGCGCTGGCACCGAGCCGGCACTCGATCTTCTGGCTGGAGGACGCGCCCGGCACGGCGTACCCACCACTGGTCGCGGACACCGCCGCCGACCTCACCGTGGTCGGCGGCGGCTACTGCGGGCTGTGGACCGCGGTGCTCGCCAAGCGGCGCGACCCCGGCGCGCGGGTGGTGCTGCTCGAGGCCCAGACGGTCGGCTGGGCGGCGTCTGGGCGCAACGGCGGGTTCTGCGAGGCCAGCCTCACCCACGGCGAGGAGAACGGCCGCCGCCGCTGGCCCGATGAGTACGCCGAGCTCGAGCGGCTCGGCCGGGAGAACCTCGACGCTTTCGCGGCCGACGTGCGCGAGCTCGGGCTCGCCTGCCAGTTCGAGCGCACCGGGACACTGAGCGTCGCCGTGGAGCCGCACCAGGTCGACTGGCTGCGCGGCGAGCCCGGGTTCCTCGACGGCCCGGCGGTCCGGCGCGAGATCGACAGCCCGGTGCTCCTCGGCGGCGCCTGGGACCGCGAGGACTGCGCGCTGGTGCACCCGGGGCGGCTCGCGCGGGAGCTGGCCCGGGTCGCGGCCGAGCTGGGCGTCGAGATCCACGAGCGGACGACGGTCACCGGGCTCGACGGCCGGTCCGTGCGGACCACCGGCGGCACCGTCACCAGCGACCGGGTCGTGCTGGCGACGAACGTCTTCCCGTCCCAGCTGCGCCGCGCCCGGCTGCTCACGGTCCCGGTCTACGACTACGTGCTGATGACCGAACCACTGACCGACGCCCAGCTCGCGTCGGTCGGCTGGGCGCACCGGCAGGGTCTCAGCGACCTGGCCAACCAGTTCCACTACGCGCGGCTGACGGCGGAGAACCGGATCCTCTGGGGCGGCTACGACGCGATCCACCAGCGGCAGGTGCGCGGCGAGCACGAGGAGCGCCCCGAGTCGTTCCGCAGGCTGGCCTCGCACTTCCTCACCGTGTTCCCCCAGCTCGAGGACGTGCGGTTCAGCCACCGCTGGGCCGGCGCGATCGACACCTCGACCCGGTTCGCGGCGTTCCACGGCCTCGCCGGCGGGGGCCGGATCGCCTACGCCGCGGGCTTCACGGGGCTCGGCGTCGGGGCGACCCGGTTCGCGGCCGAGGTGATGCTCGACCGGCTCGCCGGCCTCGACACCGCGCGCACCCGGCTCGCGATGGTGCGGCGGATGCCGCTGCCGTTCCCGCCCTCCCCTGTCGCCGACCTCGGGATCGCGCTGACCCGCTGGTCGCTGGACCGCGCCGACCACCGCGAGGGCCGGCGCAACCTGTTCCTGCGGACCCTGGACCGGGCCGGGCTGGGTTTCGACTCCTGACCCCAGCCGTCTGCTCAGGGTGCGCCGACGGCGAGGTACGGGGCATGCAGGTGAGCGGTCCCCAGCCGCCCGCCGTGCCCGGAGAGGAGGTCGAGCACCCCGGCGCGGGTGCGCTCGGCGAGCTCGGGATCGGCGTCGTGGGCGTAACGGGCCGCGGGATCGAGGACCTGCAGAGCGTGCACGAACACGTCCCCCGCGAGCACCATGAGGTGATCGGCCGTCGAGACCGCGACGCTCTGGTGGCCGGGCGTGTGCCCGGGGGTCGGCACCAGACGCACCGAGGTGCCCGCGGTCGGCGGCGCCAGCTCGACCTCGCCCGCGCAGGAGTGGAGCTGGCCGGTCGCCCGGAGCGGCTCGACGAGACCGGTCCACAGCAACGACTCCGGGCCGATCGCCGCGAGCTCCGCCTGCTGCACGAGATACCGCGCGTTCGGGAACGCCGGGGCGCCGCTCGCGTCCACGCTCCCGGCCGCGTGGTCGAGGTGGAGGTGGGTGAGCACGACGTCGGTGACGTCGGTCGGCGCCACCCCGGCCTGCGCGACGACCCGGTCCGCCAGGTGGCGGGCGGGCCCCGGCGCCCACGACGGCCGCAGCGCGGTGTCGCTGGCCGCGCCGGTGTCGACCAGCACGACCCGGTCACCGGCCTCGACGACGTACGTGCGGAACGCCAGCCACCACTGGCCGTCCGGCGTGTCGACCGGCCCGGGGTCGAGCCGCTCGGCCGCCTCGCGCAGCGCGGGCGTGGTGCCGAGGAACGCGTCGGACAGGGGCGCGAAGAAGGGCCC
>NZ_DASWVI010000208.1:0-2444 GCF_036401255.1 Nocardioides sp. | reverse complement strand
GATGACCGAGTCGAGGTCGGTGTGGAACGCGCCGGTGGTACGCCGCAGCATCGCCAGCGAGATCGCCGCCCCGATGACCACGTAGCTCAGGAAGTACGGCACGTCCGCCCACGACACGTCGGGGTCGTTGCCGGTCCACGAGTAGATCAGCCAGACCAGGTCGCCGAGGGCGGAGAGCGTGAGCCCGGCGGTGAGCACGGCCGGGACCAGCCGGAGCTCGCGGGGCGTGCGCAGCGTGCCGATCAGGCCGACGAGCGGCCCCAGCCAGATGCCGAGGAGGTACGTCGTGTCACCGAGGGGTCCGCTGCCCTGGATCAGGTGCGCGACGGCAAGGAGGGCCGTCAGCCCCGACAGGGCGACGACCCACGGTGACAGGCGTCCGACCGGCACACTTCTCCTCTCTCTGCGAGGGTAACCGCCCGCGCGGACGGCGTCCTGGGATCCACCGTCCCGTGGTCCCGGGACCAAGGGCCCGCGACGTCGGTCAGGGAACGGTCGGCTCGGCGGCCAGCACGGGCTCGGAGACGGTGTCGGAGACGGTGCCGGCGGTCTCGGGTCGCCAGCCCGGCGGCCCGAACACGTAGCCGAGCTTGTCGCGCCAGCTGGGGGCGCGGCGGACGTCGCGGGCGATCGCGGCGTACTCGTGGACCTGCAGGCGCACGAGGTGGTGGGTGCCGACCGGCGTGGTGAGGCCGTACGTCGGGCGGTGCAGCTCGGGCTGGAAGGAGCCGAACAGCCGGTCCCAGAGGATGAGGATCCCGCCGTAGTTGCGGTCGAGGTACTCGGGGTCGCTGCCGTGGTGCACCCGGTGGTGCGAGGGCGTGTTGAGCACCAGCTCGACCGGCCGCCAGAGCCTGCCGACCCGCTCGGTGTGCACGAAGAACTGGTAGACGAGGCTGATCGAGAACCCGAGGAACACCAGCGCCGGCGGCACGCCCAGCAGGGGCAGCGGCAGCCAGAACACGATCTCCGCGGAGTTGTTCCACTTCTGGCGCAGCGCGGTGGCGAAGTTGAAGTACTCGCTGGAGTGGTGTGCCTGGTGGGTCGCCCACACGAGCCGCACCCGGTGGGCGACGCGGTGCGCCCAGTAGAAGAGGAAGTCGACCCCGAGGATCGCGATCGCCCACGTCCACCACGCGTCGACCGGCAGGTGCCAGGGCGCGACCCAGGCGAACAGCGCGGCGTAGAGCACCAGTGCCCCGGCCTTCCACAGGCTCATGGTCAGCACCGACACCAGGCCCATCGCGAGGCTCGTGAGGGCGTCGCGCCGCTCGTAGCCGCCGGGCAGCGGCAGCGCCCGGCCGTCAGCGGCCCGGCGCTCGCCGGCCGGTCGCTCGTCCTCGAGGAGGTACGCCGCCAGCCCCTCCAGGCCGACGAACAGCAGGAAGAACGGTGCCGCGAGCGCCACCGGGTCGTGCAAGGCGTCCGGGATCGCCTGCCAGAGGTCGCTCAGCACCTGCATGCCGGCCGACGATAGTGGAGGACGACTCGCTAGGGGAGGGATCTCAGGGCGTCGATCAGGGGCCGCGGGTCGGGAGCCGTGTCCGTCGCCTGCAGGATCACGGTGTCCGCGCCGGCGGCGGCAAGCGCCTCCACCCGGTCGGGCAGGCGCGACAGATCGGCCGGGTCGACCTCGGCGTACACCGCCACCTGCGCGTCGCCAACCAGGGCCCGGGCGTCGCGGACGGCCGCGGTGTCGGCGGCCGAGTCCAGCAGTACGCCGTCGGCGAGCTCGCCGGCCAGGGCGACCGTGCGTGGCCCCCGGCCCCCGACCAGCAGCCGCGGCGGCACGGCCGGGGGCCAGTCCAGCGCGACCGCGTCGAGCCGGACATAGCGGCCGGCGACGCTCACGGTCTCCCCGGCCAGCAGCGAACGGACGGCCGCGGTGTGCTCGCGCAGCAGGGTGAGGGGCGACTCGGCCCGCGCGCCGACCTGGGCCATCCAGTCCTGGACGCCGTGCCCGAGCGTGACCACGAGGCGGCCTGGGAACATCCGGGCCAGGGTCGCGATCTCCATCGCCGCCAGCGCCGGGTTGCGCAGCGGCACCGGCAGCAGCCCGACGCCGACCACCAGCCGCTCGGACCAGGCGAGCGCGGCGGCCGCGGTGGTGAGCCCGCCCTCGAGGAAGCAGTCCTCCCACAGCCACAGCTGCTCGACGCCGGCGTCCTCGGCGTGGGCGACGACGGCGCGCAGCTCCTCGGGCGGGGACTGCGGGCGGAACACGATGCCGGTCGAGATGCCGGTCGAGGGGCTCATGTCCTCACGTTCTCATGGCCGCTGCGCGGCCGCCGTGGGTCAGGTGCTGGTGGCCCAGCGGCCGAGGACGGTTTCGAGGGTGTTGGGGTTGACGGGTTTGGAGATGTAGTCGTCCATGCCGGCGGTCAGGCAGCGGTCGCGGTCTTCTTGGGTGGCGGAGGCGGTCATGGCGATGATGGGGGTGTGGT
>NZ_DASWVI010000207.1:0-2500 GCF_036401255.1 Nocardioides sp. | reverse complement strand
TGCCGGTCACGCTCCCGACGTACGTCGGCAAGCCCGCCGCGACCCGGCGCACCGTGCGCACGATCGACCTCGACGCCACCGGCGTGTGGACCTCGGGCCGCACCGACGCCGACGCGCGGCTCGCCCGGGAGGCCGACGAGGCCGACCGCGCTGCGCGCCAGGCCCGCAAGGACGGCGACGACCACCGCGCCGTCGGCTCCTGAGAGCGGCTGCGCTCGGCTCCTACCCTGGGTGCATGGCTCTCTCGCTCGAGCACTCCCGCACGTTCCCCGTCGACGTCGAGCGCGCCTTCGACGTCCTCCTGCCCACGCCGCTGCCGGAGCTGTTCACTCGGCGGTACGCCGCGATCCCGGCGATCCGCGAGGTCCGTGACCAGCAGGGTCCGTGGGGGACCGTCGGCCAGACCCGCACGATCGTGCTCGCCGACGGCGGCACGCTGCGCGAGACGCTGACCTCGGTCGACCGGCCCCGGGCCTTCGGCTACCGGATCACCGACCCGACCGGTCCGATGAAGCCGCTCGTCACCGAGGTCGAGGGCGCCTGGCGCTTCGACCCCGCCGGCACCGGCGTGCGGATCTCCTGGGCCTGGACGGTCCACCCGCGCGGCGTCCCGGGGCGTCTCGTGATGCCGGTGTTCGCCCGGATGTGGCAGGGCTACGCCCGACGGGCCATGCAGCAGATCGAGTGGCTCCTGGTGCCCTGAACGGGCGCGCGGAGCCGATTCGGTGCACCGCTGGGGCGGGTGCTAACGTTTCCCACCGCGTCGTCGTACGACGCACTGGGGCTGTGGCGCAGTTGGTAGCGCGTCTCGTTCGCAATGAGAAGGTCAGGGGTTCGAATCCCCTCAGCTCCACACGAGAGAAGGGCCGGTTCCCAGCGCACAGCGCCGGGAACCGGCCCTTCGAGCGTGTGGACCGAGCCGAGTCGGCGGTTCTGCTCCGGGGGAGCGCAGCGGAGGAGGGGCCGAAGCGCCGACTCGGCGATCGCCGCCGGCGGCGGGTGACCCCAGCGGGCCTCGCGCGCGTGCACCTTGCGCCGACTCGGAACCCTCGCGCGCGCACGATGCGCCGACTCGGCATGCCGGGCGTTGCCGGATCGAGTAACTCTTCGACCGGTTTCCACCTGTCCCGGCCATGTGGCGGCTGCCACATTGTGGGACCACGGCGCCGTCCCGCCCGGGGACCGGCCGGAGGAGGATCGAGATGGCACGGGTGACGCGGCACGGAGCACGACGGGCGTTCCTCGACTGGTCGGGACCGGTGGACCCGGCGGTCGACCTGGGGGTCGCGCGGATCGAGCTGCCGATCCGGTACTGGCGCACCGACTGCTTCCTGGCCCTGTTCGCCGCCGACCTGGACGCGGTCACCGACCTGCTCCCCTCCAGCCGCCTGCACCCGGTGCGGCTCACCGGTGCCCGGGCCGTCGTGGCGATCGCGGTCTTCAACTACCTCGAGACCGGCGTCGGGCCGTACGGCGAGATCGCGGTCAGCCCGCTGTGCACACTCGACCGGCAGGCGCCGCCGGTGCTGCCGCTCGCGACCGGCTACCTGCGCGGGCTGAGCGCGTTCGTCGCGCACCTGCCGGTGACCACGCGGATCGCCCGCGAGGCCGGGCGCCAGGTCTGGGGCTACCCCAAGTTCGTCGCGGACATGGACTTCGACCTGCGACCGGAGTCCCAGCGCGTCGAGATGGCCGAGGGTGGCCAGGAGATCCTCAGCCTCGAGGTGCGCCGCCGCGGTCACGTCGCCCTGGAGACCGCCCCGCTGACCAGCTTCACCGCGCACGGCGACCGGCTGGTCCGCACCCGCATCGAGATGCGGGGGCACGTCGCCACCGCGATCGGCCCGTCGAACGGCGAGCTGCTGCTCGGTGCACACCCGGTGGGCCGCGAGATCGCCGCGCTCGGCGTCGGGAACAGGCCGCTGCTGACCCGGACCTACCTCAGCCACAGCGCGATCCTCCCCGTGGGCGAGGACCTCGGCCCGGTCGACCGCGCCTACACCGGACACCTCGGCAGCGACGCCGAGACCGGCCGACACACGATCCGCTACGACGACGCGGCCGTGCGCACCGTGACCTCGGGGACGCCGCGTCTGGTCCCGGTCGGGGACGAGGCGTGAGCCCCGTGGGCGCCGGCGTCGACCCGGGCGTCGAGGCGGGCGTCGAGGCGGGCGTCGAGGCGGACGTCGACCTCCTGTTGGAGACCGTCGAGTCCTATGCGGTCGCGGCCGGGCGCCGGCTGTTCGGCGAGGAGTCGCCCGACGGCGACCTCGCGGCGATCGAGGGGCTGCTCGCCGACGCCGCGGCGATCGGGCTGCTCGCCGACGTCGACCCGGACACCGGGCACTGGGGCGTCTGGGGCGGTCACGCCGACGGGACGGGCGCGGCGCTCTCCGTGGCGGCGCTGCGCCGGATCGGGCGCACCTGCGCCGGCCTCGCCGCGGCCGTGCACGCCCAGGGCATCGGAGTGCGCCTGCTCGGCGGCGCGACACCGGTCACC
>NZ_DASWVI010000206.1:0-9811 GCF_036401255.1 Nocardioides sp. | reverse complement strand
CGCTCGCCGTCGTCCGTGAGCGGGTCGCGCGATCGCTCGCGACCATCGACCTGGCGGCGCTGGGGGAGATGACCCGGTGATGTCCGAGACGGTGGCCGCCGAGGTCTTCCGGGTCGCCCGGGAGTCCATCGACGTGCTGCCCGCACCGTTCGACGCGGTCGTCGCCGAGGCCCGGTCCCAGCGCCGTCGTCGCCGCCGGACCGTCCTGGTGTCGGTCGTGGCCGGCGTGCTCGTCGTCGCGGGCGTCGCCTGGGCGGCCAGCCGCCCGGCCGAGCGCGCGCCGGAGTCGCGGTGGACGGTGACGCGCGAGCCCAACCCTGCCGACGTGGCCTGGTACGCCGGCGGGCGGCTGCACCTGGCCCGGGTCGCGATCGACACGCCGCCGGTCGCGGACCTCGCCACCGTCGCCGACGGCGCTGCCTTCACGACCCGGGCCGGCACGGTCTACTTCGCCGGCGCGGACGGCACGGTGACCGAGATCGGCAGCGCCGGCCCCGGCGGGCGGATCGAGGCCTCCGACCAGACCGACTGGGTGGCCTGGGTGGACCCGAGCGACGGCGTACCCCGGCTGGTGCTGCACAACCTCGTGTCGGGCAAGGACTTCGCGACGCTCGACCTGCCCGACGGTGGCACGGTCATCGCGGTCGACCAGGCCCACGTCTACTACGCGACACCGGCCGGCGAGTTCCGGTGGGGTCCGGACGAGGACGCGGTGCGGCTCGACCGCACCGGCCTCCTCGACGCCAAGGCGGGTGTCCTCGTCTACGCCACCGACGACGGGATCGAGATGACGCAGGCCGTCTACAACAGCTCGGTGGTGCGGCCAGGTGTCGGGGCGCGGATCTCGCCGACCGGGGGCGTCGTGCTCAGCGCCGCGGGCAGTGCCGACCCGCCGTTCCGGCCGCTGCTGTACGCCGTACGGTCCGGCGATCCCAAGCGGTCCGGCCTGACCGGGGGCGAGCTGGCGCTGGACGCGACGTTCGGCCCCAACCACACCGTCAGCTACCTGATCGTGCCGCGCGCCGACCTGGCCGCCGGGCCGGACCTCGACGGCAACCCCGACCCGCTCGTGGTGCTGCGCACCTGCGACCTCGACCCGGTGGTCTGCCACGACGTGCTGCCGCTGGCCCGGCCGGGGGAGCGCCCGGTGCTCGCGCACTGACAGACTCCCGCCATGCGCTTCAGCCAGGTCGACGTGTTCTCCAGCGAGCCCCTGCTCGGCAACCCGGTCGCGGTCGTCCACGACGCCGACGACGTGACCGACGAGCAGATGGCGGCGTTCGCGCGCTGGACCAACCTCTCGGAGACGACGTTCCTGCTCCGGCCCACGCAGCCGGGCGCCGACTACCGGCTGCGGATCTGGACCCCGGGCGGCGAGCTGCCCTTCGCCGGGCACCCGACGCTCGGCAGCGCGCACGCGTGGCTCGAGGCCGGCGGTGTCCCGGTCACCGACGGGGTGGTCGTCCAGGAGTGCGGCGCCGGGCTGGTGCGGATCCGGCGCACCGAGCGGCTGGCGTTCGCCGCCCCGCCGCTGACCCGCTCCGGGCCGGTCGACGAGGCGGACCTGGCCCGGATCGCCGCCGCGCTTCGCATCGACCGCGCGGACCTGCTCGACGCGGCCTGGATCGACAACGGCCCCGGGTGGGTCGGGGTGCTGCTGGCCGACGCCGCCGCGGTGCTCGCCCTGGAGCCGGACTTCGCGGCGTTCGGAGGCCTCGACATCGGCGTCGTGGGGGAGTACGCCGACGGGCCGGCGGCGATCGAGGTGCGCGCGTTCTGCCCCGGCTTCGGCATGGCGGAGGACCCGGTGACCGGCAGCCTCAACGCCGGGATCGGCCAGTGGCTCGCGGGCGGCCGGCTGCCCACGGCGTACGTCGCGAGCCAGGGCACCGCGCTCGGGCGCCGCGGCCGCGTCCACGTCGAGCGCGTCGGTGCGGAGGTCTGGGTCGGCGGCGACACCCGGAGCACGATCACCGGCTCCGTGGACCTCTGACGACTACGCTTCGAGACGTGCGCGCCTACCTCGACCTCCTCCAGCGGATCCTCGACGAGGGCGTGCCCAAGGACGACCGCACCGGCACCGGGACGCTCAGCGTGTTCGGCCACCAGATGCGCTTCGACCTGAGCGCCGGGTTCCCCCTGGTCACCACGAAGAAGATCCACACCCGCTCGGTGTTCGGCGAGCTGCTGTGGTTCCTGCGCGGCGACACGAACGTGAAGTGGCTGCAGGACCGCGGCATCACGATCTGGGACGAGTGGGCCGACGAGCACGGCGACCTCGGGCCGGTCTACGGCTACCAGTGGCGGTCCTGGCCGACCCCCGACGGCCGCCACGTCGACCAGATCGCCCAGGTCGTCGACCAGATCCGCACCAACCCCGACTCGCGGCGTCACGTCGTCTCGGCCTGGAACGTCGCCGACATCCCCGACATGGCCCTGGCGCCGTGCCACACGATGTTCCAGTTCTACGTCGCGGGCGGGCGGCTCAGCTGCCAGCTCTACCAGCGCTCCGCCGACGTGTTCCTCGGCGTGCCGTTCAACATCGCGTCGTACGCCCTGCTCACCCACATGGTCGCCCAGGTCGCCGGCCTGGAGGTCGGCGACTTCGTGCACACGCTCGGCGACGCGCATCTGTACACCAACCACCTCGACCAGGCCCGGCTCCAGCTCACCCGCGAGCCGCGTCCGCTGCCCCGGCTGGTGCTCGACCCGTCGGTGACGGCGCTGGACGCGTTCGACCTCGAGCACATCGCGGTCGAGGGCTACGACCCCCACCCGGGCATCAAGGCGCCGATCGCCGTATGACCCCCGGCGGCAAGCGGGTCGTGCTGGTCGCGGCCGTCGCCCGCAACGGCGTGATCGGCGACGGGCCCGACATCCCGTGGTCGCTGCCGGGCGAGCAGCGGCTGTTCAAGGGACTCACCTGGGGCCACACCCTCGTGATGGGCCGCACGACCTTCGACTCGATCGGCCGGCCGCTGCCCGGGCGCACCACGATCGTGCTGACCCGCTCCCCGGACTGGTCGGCCGACGGCGTCCTGGTCGCCCACGACCTGACCGAGGCGCTCGCGCTCGCCGACACCCTCGAGGGCGAGGTGATGGTCGCCGGCGGCGGCCAGGTGTACGCCGCCGCGCTGGCCCACGCCGACGAGCAGGTGATCAGCGAGGTCGACCTCGAGCCCGCCGGGGACGCGTTCTACCCGGCGTTCGACCGCGCCGAGTGGACCGAGACCAGCCGGGAGCACCACGAGGGCTACGACCGGGTCACGTATCTGCGTCGGCCGCCCGCGGAACTGTAACGCCGTGTTACCCCTCCTCCCACCCGGTTGCAACACCGTGGGAGGAGCGGGTAACCCGGCGTTACAGCGGCTGGGGCCGACCTGACAGGGTGGGGCCATGGAGCTGCGCGTCTTCACCGAACCCCAGCAGGGAGCCACCTACGACGACCTGGCGCGGGTCGCCCAGGAGGCCGAGCGCCTCGGCTTCGGGGCGTTCTTCCGCTCCGACCACTACCTCGGCATGGGCACCGAGGGCCGGCCCGGCCCGAGCGACGCCTGGGTGACGCTCGCCGGACTCGCCCGCGAGACGAGCACGATCCGGCTCGGCACCATGATGACCAGTGCGACGTTCCGGCTGCCCGGACCGCTGGCGATCACCGTCGCCAACGTGGACCAGATGAGCGGCGGGCGGGTCGAGCTCGGCATCGGGGCGGGGTGGTTCGAGGACGAGCACACGGCGTACGGCATCCCGTTCCCGGGCACCGCCGAGCGCTTCGACCGGTTCGAGGAGCAGCTCGCGATCATCACCGGCCTCTGGGCGACGGCGGCGGGGGAGCGGTTCGGGTTCGACGGCGAGCACTACCGGCTGGCCGACTCCCCGGCGCTGCCGAAGCCGGTCCAGGCCAAGCCCCCGGTGCTGATCGGCGGCCTCGGCAAGCGGCGCACACCGCGGCTGGCGGCGACGTACGCCGACGAGTTCAACCTGCCGTTCGTCGACGAGGAGACGACCGCGGCCCAGTTCGCGCGGGTCCGGGAGGCCTGCGCCGCGCAGCAGCGCGACCCGGAGTCGCTCACGCTCTCCAACGCGCTCGTGCTGTGCGTGGGCGCCGACGAGGCCGAGGTCGCGCGGCGAGCGGCGGCCATCGGCCGCGAGCCGGCGGAGCTGCGCACCAACGGCCTCGCCGGGACCCCCGCCGAGGTCGTCGACAAGATCGGCCGCTACGCCGCGCTCGGCGCGCAGCGGATCTACCTGCAGGTCCTCGACCTCGCGGACCTCGACCACCTGCGGCTGGTGGCCGCGGAGGTCATGCCGCAGATCTGAACCGCGGGCCGCTCACGCGTGGGCGGAGGAGGACAGCTGCGCCGCGATCTGGTGGGCCCAATGGTCGATGTCGACCCAGTCGCGGTAGTCGCCGGGCCGCAGGGCGTGGCGCCGGGTCGGGGACAGCCGCAGGGCCCGGTCGACCAGGTCCAGCCGGCGCACCTCGAGGGCGCCCGCGAAGAGCTGTCGGTCGCGCGCCCCGAGGAGGGCCGCGAACCGGTCGAGGTCGGTGGCCGGCTGCTCGGGGCCGAGGAGCCCGCTGCTGAACAGCCAGACCGGGCGCTGCGCGAGCTCGGCCTGGTGCTCCTGGGCGAACGTCGTCGCCTGCTCCATCCAGTGGCCGCGGTAGATCGAGCTGCCCAGCACGACGGCCTCGTGGTCGCGCAGGTCGCCGACCGCCGTGGTCGGCCGGACCCGGACGTCGTGCCCGGCGACCGAGAGGACGGCCCCGATCTGTTGGGCGATCTGGCGCGTCGCGCCGTACCTGCTGGCGAAAGCCACGAGGACCGACATGGCACTCAGCCTGCCGGGGGCCCCGCGGGTGGGCACAGGGAACAAAGACCTCGGTCACCGGGGACCGAAGGACCCGCTCGCGGTCCCCGCCGGGCGGCGAGGCCCTGCGTTATCGAAACGTTTTCGACAACGCGAACTCATTGACCCGGCCAACGCCGCTTCCTAGCGTGACGGTCCTCACGCCACGCGATTCTCGGGAGTCTCGATGACTGCACTGCGCACGCTCACGTCCGTCCTCGCCGCCGCGGCCGCGGCGGCCGCACTCGTCGGCGCCCCGGTCCACGCCGCGGACGCCGATCGGGGCGGACCGGGGCACCATGCGAAGACCCTGCGCCACGCGGCACCGCCGGGCTTCGTGATCGGGAGCGCGGTCGCCGGCGGCGGCCACCACGTGGACCAGCCCTACCCGGACCCGTTCCCGAACGACCGGGTCTACCGGCACCTGCTCGGCAAGGAGTTCAGCTCGCTCTCGCCCGAGAACCAGATGAAGTGGGAGTTCATCCACCCCGAGCACGACCGGTACCGCTTCGGACCGGCCGACGACATCGTGCGCTTCGCCCGCCAGCACCACCAGGTGGTCCGCGGTCACACCCTGCTGTGGCACAACCAGAACCCGGCCTGGCTCACCGAGGGCGACTTCACCGCCGCCGAGCTGCGCGGGATCCTGCGCGACCACATCGCCACGGTCGTCGGCCGCTACCGGGGCCGGATCGACCAGTGGGACGTCGCCAACGAGGTGTTCGACGACAGCGGACGGTTGCGCACCACCGACAACCTGTGGCTGCGCGAGCTCGGCCCCGGCATCATCGCGGACGCGTTCCGCTGGGCGCACCGGGCCGACCCCCACGCCCAGCTGTTCTTCAACGACTACGGCGTCGAGGGCGTCAACGCCAAGAGCGACGCCTACCTCGCGCTGATCTCCGACCTGCTCGACGAGGGCGTCCCGGTCGACGGCTTCTCCGTCCAGGGCCACCTCAGCACCCGCTACGGGTTCCCCGACGACCTCGCGACGAACCTGCAGCGGTTCGCCGACCTCGGCCTGCAGACGGCCGTCACCGAGGTCGACGTCCGGATGGACCTCCCCGACGGCGCGGAGCCGACCCCCGCGCAGCTGGCGCAGCAGGCCGACTACTACCAACGCATGCTCGAGGGCTGCCTGGCCGTGGACACCTGCCGTTCCTTCACGGTCTGGGGGTTCACGGACAAGTACTCGTGGGTGCCGGTGTTCTTCCCGGACGAGGGCGCGGCGACGATCATGACCGAGGACTTCGAGCGCAAGCCGGCGTACTACGCGCTGCGCAGCACACTCGCCGACGCCACCTGACCGGCGCCACCTGTCCGGCGGCGCGCCCCGGGAGCGATAGCCTGGGGTGCATGACCTCCGCGCCCGCCGCCCCCTTCGGTCGTGTGCTCACGGCGATGGCCACCGCCTTCCACGACGACGGGTCCGTCGACCTCGAGGGCACCGCCCGGATCGCGGCGCACCTCGTCGACCACGGCCACGACGGTGTCGTGGTCTCCGGCACCACCGGGGAGTCACCGACGACCACCACCGCCGAGGACGGCGCGATCCTCTCGGCCGTTCGGGACGCGGTCGGGGACCGTGCGGTCGTCGTCGCGGGCGTCGGCACCAACTCCACCGCCCACTCGGTCGAGCTGGCCGAGCAGGCCGCCAAGCTCGGTGCCGACGGCCTGCTGCTGGTCACGCCGTACTACAACAAGCCCGGCCAGGCCGGGGTGCTGCACCACTTCACGGCGGTCGCCGAGGCCAGCGACGTGCCGGTGATGCTCTACGACGTGCCCGGCCGCACCGGCACCCAGATCGCGCTGCCGACCTACGAGGCCGCGATGCGGCTCGAGAACGTGGTCGCGGTCAAGGACGCGGTCGGCGACTACGTTCGCGGCGTCAAGCTCATGCAGATGGGCTACGCGCTCTACTCCGGCGACGACGCCAGCAACCTCGGCTGGCTCGCGCACGGTGCCTCCGGCTTCGTCTCGGTGGTCGGCCACGCGGCCGGTGACCAGTTCAAGGCGATGGCGGACGCCTTCCTCGCCGGCGACCACGCCGGAGCCCTGGAGATCTTCACGCGGCTGCTCCCCGCGATCGACGCCGTGATGGGCGTCCCCAACTACGGAGCGACCACCGCCAAGGCAGCCCTCCAGCTGCTCGGCGTCCTCGACAACCGCAACGTCCGGGCGCCGCTGGTGCCGCTGGACGACGACGAGGTGGCCGCGTTGCGAGCAGGGCTCGCCGCCTCCGGCCTCCTGTAAGGAGTTTGATGAGTCACCCCCATCCCGAGCTCTCCGCACCGGACGCACTGCCGACAGGGGGCCTGCGGGTCATCCCGCTCGGTGGACTGGGCGAGGTCGGCAGGAACATGACGGCCTTCGAGTACGACGGGCGGTTGCTGCTCGTCGACTGCGGCGTGCTGTTCCCCGAGGACCACCACCCCGGCGTCGACCTGATCCTCCCGGACTGGTCCTCGATCCGTGACCGCCTCGACACCGTCGAGGCGCTCGTGCTCACCCACGGTCACGAGGACCACATCGGCGCGACGCCGTACCTCCTGCGCGAGCGCGGCGACATCCCGCTGGTCGGCTCGGAGCTGACGCTCGCGCTGCTCGGCAGCAAGCTGCGCGAGCACCGGCTCAAGGAGACCGTCCACCACGTCGTCGTCGCGGGGGACCGGGTGCGGTTCGGGCCGTTCGACCTGGAGTTCGTGGCGGTCAACCACTCGATCCCGGACGCGCTCGCGGTCGCCATCCGCACCGGTGCCGGGATGGTGCTCCACACCGGCGACTTCAAGATGGACCAGCTGCCGCTGGATGGCCGGATCACCGACCTGCGGGCGTTCGCACGGCTCGGCGAGGAGGGCGTCGACCTCTTCCTCACCGACTCGACCAACGCCGAGACGCCCGGCTTCACGCCCACCGAGAAGTCGATCACCCCGGTCATCGACCAGGTGTTCCGCGAGTCCCAGCAGCGCATCATCGTCGCCTGCTTCGCCTCCCACGTGCACCGCGTGCAGCAGGTCCTGGACGCGGCGTACGCCCACGAGCGCCAGGTCGCGTACGTCGGGCGCTCGATGGTGCGCAACATGGGCATCGCCCGCGACCTGGGCTACCTCAAGGTGCCGCCGAGCGTCCTGGTCGACACCAAGGACCTCGCCGACCTGCCGCCGGAGCGCCAGGTGCTGATCTCGACCGGGTCGCAGGGCGAGCCGATGAGCGCGCTGTCGCGCATCGCCCAGCGCAACCACAACTTCGTGCACATCGAGGAGGGCGACACCGTGCTGCTCGCCTCGAGCCTGATCCCCGGCAACGAGAACGCCGTCTACCGGGTGATCAACGGCCTGGCCCGCTGGGGCGCCCGCGTGGTCCACAAGGGCAACGCGCAGGTGCACGTCTCGGGCCACGCCAGCGCCGGCGAGCTGCTCTACTGCTACAACATCGTGCGGCCGCGCAACGTGCTGCCGGTCCACGGCGAGATCCGGCACATGCTCGCCAACGCCCAGCTCGCCCGCGACACCGGCGTGGAGAACGTCGTGGTCGCCGAGGACGGCGTGGTCGTCGACCTCGTCGACGGCGTCGCCTCGATCGCGGGGAAGGTCGACTGCGGCTATGTGTTCGTCGACGGCTCGTCGGTCGGAGACATCACCGAGTCCGACCTGAAGGATCGCCGGATCCTCGGTGAGGAAGGCTTCATCTCGGTGATCGTGGTGGTCGACTCGGTCAGCGGCAAGGTGGCCGGCGGCCCCGAGATCCATGCACGCGGGAACGCCTTGGACGGGTCGAACTTCGACGAGCTCAAGCAGCCGATCATCGACGCCCTCGACCGGGCGGTCGCGGAGGGCAACACCGACTCCTACCAGCTCCAGCAGACCGTGCGCCGGGTCGTGGGCCGCTGGGTCAGCGGCACCCACCGCCGCCGCCCGATGATCATCCCCGTCGTCATCGAGGCCTGAGGCCGCGAGTCTCGTCGAGACCCACAGCCTGGCAGGACGGCGAGGTCTCTGCGGCCTGCGGGCTGATTCGGCTCGAGGTGGTTGGAAGACGGGACGTGGTCGTCCGCGAGGTGGTCACCGCGGTCACGGTCGTGACGGTCGGCGGTGGTCGACGCGCTTGTGGCCACCGTCGTAGACCCGGGATTCCGACTGCAGGCCCGCTCCGGTGGTCGAGATCATCGATCACCCGTCCCCCGCGCATCACTGGGACCCCGCCGGCCGTGGCCGGCGGGGTGAGGACCTCACCTATGTCGCGTATAGACGCGGCCCATCGGGCTGGTCCAGGTGAACAGCCGGTGCCCGACCCGTTCGAGGCGCCAGCCGCCGTGCGTTTTCGAGCGATGATGGAATCTGCAGGCCGGCACGAGATTGCACGAGCAGGTCGGGCCGCCCTGGTCCCAGGGGATCACATGATCCAGATCGCAACCTCGCGATGGGCGGGTGCAGCCCGGGAACACGCACGTCGGATGGGTGAGGATCACCTGTTCGCGCAGGCGGGGTGAGGGCGTGTAGCCGGGCACCTCGATGTGTTCGCTCAGGTCGACGACCGGGCGGAGGCTGACGGGGCCGGTGGCGGTGGTGCACCAGCCCTCGACCTGGCCGACGAGCACGTGGGAGCGGGTGTTCTCCACCCCGGCCAACGCGTCCTCGGACAGGTGGGTGTAGACGACCAGCTGCCGCGGCTTGCGCGCCGGCTTCACCGGCGCGGTGCCGGCCTCCATGGGGAGGGTGAGGTCGCCGCGGGCCAGGGCCCCGGCGGCCATCGCCCGGCGCACGTCCAGCGTCTCGGCGCAGCCGAGGTCAGCGAGCTCCTGGGCAGCGACGCTGAGGGCGTGGTCGAGGTCGAGGGCGTCGGCCAGGTCCAGCTCGCCACGCACGGTGGTGGTGCCCTCCAGCGACGGGGTGTGGGTGTCGACGTCGAAGAACCGGCCCTCCGCCGCCAGCAGCCGGCGGTGCTCGGCCTCGACCGGGTC
>NZ_DASWVI010000205.1:0-6355 GCF_036401255.1 Nocardioides sp. | reverse complement strand
GAGGCGGCGCCCGCGGAGGATGAGCTCGAGCCGGATCCGGTCCCGGTGGTGGAAGACCCGTGCCGTGCCACGGCGCTCGGGGGAGAGCAGGCCGAGGTCCTCGTAGTGGCGCAGGGTGCGGAGGGTGACGGCGTACTCGTCGGCGAGCTCGCTGATCGTCCAGGTCCGGCCGGGGTCCGGGGGTGGCATGGCTGCTCCTTGCGCTTACGTAACGTAAACGACCTACAGTCCTTACGTTCACGTAAGCGTAAGTCATGAAGGGACTCATTGACCGTGTCTTCCTACGAGCTCTCCGCAGAGCACGAGGCCTTCCGCCGGAGCGTCCGGGAGTTCGCGGAGGCGGAGATCGCCCCGCACGCCGCGCAGTGGGACCGCGACCACCACTTCCCGGTCGACGTGGTGCGCAAGATGGGCGCCCTCGGGCTGTTCGGGCTCACCGCACCGGAGGAGTACGGCGGCGCCGGCGACGACGGCGACTTCACCAGCCTGTGCGTGGCGATCGAGGAGATCGGGCGGGTCGACCAGTCGCTGGGCATCACGCTCGAGGCCGCGGTGGGCCTCGGCATCAACCCCATCCTCAGCTACGGCACCGACGACCAGCGCCGGACCTGGCTGCCGGACCTCGTGGCCGGTGAGCGCCTGGCCGGGTTCGGGCTGACCGAGCCGGGGGCCGGCTCGGACGCCGGGGCGACCAGGACCCGCGCGGTCCTCGAGGACGGCGAGTGGGTGGTCAACGGCTCCAAGCAGTTCATCACCAACTCGGGCTCGGAGCTGACCAGCCTCGTCACGGTGACGGCGCGCACCGGCACCCGGGAGAACGGGTCGGCCGAGATCAGCACGATCATCGTGCCCAGCGGGACGCCCGGCTTCACCGCCGAGAAGGCCTACGACAAGCTCGGCTGGCACGCCTCCGACACGCACCCGCTCACGCTGGAGGACGTGCGTGTCCCCGAGGCGAACCTGCTCGGCGAGCGGGGCCGCGGCTACGCGCAGTTCCTCGCGACGCTCGACGACGGGCGCGTCGCGATCGCCGCGCTCGCGGTCGGCTGCATCCAGGCGTGCTTGGACCTCAGCGTGGAGTACGCCGGCGACCGGCAGACGTTCGGCGGCCCGATCGGGCGCAAGCAGGGCGTGGCGTTCCAGATCGCCGACCTCGAGGTGATGCTGCACGCGAGCCGCCTGCTCACCTACCGGGCCGCCGCGATGAAGGACAGCCAGCGCGACGGTGGCGGCGCCTCGATGAAGGACTTCAAGCAGGCGGCCGCGGTCGCCAAGCTCTACGCGACCGAGTCCGCGGTCACCGCGACGCGGATCGCCACCCAGGTCTTCGGCGGCTACGGGTTCATGGAGGAGTACCCGGTCACCCGGTTCTACCGCGACGCGAAGGTGCTCGAGATCGGCGAGGGCACCTCCGAGGTGCAGCGGATGCTCATCGCCCGCGGCCTCGGCCTGCCGGTCGAGTAACCGACGGCGCGCAGGGACCCGCATTTCCGATCGGGGTGGGGCGAGCCGTTAGCCTGGGTGCCATGGGAGGCCGGTGGGAACGCGTCTTCACCGAGGCGTACCGGTTCCTCGCGGTGGGCGGCCTGGCGACGATCGTCGCGTTCGTGATCTTCAACTTCCTGGTGCACGGCTTCAACACCGAGCACCGTGCGCTGCTCGACGGGCATCCCTACCTGGGCTACGTCATCGCGAACACGGTCGGGATGATGATCAGCTACCGGGGCAGCCGCACCTGGGTCTTCAAGCACCGCCCGCCGCGCTCGGCCGACGGGGGACGTACGGCGTTCATCGCGATCAACCTGGTGACGATGCTGATCCCGATCGCGTGCCTGTGGGTGAGCCGCAACGTCGTCGGGCTCGACGACCCGTGGTCGGACAACGTGTCCGCCAACGTGATCGGGCTGTTCCTCGGCCTGGTCGCGCGGTTCTACCTGTTCCGCACGCTGGTCTTCAAGCGGCCCGTGCACCTGCCCGACCTGATGCACAACCCGATGCAGGTCTTCGAGCTCAGTGAGCTCCCCGACTCCGAGGGCGCCTCGGAGGTCGTCATCGAGCCCACAGATCCGTCCAGGAGCGACCCAGCTCCGCGACGAGCTCCCTGACCAGGGGCAGGCTGACGCCGACCACGTTGTGGTGGTCGCCCTCGATGCCGGTGATGAACGCCCCGCCGAGGCCATCGACGGTGAACGCGCCGGCGACGCTCAGCGGCTCGCCGGTCGCGACGTACGCCGTCACCTCCTCGTCGCTGACCTGCGCGAAGTGGACGGTCGTCGCGGCGGTGGCCGCGGCCACCCGCCCGGTGGCGGTGTCGGTCAGGCAGTGACCGGTCAGCAGCACGCCGGTGCGCCCGCGCATCGTCCGCCACCGCTCGACGGCCTCGTCGGCGTCGGCGGGCTTGCCGAGCGCGGCGCCGTCGAGCTCGAGCACCGAGTCGCAGCCGAGCACGAGCGCGTCCGCGGGCAGGTCGGTGCGACCGGCGACGGCCGCGGACTTCAGCTCGGCGAGCTGGAGCGCCAGCTCGGCGGGCGGGAGGCCGTCCAGCTGCGACTCGTCGACGCCGGAGACGATCACCACCGGCTCGACGCCTGCGTTGCGCAGGGTCTGGAGCCGGGCGGGGGAGGCGGAGGCGAGGACGAGGGTCACGCCGGCGATTCAAGCAGCTCGACCGCGTCACCGAACGCACAGGCCGTCAGGGGGGCCAGCGGGTCGTCCGGCTCGAGGTGCTCCAGGGCCCGCATCGAGACCATCACGTTGAGCAGCATCCCGTAGGCGATGAAGTCGCGGACCTCCTCGTCGCTCCAGCCGGTGCGCCGGATGGTCGCGAACACCTCGCCCATGCAGGAGCGCGCGGCGGCGGCGATCTCGTCGATCCCGCCCGCGGAGAAGCCGTGCATCATCACCTGCAAGAAGGCGTGGTCCTGGAGCAGCTCGGTGTAGGCCTGGCCCATCCGCTCCCGGCCGTCCTCGCTCGCCGGGTCGAACGCGGGGTCGTCGACGACCGCGGCGAAGGCCTCGCGGATCCCGCCGACCGCGCGCTGGAAGACCTCGAGGAACAGCTCGAGCTTGGTGCCGAACATCCGTACGACGTACGGCTGGGACACCCCCGCCTCCTTGGCGACCGCGTCGGTGCTGGTGCCGTGGTAGCCGCCGCGCGCGAACGCGCGGGTCGCGGCCTGGAGGATCGCCTCGCGCCGCTCGTCCGCACTCATCCGGGGCGCCTTCGTCGACATCATGCTTGACAGATTATCAGTCGATTACTTAGCGTTGGCCGCGGTCTGGTAATCATTCAATTACAACTTCTGGAGATCCGATGACCCTCCTCGACGTGGCGGCCCCTCCCGCCCCGGCGCGATCGCGCCGCGCGCCGGTCTGGCTCGCGATCGTGGCCGCCTCCCTCCCGATGTTCATGGCCACGCTGGACAACCTCGTGATGACCAGCGCCCTGCCGGTGATCCGGGCCGACCTCGGCGCATCGGTCAGCCAGCTCTCGTGGTTCATGAACGCCTACACCCTGACCTTCGCCACCTTCATGCTGCCGGCGGCGACGCTGGGGGACCGGCTCGGCCGGCGCCGGGTGATGCTCGCCGGGCTGACGGTCTTCACGCTCGCCTCGATCGCCTCGGCGATGAGCACCACCTCGGAGGCGCTGATCGCGGCCCGCGCCGTGCAGGGTCTCGGCGCCGCCGCGATCATGCCCCTCTCGCTGACCCTGCTCGCGGCCGCCGTACCGCCCGCGATGCGGGCGGCCGCGATCGGGATCTGGGGCGGGGTCAGCGGCCTGGGCGTCGCGCTCGGGCCCGTCGTCGGCGGCGCGGTCGTCGAGGGCGTCAGCTGGCAGGCGATCTTCTGGCTCAACGTCCCGGTGGCGGCGGTCGCCGGCCCGCTGCTGGTGGTCGCGGTCCGCGAGTCGCGGGGCACCTGGCAGCGCCTCGACCTCGTCGGCGCCGCGCTGCTGGGCGGCGCGGTGTTCCTCGGCATCTGGGGGATCGTGCACGGCAACGACGACGGTTGGAGCGACCCGCGGGTGCTCGTCCCGCTGGTGGTGGCCGGGCTCCTGGTCCCGGCGTACGTGCGCTGGGCGCGCGGTCGCTCGTACGCCGTCCTCCCGCTGCGCCTGTTCTCCTCGCCCGCGTTCTCGGTGGCCAACGTGGTCGCGCTGTTCTTCACGATCGGCATGTTCGGCACGGTGTTCCTGCTCTCGCAGTACCTCCAGGTCGTCCAGGGCTACACCCCGCTCGAGGCCGGGCTGCGGACGCTGCCGTGGACCGCCGCCCCGATGGTCGTGGCACCGCTGGCCGGGCTGCTCGCGCCGCGCACCGGGCTGCGCGCGCTGCTGCTCTCCGGGCTGGTCCTGCAGACCGCGTCGCTGGTCTGGTTCGCGGTGCTCACCGAGACCGTCGCCGGCTATCCGTCGTTCGTGCCCGCGCTGCTGATGGCGGGGGTCGGGATGGGGCTGACGTTCGCGCCGATGTCGACGGCCGTGCTCGAGGGCCTGCCCGAGGCCGACTTCGCGATGGCCAGCTCGGCGAACTCGACGATCCGGGAGTTCGGCGTCGCGCTGGGCATCGCCCTGCTCACTGCGGTGTTCCTCGGCAACGGCGGCGCGATCTCGCCGGTGGGGTACGACGGCGCGATCGGTCCCGCGCTCCTCACCGGGGCCGCCGCGGTCGCTGTCGCCACGGTCGCCTCGCTGCTCGCCCCCGGCCGGCGGAGGAGCGGCGCTCCTCGGGCATGATGGCGCGGTGCCCCGCCGCATCCTCCTGGCTCCGTTGCTCGCGGCCGTCCTGGGCCTCGCGGCCTGCGGGGGGAGCGATGGCGGCGGGGAGCCGCACCCGACCCCGGACGCGCAGGCGAGCAATCCCTACGCCGGTCGCGCCGGCTACGCGGACCCGGGCTCGCGGACCGCTCGTGCGGCGCAAGGGGCGACGGACGACGCCGAGGCCGCGCGGGTCCTCTCGCGGCTCGCCGCGACGCCGCAGGGCATCTGGCTGACTCCCGAGGAGCACCCGCCGGGGTCGGTGGCGCCGTTCGTCGCGCAGGTCGTCGAGGCAGCAGGGAAGGCCGACGAGGTCCCGACGTTCGTGGTCTACGGGATCCCGGACCGCGACTGCTCGGGTGGGTTCTCCGGCGGCGGCCTCACGGCGGAGCAGTACGCACCGTGGGTCCAGGAGATCGCGGACGCCGCCTCGTCCGCCGAGGTCGCGGTGCCGGTCGTCGCGGTCGTCGAGCCGGACGCGCTCGCCTCGGCGGTCGAGTGCGACCGGCGCGAGGAGCGGGTCCGGCTGATCGCGGACGCGGTGGACCGGCTCGTCGACGCCGGCGTCACGACGTACGTCGACGGCGGCCACTCGCACTGGATCAAGCCGGCCCGGCTGGCGCCGCTGCTGCGTGCCGCCGGCGCCTCCCGGGCGCGGGGCTTCGCCACGAACGTCTCGAACTACCAGACCGACGCCGACGAGCGGGCGTACGGCGAGGAGCTCAGCGCGCTGCTCGGGGGCGCGCACTACATCATCGACACGGGGCGCAACGGCAACGGCTCCACGGAGGAGTGGTGCAACCCCACCGGCCGTGCGTACGGCACCGATCCCGCCCCCGCCCCCGCGGGGGACGCCGAGCACCTCGATGCCTCTGTGTGGGTGAAGCCGCCGGGGGAGAGCGACGGCGAGTGCGGGGGCGGCCCGCCGGCCGGCCGGTTCTGGCCCGAGCGCGCCCTGGAGATGGCCACCTCGTCCGGATGGTGAGCGAACCGCTCTAGCCCCCCTGTGCCGCCAGCGGGTCCGCGGACCCGAGCACCCCGAGCGTTGTTAGCATTCGCCACATGCAACCGGGCAGCGAGTGGGTGGCCGTCATCATCGAGGACGAGCCCGATGTTCGCGACCTGATCGACATCGTGCTGACCCAGTCCGGCTTCCGGACCGTGGTGACCGAGAACGGCCCCGACGGCGTCGAGGCGGTGCGCCAGCACAACCCGCTGATCACCACGCTCGACGTCAACATGCCGGGCATGGACGGCTTCGCGGTGGCGAAGCGGCTGCGCGAGTTCAGCAACACCTACCTCATCATGATCACCGCGCTCGCCGACGAGATCGACGTCGTCCAGGGCTTCGAGGCCGGGGCCGACGACTACCTGGTCAAGCCGTTCCGCCCCCGCGAGCTGCGCGCCCGGGCCGACTCGATGCTGCGCCGCCCGCGGACCCGATTCGAGACCCCCGCCGGCTGGGCCGGTGACGACGCCGCCGCGCCGGCGCAGGAGCACGCACCGCAGCAGGAGTCCTGGGCGGCCGCCGCGGCACGCGACCTCGCCGCAAACCACCCGCTCCAGCCGCTCCACCCCGAGCCCGCCGCCCCGCCG
>NZ_DASWVI010000204.1:0-20137 GCF_036401255.1 Nocardioides sp. | reverse complement strand
CCACGATCGTCACGTCGGCGTTGGCGCCGACCCGGACCAGCAGCCGACCCCAGACCAGGTCCTCGACGGACTCGCCGTGCAGGTGCAGCACGACCGGATCGGGGATCGCCGCCTCGGCGGGCACCTCCAGCAGCATCGCCCGGCCGGCATTGGCGGCGGCCAGGGCCGACGGGCGGTCGTTGGGGGCGAGCTCCCCGAGCGCCAGGACCTCCTCCGCCGCCACCTCGCGCAGGGTGACCCCGTCGGGCACCGTGGTCTCCCAGGTCAGGTGCGCCTCGGACGCCGCGCCGTCGAGGATCCCGCGCAGCCGCTTGAGCGGCGTGAACCGCCAGATCTCCTCGCGACCGCTCGGGACCGGGTGGTCCTCGAGGTCGTAGGACGCGGGCGGGTTCAGGTGGCTCTCCACCCGATCCACCTCGAGGGCGGACGACACGCTCTCGCGTGCCACATCAGTCACAGTCATCTATCAGCTTCCAGCTTTCAGAACAGTTCGAGTAAGCGATCCGAGTTGCCGAGCCAGCGGCCTCGCACGTCCTCGCCCTCCGCAACCACATTCGTGGGGCACTCGTCCCGTGTCACAGAGAGGGGGCCAGCGCGGCGGAGCGTAGCGACGACGCGCTAGCCCACTGCCCCCTCCATTTGGAGCTCGATCAGCCGGTTGAGCTCCAGGGCGTACTCCATCGGCAGCTCCTTGGCGATCGGCTCGACGAAGCCGCGCACGATCATCGCCATCGCCTCGTCCTGCTCCATGCCGCGCGACATCAGGTAGAAGAGCTGGTCGTCGGAGACCTTCGAGACGCTCGCTTCGTGGCCCATGGAGACGTCGTCCTCGCGGATGTCGACGTAGGGGTAGGTGTCGGAGCGGCTGATCTGGTCGACCAGGAGCGCGTCGCAGAGCACGTTCGACTTCGAGCCGTGGGCGCCCTCGTTGACCTGGATCAGGCCGCGGTAGGACGTCCGGCCGCCGCCGCGGGCCACCGACTTCGACAGGATCGAGGAGGAGGTGTGCGGCGCCGCGTGCACCATCTTGGCGCCGGCGTCCTGGTGCTGGCCCTCGCCCGCGAACGCGATCGAGAGGGTCTCGCCCTTGGCGTGCTCGCCCATCAGGTAGACGGCGGGGTACTTCATGGTCACCTTGGACCCGATGTTGCCGTCGACCCACTCCATGGTCGCGCCGGCCTCGCAGGTGGCGCGCTTGGTGACGAGGTTGTAGACGTTGTTCGACCAGTTCTGGATGGTCGTGTAGCGGCAGCGCCCGCCCTTCTTCACCACGATCTCGACCACGGCGGAGTGCAGCGAGTCCGAGCTGTAGATCGGCGCGGTGCAGCCCTCGACGTAGTGCACGTAGGCGCCCTCGTCGACGATGATCAGCGTCCGCTCGAACTGCCCCATGTTCTCGGTGTTGATCCGGAAGTAGGCCTGCAGCGGGATGTCCACGTGCACGCCCGGCGGGACGTAGATGAACGAGCCGCCCGACCACACCGAGGTGTTGAGCGCGGCGAACTTGTTGTCGCCGACCGGGATCACGGTGCCGAAGTACTCCTGGAACAGCTCCGGGTGCTCCTTGAGCGCCGTGTCGGTGTCGAGGAAGATCACGCCCTGCGACTCGAGGTCCTCGCGGATCGAGTGGTAGACCACCTCCGACTCGTACTGCGCGGCGACGCCGGCGACCAGGCGCTGCTTCTCCGCCTCGGGGATGCCGAGCCGGTCGTAGGTGTTCTTGATGTCCTCCGGCAGGTCCTCCCAGGTCGCCGCCTGCTTCTCGCTGGACCGCACGAAGTACTTGATGTTGTCGAAGTCGATCGTCGACAGGTCCGAGCCCCAGGTCGGCATCGGCTTGCGGTGGAAGAGCTTGAGGCCCTTCAGGCGCAGGTCGAGCATCCACTGCGGCTCGTTCTTCTTCGCCGAGATGTCGCGCACGACGTCCTCGTTGAGGCCGCGCTGCGCGGATGCGCCGGCGACGTCGGGGTCGGCCCAGCCGAAGTCGTAGCGGCCGATGCCCTTGAGCTCCGGGTTGAGTTCTTCGATGGAGGTCATCTGCTGACGTGCTCCTTCTTCTCGGTGGTCGTGGGCTTCTCGGCGGTTGCGGGAAGGTCGGGGATGCAGGTGGTGCAGACGCCGTCGCCGTGGGCGATGGTCGCCAGTCGCAGGACGTGCCGGCCGAGCACCTTGCTGATCGCCTCGGTCTCGGCCTCGCACAGCTGCGGGAACTCGTGCGCGACGTGCGAGACCGGGCAGTGCTGCTGGCACAGCTGCTCGCCGACCGGCACGTCGCGCACGGCGGCGGCGTACCCCTCGGCGGTGAAGACACGGGCGAGCACCTCGGCCGAGCTCAGGTCGGGGTGGTCGGCCGCGAGCCGGGCGAACCGGTCCGCGATGAACGAGGCGCGCCGCGTCGCGAACTCCCGGACGGCCTCGGTGCCGCCGGTCTCGGAGAGGAACCGCAGTGCCTGGACCGCGAGATCGTCGTACTGCTGGTCGAAGCCGTCGCGGCCCGCCTCGGTCAGCGCGAACAGCTTGGCGGGCCGGCCGCGGCCACGGCCGCCGAGGCTGCGGGGTTCGCGCGCCTCGACCGCGCCGTCCTCGACCAGCTGGTCGAGGTGGCGCCGCACGGCCGCCGGCGTCAGGTCGAGGCGCTCGGCGAGCGCCGCGGCGGTGGAGGGTCCGTTGTCGAGGATCGAGCGGGCCACCCGCTGGCGGGTGGGCTGGTCGTGCCCGGCCGGCGCCGTGGGAGCTGGGACCTCGTGGAATTCCACAACGCCAGTGTGCCGTTATTGCCCGAGGCCGTTCAAGTAAGGGCACCCTTACCCTGCGGGGGCGTTTGGGGATCCGGCGAGCATCGGTGACACTGGATCGCATTCGCGCTGCAACGACGCGGCGACCGGCCGATCCGAAGGTTATGCCGATCCGCATGCTCGACCGCCTCCGTCCCCGCGTCCGCACCGTCCTCGGCTCGCGCACCCTGCTCGTCCTCGGCGTGCTGGTCAGCGTCCTCGTCCCCGTCCTGACCCTCCCCCGGCTCCCGGAGGTCTCCGTCTGGCCGGTCCTGGCAGGTCTGCTGCCCTGGGTCGTCGGCAAGTACGTGTGCTGCGCGCTGCGCTGGCGCGCCCTCACCGACGCCGTTCTGCCGCGCCGCTGGTTCCTGCGCGCGTACGCCGAGTCGGAGCTGCTCGGCCTGCTCACCCCCGGGCACGTGGGCGCCGACCTGTGGCGGCTCAAGCGCCTGACCGGGGCGGGGCTCGGCCGCGGCGACGCGGTCCTCAGCGTCGGCACCGACCGACTCGTCGGTGCCCTCGGCCTGGCGGCGTTCGTCGCGTTCGCCGGTACGGCGCTGCCGATCGGGCTCATCCTCCCGGTCGCCGGGCTGTCCCTGGCCGCCGTGCTGGCAGTCCTCGTGCTGCACCGGGTGCGGCCCGGTCTCCTGCCCAGCCGCCCGCTGCCGCCGCCACGCATGCTGGCCCACGGGCTCGTCCTCTCGGCCGGCTACCAGCTCTCGATCGCGGCGCTGCTCGTCGGCACGATCGCAGCCACCGGACACACGGTCTCTCCGCTGGCCGTGCTCGGCGCGTTCGGCGCCAGCCAGCTCGCGGGCGCCGTGCCCGGCCCCAACGGCGCGAGCCCGCGAGACGGCGCGCTCGTGGTCGCCCTGGTCGCGGCGGGCGTCCCACTCGGTGCGGCCGCCGCCGCGGTGTCGATCAAGGCCGCCGTGGCCTGGGTGCCCGCGCTCCTCCTCGGCGGCAGCAGCCTGCTGGGCCGGCGGCGCGAGGCGAGCGCCGTACCCGCCTGACGGCAGGGACTTCCCCGAGGCCGGTCCTCCGGGACCGGCCAGGGTCATCCCCGAGGGCGATCAGGACCTTCGCCTCGCGACGCGGCGAATGCGCCGCGGCATGATCGGAGCTGGGCCACCCCCGGACGCCGACACCCGAGCGTAGGCAGGAGGCCGGGTGATGTTCATGCCGCGCACGACCGTGCTCCGGCACCCTCGCGTGCGATGGGTCCTGGGACAGGTCGCGGTCGTGCTGGTCGGCGTCTTCTTCTACTTCCAGGTGCGCGGGCTGACGGCCTCCGGCCGGTCCGTGGCCGTCGACCACGCCCACGACATCCTGCGCCTGGAGGAGCGGGTCGGGCTCGACGTCGAGACCACCGTCCAGGACCCGGTCGCCGACTCCGACGCCCTCTCCACGCTCGCGAACTGGATCTACATCTGGGGCCACTGGCCGGTGATCGCGGTCACGATGGCCTGGCTGGTCTGGCGTCACCGCGAGATCTTCCTCCGGTTGCGTGATGCGATGCTGGTCTCGGGCGGCATCGGGCTGCTGATCTTCATGTCCTACCCGGTGGCGCCACCCCGCCTGGTGGATCCCCACCTGGTCGACACGGTCACGGAGCGCTCCTATGCCTACCGGGTGCTGCAGCCGCCCAACTTCGTCAACCAGTACGCCGCGATGCCGAGCCTGCACGCGGGCTGGGACCTCCTCGTGGGCATCTCGATCGTCACCGCCGCCGGGGCCCTGTGGGTCCGCGTGGTCGGCTGCGTGCTGCCGGTGCTGATGGCGTTCGCGGTGGTCGCGACCGCCAACCACTACGTCGTCGACGTCGTCGCCGGCCTCATGCTCGCGATGGTGGGGTACGCCGCGGCCGTCGCCCTCGAGAGCCGTCGAGGGCGACGGGGCCGGAGCGCGGGCCCGCGCGAGACCGGCCGGGCCGCATGACCCTCCTCGCGATCGCGCACCGGGCCGGCAACTCGCTGGCCGGACTGCACGAGGCCAACCTGCTCGGCGTCGACGTCATCGAGTGCGACGTGCACGCCTACCGTGGCCGGCTCGAGGTCCGGCACCTCAAGACGGCCGGTCCGCTGCCGTTCCTCTGGGACCGCTGGGAGCTCGCCTCGGCCGCCGCGCCTCGCCTGGGACTCGATGAGCTCCTCGACGCCGACCGGCGCGGGTCGCTGTTCATGCTCGACCTCAAGGGGCGCACCGCGGCGACCGGACGAGCGGTCGCCGAGCTGCTGCACGCCCGGGCCGACCGGCACCCGATCCTCGCCTGCGGACGGCACTGGCCCGCGGTCGAGGCGGTCGGGGTGCTCGACTACGTCCGCCCGGTGCTCTCGGCGCGCAATCGCGCCGAGCTCGCGGCCCTGCTCCGGCGGCTCGAGCGGACCGAACGACCGGCGCCGTACGGCGTGTCCGTGCACCGCTCCCTGCTGGACGCCGCTACCGTCTCGCGGCTGCGGCGTCGCGTCGAGGTCGTGATGACCTGGCCGATCGACGACGTCGGCTGGCTCGACCGGGTGGTCGACCGGGGTGTCAACGGCGTGATCAGCAACGAGCCCGAGATCCTCGCGGAGGTCCGCCGTCGCAGCGGCTGACCCGTCGAGGCGTCGGCACCGGGCGCTCCCTACACTGGCCCGGTGCGCGCGCCCGACCCAGCCGTCCCCGCGGTCTCGGTCGACGGCCTGGAGATGCGCTACGGCGACAAGGTGGCCGTCGACGGCCTTTCGCTGAGCGTGGAGCGCCACACGATCACCGCGGTGCTCGGTCCCAACGGCGCCGGCAAGACCACGACCCTCGAGACCTGCGAGGGCTACCGCAAGCCCCAGGCAGGCAGCGTGCGCGTGCTCGGCCTCGACCCGGTCCGCGACCGGGCGGCCCTGCTCCCCCGGATCGGCGTGATGCTGCAGGGCGGGGGTGCGTGGAGCGGCGTGCGTGCCCGCGAGATGCTCGACCACGTCGCCCGGCTGCACGCGCACCCGCTCGACACCGACCTGCTCTCCGACCGGCTCGGGCTGGCCGACTGCGGCAAGACGCCGTACCGCCGCCTCTCCGGTGGCCAGCAGCAGCGCCTCGGTCTCGCGATGGCGCTGGTCGGCCGCCCGGAGATCGTGTTCGTCGACGAGCCCACCGCCGGCATGGATCCCCAGGCCCGCCGGACCACCTGGGAGCTGCTCGAGGAGCTGCGCGGCGACGGCGTGACCGTCGTGCTGACCACCCACTACATGGACGAGGCCGAGCGGCTCGCCGACCGCATCCACATCATCGACCACGGCCGGATGATCGCGTCCGGCACGCCGCTGGAGCTCACCCGGGGCGGCACCCACGCGACGATCCGGCTGGTGGTGACCCGGCCGTTCCCGCCCGGGTCGCCGGACTCCCTCGCCCGCGTGCTCGGCGAGCACACGGAGGTCCACCAGCTCGACGCGCTCAGCCTGATGGTCACCGGCCCGGCCGACGCCTCGACGCTGGCGAAGGTGTCGCGCTGGTGCGAGGAGAACGAGGTGCTTCCGGAGTCGCTCACGCTGGGTCAGCGCAACCTGGAGGACGTGTTCCTCCAGCTCACCGGTCGGGACCTGTCGTGAGCGCGTCGACCGACCGCACGGGCGGCACGTTCGCACCCCGGCCGGGCGCGGCTCCCCTGCACCGGCAGGTGCTGGCGCAGGCCGCGATGGAGTCGCGGCTGATGCTCCGCAACGGCGAGCAGCTGCTGCTGGCCGTGGTGATCCCGGTCATCGTGCTCGTCGGCGGCGTGGCCGGGGCCGACCGGGTGGGCCTCGACCTCGAGCACGCCGCGGTCGACGTCTTCGCCCCCGGGGTGCTGGCGCTCGCGATCATGTCGACCGCGTTCACGTCCCTGGCGATCGCGACGGGATTCGAGCGCCGGTACGGCGTGATCAAGCGACTCGGGTCCTCGCCCCTGCCGCGGTCCGGGCTGCTGGCCGGCAAGATCGGCGGCCTGCTGCTGATCGAGGTGCTCCAGGTGCTGGTGATCTCCCTGGTCGCGCTGGCGCTGGACTGGGATCCGCGAGCCGGCGTGCTCGGCGCGATCCTGGCGCTGGTGCTCGGCACCGCCGCGTTCGCCTCGCTCGGACTGTTCATCTCCGGGGTGCTGCGCGCCGAGGCCACCCTCGCCGCCGCCAACCTCGTCTACCTGCTGCTGATGGCGGGCGGTGCGGTCGTGCTGCCGGCCTCGGCGTACGGCGCCTTCGGCGACGTGGTGCGCTGGCTGCCGTCGGGCGCCCTCGGCGACGCCATGCGCGACGCGCTCATCGACGGCTCGACGGCCTGGACCGACCTGGTCGTGCTGCTCGCGTGGGCGGTGGTCGGCACCGCCCTGACCGCCCGGACCTTCAAGTGGGAGTGATGGACCGACTCATCGACCGGCTGCGGCACCTCGACGACTGGGTGCGGGGCTGGGGCTGGGCCTCGCTGGTGGCCAACGGCATGCTCGTGGTCACCGGCGGCGTCGTGCGGCTGACCGGCTCCGGCCTGGGGTGCCCGACCTGGCCGCGCTGCACCGAGGAGTCGCTGACGCCGCACGGCGCGTACGACGTCCACTCGATCATCGAGTTCGGCAACAGGATGCTCACCTGGGTGCTGGTGGTGGTGGCGGTCGGCACGTTCGTGGCCGCCTGGCAGACCGGGCGGCGCGACCTGCGTCGGATCGCTCTGGTCATGGCCCTGGGCATCCCCGCCCAGGCCGTGATCGGCGGGGTCACGGTGCTCACCGACCTCAACCCGTGGGTCGTGTCGCTGCACATGCTGCTCTCGATGGCGATCGTCGGCCTGGCGGTGCTGTTCCTCGAACGCCTCGACCGGCTCGGTCCCGCCGTACCGCCTCGGGGCGCGTTGCTCGGGCTCGCCTGGACCACGTTCGGCGCCGCCTGGGCGGTGTTCTACGTGGGCACGGTCGTGACCGGCTCCGGCCCGCACGCGGGCGACTCGGCCTCCAAGCGCAACGGTCTCTCCGCGCTCCAGATGAGCCAGCTCCACGCGGACCTGGTGTTCTTGTTCGTCGGCCTGACCGTCGGCCTGCTGTTCGCCGCCGTCGCGACGGGAGCGCCGGCCTCGACCAGGAGGGTGATCCTCCTCCTGCTCGCCATCGAGGTCGGCCAGGGTGCGATCGGGTTCGTGCAGTACTTCACCGACCTGCCGGTGGTGCTGGTCGGGTTCCACATGCTCGGCTCCGCCCTCACCTCGGCGGCCGTCACCTGGGCGCTCGTGAGGGTGCGCGAACCCCGGGAGCAGCTCGCGCTGGCCCGCGCCGCGTGACGCCGCGGGCGCCGAGCCCGATGAGGATCGGACGGCGCCGGCTGCCCGCGACTCCCGGGAACGAATCGACAGCGGCCGCCCGTACCCCCGTGGACGGGCCGGCCGCCGTCACCTCTCAGACGTCGCGGCGCCCGGGGAGGTTGCGCCCGCGCACGACAATTCTTCGACGAGTTAGTCCCGGCCCGGGACGAATGGTCGGGTCGGCTTCGGCGGGTCAGCGCGAGATCAGCGGGTCGAGCGCGACCGCGACGAACAGCAAGGACAGGTAGAGGTTCGAGGAGTGGAACAACCGCATCGGCTGGATCACCGACAGGCTCTCGGTGTCTCGCGAGCGGGCCCACATCCGGTGCGCCTCGAGCAGGAAGAACGCCCCCAGCACGCCCGCGGCGACGGGGTAGAACGCCCCGGTGTCCGCGACCGGCCACAGCAGGAGCGACGTCGCGACCATCACCCAGCTGTAGATCACGACCTGGCGGCCGACCTCGCGGGCGGGGACGACGACCGGCAGCATCGGGACGTCGACGTTCGCATAGTCCTCGCGGTAGCGCAGGGCCAGCGCCCAGGTGTGCGGCGGGGTCCAGAAGAACACGACCGCGAACAGCACGACGGGCACCCACGAGAGCGACCCCGTCACGGCCGTCCACCCGATGAGGGCCGGGAAGCAGCCGGCCAGGCCGCCCCAGACGATGTTCTGCGTGGTCCGGCGCTTGAGGAGCATCGTGTAGACGAAGACGTAGAACGCGTTGGCGGCCACCGACAACAGCGCGGAGAGCGGGTTGACCCACACGTAGAGGATCACCGTCGACAGCACGCCGAGCACCGACCCGAACACCAGCGCGGCGGCCGGTGAGACGATGTGGCGCGGCAGCGCCCGCCGGCGGGTACGACGCATCTGCTCGTCGATGTCACGGTCGTAGACGCAGTTGAACACCGACGCGGACCCGGCCGAGAAGGCACCCCCGACGACCGTCGCCACCACCAGCCACAGCTCGGGGATCCCCCGGTCGGCGAAGAACATCACCGGCACGGTCGTGAGCAGCAGGAGCTCGATCACCCGGGGCTTGGTGAGCCCCACGTAGGCCGCCAGCACGTCCTTGACGGTCGCCCGCTCGGCCGCGGACTGCTGGGCAGCAGAGGCCGAATGGCCGACGTACGTCACAGGGGATCCTCGGGCGGGGACAGGGGTACCGACAGGTAGCCGGACTGCCGCGAGTCTATCCCGAGGGGTGAGTAGGCTCAGGTGTGGCCGATGACCTCGGCGCTGACCCCGAAAGGATTCCTGTGACCGACACCGCTGCGCTCGACTGGACCGCCCTCGACGAGAAGGCGGTGGACACGGCCCGAGTGCTCGCGATGGACGCGGTGCAGAAGGTCGGCAACGGGCACCCCGGCACGGCCATGAGCCTCGCGCCGGCGGCGTACCTGCTGTTCCAGAAGGTGATGCGCCACGACCCCGCCGACCCGCGCTGGATCGCGCGCGACCGGTTCGTGCTCTCGGCCGGCCACTCCTCCCTCACGCTGTACGTGCAGCTGTTCCTCGGCGGGTTCGGCCTCGAGCTCGACGACCTCAAGGCGCTCCGCACCTGGGGCAGCAAGACTCCTGGACACCCCGAGTACCGGCACACGGCCGGCGTCGAGACCACGACCGGACCACTCGGCCAGGGCGTCGGCAACGCGGTCGGCATGGCGATGGCCGCCCGCCGGTTGCGCGGGCTGCTCGACCCCGACGCCGGCGACGGCGCCTCGCCGTTCGACCACCGCATCTACGCGATCTGCAGCGACGGCGACATCGAGGAGGGGGTCAGCGGCGAGGCCTCCTCGATCGCCGGCACCCAGCGGCTGGGCAACCTGACCCTGATCTACGACGCCAACAAGATCTCCATCGAGGACGACACGAACATCGCTCTCAGCGAGGACGTCGCCGCGCGCTACGAGGCGTACGGCTGGCACGTCCAGGTCGTCGACTGGACCAACGGCGGCACGGAGTACCGCGAGGACGTGCACGCGCTCTACGACGCGCTCCGCGCGGCCGAGGCGGTCACGGACCGACCCAGCTTCATCGAGCTGCGCACGATCATCGCCTGGCCGGCCCCCAACCTGCAGGGCACCGGCAAGTCCCACGGCTCCGCGCTCGGCGTCGACGAGGTGGCCGCGACCAAGAAGGTCCTCGGCTTCGACCCCGAGCAGACCTTCGAGGTGCCGGCGGGAGTCCTCGAGCACACCCGAGCGCTCGGCGAGCGCGGCGCGGCGGCCGGGGCCGCCTGGGACGAGGGCTTCGCGGCGTGGCGCGAGCAGAACCCCGAAGGCTTCGACCTGCTGATGCGGCTGCGCGACCACGAGCTCCCCGAGGGCTGGGCCGACGACCTGCCGGTGTTCGAGGCCGACCCCAAGGGTGTCGCGACCCGCAAGGCCTCCGGCCAGGTCATCAACGCGATCGCCCCGCGGGTGCCCGAGCTGTGGGGCGGCTCCGCCGACCTCGCGGAGTCCAACAACACCACGATCGAGGGGGTGCCGTCGTTCCTGCCGGCCGACCGCTCCTCCAAGATGTGGCAGGGCGACCCGTACGCCGGCCGGGTGCTGCACTTCGGCATCCGCGAGCACGCCATGGGCTCGATCATGAACGGCATCGCGCTGCACAGCGGCACCCGCGTGTTCGGCGGCACGTTCATGACGTTCTCCGACTACATGCGCCCCGCGGTCCGGCTGGCCGCGCTGATGGGCCTGCCGGTCACCTACGTGTGGACCCACGACTCCATCGGTCTCGGCGAGGACGGCCCGACCCACCAGCCCATCGAGCACCTCGCCGCGCTGCGCGCCATCCCCGGCCTCGACGTGATCCGGCCGGCCGACGCCAACGAGGTCGCGGCGTGCTGGAAGGCCGTCCTGGAGCACACGGACCGGCCCTCGGCGCTCGCCCTGACCCGGCAGAACGTGCCGGTGTTCCCCCGCGATGAGGACGGCTTCTCCGGCACCGCCGACGTCCACCGCGGCGGCTACATCCTGCTCGACGCGCCCGACCTCGACGGCGCCGGCGGTCAGCCCGACGTCGTGCTGATCGGCACCGGCTCGGAGGTCCAGCTCGCCGTCGAGGCGCGCGAGCTGCTGGCCGCCGACGGCATCCGCGCCCGGGTGGTCTCGATGCCGTGCCGCGAGTGGTTCGCCGCGCAGCACGAGTCCTACCGCGAGGCGGTGATCCCGCCGATCGTCAAGGCCCGGGTCTCCGTCGAGGCGGGCATCGCGCAGGGATGGCACGAGGTCGTCGGGGACCACGGCCGGATCGTCTCGATCGAGACGTACGGCGCGTCCGCCGACTACGCCCGGATCTACCAGGAGTACGGCATCACCGCCCAGGCCGTCGCCGACGCGGCCCGCGACAGCATCCGGGTCAGCACCAGCTGACCCACCCGCGGCACCGGCTCCACCGCCCTGCGCACCACCGACCACCTACATCGGAGGAACCATGAGCGACCGACTGAGAGCACTGACCGACGCCGGAGTCTCGATCTGGCTCGACGACCTTTCCCGAGAGCGGGTCGAGTCCGGGAACCTGGCCGAGCTCGTGGCGGACAGATCGGTGGTGGGCGTCACCAGCAACCCGACCATCTTCGCCGCCGCGATCGCCGAGGGCGAGCGCTACGACGACCAGGTCGCCCAGCTCGTGGAGAAGGGCGAGCCGGTCGACCGAGTGATCTTCGAGCTCACCACCGAGGACGTCCGCAACGCCTGCGACATCCTCCGGCCGGCGTACGACCTCGACCACGCCGACGGGCGGGTCTCGATCGAGGTCGAGCCCGACCTGGCCAACGACACCGAGGCGACCATCGCCTCGGCACGGGCGCTCTGGGCGGCCGTCGACCGGCCGAACGCGCTCATCAAGATCCCCGCGACGAAGGAGGGCCTGCCGGCGATCACGGCCGCGACCGCCGAGGGCATCAGCGTCAACGTGACGCTGATCTTCGGCGAGGAGCGCTACCGCGAGGTCATGGACGCCTACCTCACCGGGCTCGAGCAGGCGCGGGAGGGCGGCCGCGACCTCGGCGCGATCCACTCCGTGGCGTCGTTCTTCGTCTCGCGTGTCGACACCGAGGTCGACAAGCGCCTCGAGGCGGTCGGCTCGGAGACCGCGCTCGCACTGCGCGGCAAGGCGGCCGTCGCCAACGCCCTGGTCGCCTACGGCGCCTTCGAGGAGGTGTTCGGCTCGGAGCGCTGGCATGCCCTCGAGGCCGCGGGCGCCAACCGGCAGCGGCCGCTGTGGGCCTCCACCGGGGTCAAGAACCCCGACTACGACGACACGATGTACGTCCGCGACCTCGTCGTCGCCGAGACCGTGAACACGATGCCCGAGAAGACCCTCGACGCGTTCGCCGACCACGGGGAGGTCCTCGGTGACGTCGTGACCGGCCGGGCCGGCGCAGGCGCCGCGATCCTCGAGCGCCTCGGTGAGGTCGGCGTCGACTTCGCCGACGTGCTCGTCGTCCTCGAGACCGAGGGCGTCGACAAGTTCAAGAAGTCCTGGACCGAGCTCACCGAGACCGTGTCCGCCCAGATGAAGAAGGCATCCGCATGACCGACACCGCTGTCCCCGCCGAGGGCTGGCACATCGCCCGCGGCGACCACCACGAGCTGCACGTCGGCTGCGGCGACAAGGCGGCGTACGTCGCTGCCCTCCGCGCACTCGTCGAGGACAAGGTCGCCAGCCGGCTGGCCGCGCGGGACCACACGCTGTGGGGCCCCGCCGCCGAGGACGAGGCCGGCAAGAGGCTCGGCTGGGTCGGCCTCTCGGAGAGCTCCCGGTCGATGATCAGCGACATCGCCGAGCTCGAGGTCGAGCTGCGCGAGCAGGAGATCTACCGGGTGGTGCTCTGCGGGATGGGCGGGTCCTCGCTCGCCCCCGAGGTGATCTGCCAGTGCGACGAGGTCGAGCTGGTCGTCCTCGACTCCTCCGACCCCGACTTCGTCCGCGCCGCGATCGAGGACCGGCTCGAGGAGACCGCGGTCGTCGTCTCGAGCAAGTCCGGTGGCACCGTCGAGACCGACAGCCAGCGCCGGGCCTTCGAGAAGGCGTTCGCCGACGCGGGCATCGACGCGACGAACCGGATCGTCGTCGTCACCGACCCCGGGTCGCCGCTGGAGAAGTCGGCCCGCGAGGCCGGCTACCGCGTGTTCCTCGCCGACCCGGAGGTCGGCGGCCGCTACTCCGCGCTCACCGCGTTCGGGCTCGTGCCGGCCGGGCTGGCCGGCGCGAACGTCGCCGAGCTCCTCGACCAGGCGGAGGCGATCCGCCCCGCGCTCGAGGCCGACAGCGTCGACAACCCGGGCCTGCGCCTGGGCGCGCTGCTCGGCGTCGCCAACCTCGCGGGCGCCGACAAGCTGGCGCTCACCAACGTGGGGGCGCCGTACGTCGGCTTCGGCGACTGGGTCGAGCAGCTCGTGGCCGAGTCCACCGGCAAGGACGGCAAGGGCATCCTCCCCGTGGTCGTCGACTCCCTCGACTCCCCGAACTTCACGCCCAGCACCTCCGACGAGGTGCTCGTCGCGTTCGGGCCGGCCCATGCCCAGCGGGCCGACCAGATCAAGCCCGCGTCGGGTTGGGGCGCCACCGTGGACGCCTCCCTCGGCGCCCAGATGCTGCTGTGGGAGTACGCCACGGCGGTCGCGGGCCGGATCATCGGCATCAACCCCTTCGACCAGCCCGACGTCGAGAGCGCGAAGGCCGCGGCCCGCGAGATGCTCGACGGCGGCGGCGCCACGCCCGAGCCGGTGTTCACCGACGGCGCGGTCACGGTCTACGCGTCGGACGGCTGGCTGCCCGACGGCACGTCGACGGTGGTCGGCGCGATCGAGGCGCTGCTCGCGCGGCTCGACGGCGAGCGCGGCTATGTCGCGGTCCAGGCCTATCTCGACCGGCACCGCGACGCCCGGTTGGCGCAGGTGCGTGACGTCCTCGCGACGCGCACGGGCCGGCCGGTGACGTTCGGCTGGGGACCGCGCTTCCTGCACTCGACCGGCCAGTACCACAAGGGTGGCCCCGCCACCGGCGTCTACCTCCAGGTGACCGGCCAACCCGTGGCCGACCTCGCCGTACCCGACCGGCCGTTCACCTTCCACGAGTTCCTCACCGCCCAGGCGGTGGGCGACGGACGGGTGCTGGCCGAGAAGGGGCGGCCGGTGCTGCGGTTGCACCTCTCCTCGCCCGGTGAGCTCGACGCGGTCCGAGGGGCGATCGGGTGACGCCGCCGCCGGTGCGGAGCAACCCGCTCCGCGATCCCAGGGACCGGCGGCTGCCCCGCATCGCGGGGCCCAGCGGGATGGTGCTGTTCGGGGTCACGGGTGACCTGTCGCGCAAGAAGATCATGCCCGCGATCTACGACCTCGCGAACCGGGGGTTGCTCCCGCCGGGATTCAGCCTCACCGGCTTCGCCCGCCGCGACTGGGCCGACCAGGACTTCGCCCAGATCGTGCACGACTCGGTCAAGGCCCACGCCCGCACCGAGTTCCGCGAGGAGGTCTGGAGCCAGCTCGCCGAGGGCTTCCGCTTCGTGCCCGGCGACTTCGACGACGACCAGGCCTTCGACCGGCTGCGCCGGACGATCGAGGAGCTCGACGAGGCGCGCGGCACCGGCGGCAACCACGCGTTCTACCTCGCGATCCCCCCGGGCCTGTTCGGCGACGTCGTCGGACAGCTCCAGGAGCACGGCCTGACCGAGCCCCGCGGGGACTCCTGGCGGCGAGTGGTGGTCGAGAAGCCGTTCGGCCACGACCTCGAGTCCGCGCGGCAGCTCAACGCCGTGCTGGACTCGGTGTTCCCGTCGGGCTCGATCTTCCGGATCGACCACTACCTCGGCAAGGAGACCGTCCAGAACATCCTCGCACTGCGGTTCGCCAACGCGATGTTCGAGCCGATCTGGAACTCCAACTACGTCGACCACGTGCAGATCACCATGGCCGAGGACATCGGGATCGGTGGCCGGGCCGGCTACTACGACGGCATCGGAGCCGCGCGCGACGTCATCCAGAACCATCTCCTGCAGCTGATGGCCCTCGTGGCGATGGAGGAGCCGACGTCCTTCGACGCCGAGAGCCTGCGGATCGAGAAGCAGAAGGTGCTCTCCAGCGTGGTGCTCCCCCGCCGCCTCGACCTGACCACCGCGCGCGGGCAGTACGCCGCGGGGTGGGCCGGCGGCGAGGAGGTGAAGGGGTTCTTGGAGGAGGACGGGATCAAGCGCACCTCCACCACCGAGACGTACGCCGCGGTCCGGCTCGACGTCGACACCCGGCGGTGGGCGGGCGTGCCGTTCTACCTGCGCACCGGCAAGCGGCTCGGCCGCCGGGTCACCGAGGTCGCGGTGGTGTTCAAGAGGGCACCACACCTGCCGTTCGCGGCGTCGTCGACCGAGGAGCTGACCCAGAACGCCCTGGTCATCCGGGTGCAGCCGGATGAGGGCGTGACGATGCGCTTCGGCTCGAAGGTCCCCGGGACCCAGATGGAGATCCGGGACGTCAACATGGACTTCGTCTACGGCGGCGCGTTCACCGAGTCCTCCCCGGAGGCCTACGAGCGGCTGATCCTCGACGTACTCCTCGGCGACCCGCCGCTGTTCCCCCGGCACGAGGAGGTCGAGCTGTCATGGAAGATCCTCGATCCGATCCTCGAGCACTGGGCACGGCAGGACGCGCAGGGCAAGAGCAGACCTGAGCCGTACGAGTCCGGTGGCTGGGGACCGGCCTCCGCGGACGCGATGATCGCGCGCGATGGACGAGTCTGGAGGCGGCCATGATCGAACTGGTGGACACCAACTCCTCCGGCATCGCCGCGGAGTTCCTCCGGGCGCGCACCCGCGCTGGCAGCCCCGCCATGGGCATGGTGATGACGCTGGTCATCGTCGTCAACGAGGACCAGGCCGAGCATGCGATGTCGGCCGCCCAGGCGGCCTCGCACGAGCACCCGGCCCGGGTGCTCGGCGTGATCCTCGGCAGTGCCCGCGGCGCGGCCCAGGTCAACGCCCAGGTCGGCATCGGTTCGGGCTGGACCGGCGAGACCGCGCTGATCCGGCTCCAGGGCGAGGTCGTCAAACATCCCGAGTCGGTCGTGCTGCCGCTGCTGCTCCCCGACTCCCCCGTCGCCGTGTGGTGGCCGTGCCACCCGCCCGACGACCCCGCCGCGGACCCGCTCGGCCGGCTCGCCCAACGGCGCATCACCGACGCCGCGGCCGCGTCGCGGGCCCGGACGAAGGCGATCCGGCAGCAGTGCGCGGCGTACACGAAGGGCAACACCGACCTCGCCTGGACCCGGATCACGCCCTGGCGTGCGCTGCTCGCCGCGGCGCTCGACCAGCAGCCTCTGAAGGTCACCGGCGCGTCCGTGACCGCGGAGCGGATCAGCCCGAGTGCGGACCTGCTCGCGGCGTGGCTCGCCGACCGGCTGAAGGTCGACGTCGCCCGGTCCAGCTCCGAGGGGCCCGGGATCACCGAGGTGGTGCTGGAGACGCGCGAGGGTCCGATCCGGATCACGCGCACCGACGGCAAGCTCGCGACGTTCTCCTCGCCCAACCGGCCCGACCGTCCGGTCGCGCTCAAGCGCCGGGACCTGCCCGAGCTGCTCGCGGAGGAGCTGCGGCGACTCGACGAGGACGACGTCTACGCCGAGACCGCGCGAGCGCTGGTGAAGCGGGAGAGCCGGTCGTGACCGCGGTCCCGCGGGTCGAGGTCCATCCCGACGCCGGCGCCCTCGCGACCGCGGTGGCCGGTGAGCTCCTCAGCCGACTCGCCGACGCCCAGGCCGCCGGCGGCCGGCCGCAGATCGCCCTCACGGGCGGCACCATCGCCGAGGAGGTCCACCGCGAGGTCGCGCGGCTGGCTCCGGGCTCGGACGTGGACTGGTCCGAGGTGGTCGTGTGGTGGGGCGACGAGCGGTTCGTCGCTCCAGACTCCCCCGACCGCAACGCCGGCCAGGCGCACGCGGCGTTCCTCGACGCCGTCGGGGTCGACCCGGCGAACGTGCACGAGATGCCGTCCACGGCCGATGCCGCGGACGTCGACGCCGCGGCGACGGCGTACGCCGCGACGCTGCGCGAGCACGGCAGCGGGGAGTTCGACGTGGTGATGCTCGGCATCGGACCGGACGGCCACATCGCGTCGCTGTTCCCGGGCTTCGCCCAGCTCGACGTGACCGACCGGATCGCGGTCGGTGTCACCGGCTCGCCCAAGCCTCCACCGGAGCGGATCACCCTGACGTTCCCCGCGCTCAACCGGGCCCGGTCGGTGTGGTTCCTGGTCAGCGGCGACGGCAAGGCCGAGGCCGTGGCGCGGGCCCTCGGCGGCGCCGACGTCCACGAGATCCCCGCCACCGGCGTCTCCGGCCACGAGGAGACCATCTGGTTCCTCGACCGCCCGGCCGCCTCCCACCTCTGAGGGCCGAGTCGGCGCCAATGCAGGCCGCCAGGGTGCCGAGTCGGCGCCAATGCAGCCCCCAGGATGCCGAGTCAGCGTCCCTGGCGGTCGTCATCCACAGGCGACGGTGCCGTGGGGTGGCGGACTGCCCCCAGCGGGCATAGCGCTGCCATGGACATCACCAACATGATCATGGCCCGCAGCGTCGCCGGAGAGCTGCCCCTCCCGCCCGACCAACCGTTCACCCACCAACAGGCCATCGCAGCAGGGCTGACGCGTCACGAACTCGCTCGGCTCACTGGCGAGGGCCTCCTTAGACGCCCCATCCGGGGCGTCTATCTCCCCACCGAGGCAGGCGACTCACGAGAGTTGCGAGTCGCCTGCCTGAAGCTGGTGATCCCGGAGGATTGCGTCGTGGTCGATCGTCACGCCGGGTGGCTCCTCGGCGCCGAGATGGTCCTGAGGCCGGGCGAGCATCTCGAGCTACGGCCGCTCTCCGTCTTCCGCCCCTCCGGCAATGGTCGTCTCCGCAACGACCTCACCGACAGCGGGGAGCGGAACCTGACTCCTGACGACATCACCGAGATCGGCGGCATCCGCGTGACCACGCCGATCCGGACGGCCTGGGACCTCGGCCGGGTGCGGTGGACCGACGACGCGATCTCAGGGATCGACGCGATGCTGCGCCTGAACGCGTTCAGCCGCGAGGAGTTCCTGGAGGGCATCGAGCGCTTCCGGGGCATGCGCTGGGTCACCACTCTGCGGGCGATCGCGCCACTCGGCGACGGACGCAGCGAGTCTCCCGGCGAGTCGGTGCTCCGGCTGCGCTGCATCGAGGCGCACGTTCACGTCGAGCCGCAGGTCGAGGTCTTCCGCGACGGCCGGCTGGCCGCACGGCTGGATCTGGCCGACGAGAAGCTCCTCTCCGGCTTCGAGTACGACGGGGACGAGTGGCACAGCACGCCCGAGCAGATCGCGCACGACCGCAAACGGCGAGGCGAACTCGTCGACGACGGCTGGCTGATCCCTGCCTTCGGCAAGGAGGACGTGTTCGGCCGTCAACGAGCGTGTGACGCAGTCATCCGGGGGACGGCTCGCGAGGCGCGGGCTCGGCGTGGGTTGCGGCTCAGCTGACCTGCACAAGCGCCGACTCGGCACGCCGTCGGCCTGCATTGGCGCCGACTCGGCAGCCCTGACATCTGCACAAGCGCCGACTCGGCACTGCTGCTAGAAGATGATGTCGCCGGACTTGCGGCGCGAGCGCAGCAGCTGCAGGGCCTCGTCGAGGATGTCGGCCGCCTCCTGGTCGGAACGTCGCTCCTTCACGTACGCCAGGTGGGTCTTGTACGGCTCGATCTTCGGCGCCGGGGGCGGGTTGTCCGAGTCCATGCTGGCCGGCAGGCCACACTTGGGGCAGTCCCAGGAGTCCGGCACCTGCGCCTCGACCGAGAACGTCACCACCGAGCGGTGCTCATGGGCGCAGAAGTACGTCACGGCCTGACGCGGCGCAGCCTCGCCGCGCTCCGCCTCGCCCATCGGGCCGGCCCCCACCCGGCTCCCGCGAATAGCGTTTCCTCCACCAGCCACGGAACGGATCCCTTCCTCGAGTTCTCAGTAGGCGAGCAGGAGCCCGAGGGCCACCACACAGGCAAACCAGATGACGCCGATCCCGATCGTAAGTCGATCGAGGTTCCGCTCCGCCACGGACGAGCCGCCCAGGGAGCTGGAGACGCCACCGCCGAACATGTCCGAGAGACCGCCACCGCGGCCCTTGTGGAGCAGCACGAGCAGGATCATCAGGCCGCTCGAGATCATGAGCACGATGGTGAAGAGCAGGGTCACGGTCGACAAGCCTACGACAGAGTCGCGCAGATCAGAGGACCGGCATGGAGTAGAAGCGGCAGATGCCGCCGAACTCGTCCACCTGCAGGCTCGCGCCGCCCACGAGGCAGCCGTCGACGTCGTCCTTGGCCATGATGCCGGCGACGTTGGCCGCCTTCACCGAGCCGCCGTACAGGACGCGTACGCCGTCGGCCGCGGCGTCACCGTGGACCTCACGGATCCGCTCGCGGATGGCGGCGCAGACCTCCTGGGCGTCCTCGGGGGTGGCGACCTCGCAGGTCCCGATGGCCCAGACCGGCTCATAGGCGACGACGAGACCGGCGACCTGCTCGGCGGTGAAACCGGCCAACGAGCCGTCGACCTGCGTGAGGCAGTGTGCGACGTGCTGCTGCGCCTGGCGGACCTCGAGGCCCTCGCCCACGCACACGATCGGGACCATGCCCGCGTCGAGGGCCTTGTGCGCCTTGGCGTTCACGACCTCGTCGGTCTCGGCGTGGTACTCGCGGCGCTCGCTGTGGCCGACGACCACGTAGGAGCAACCGACCTTGGCCAGCATGCCGGCGGAGATCTCGCCCGTGTAGGCGCCGGAGTCGTGCGTCGAGACGTCCTGAGCGCCGTACTTCACCAGAAGCCGGTCGCCGTCCACGAGCGTCTGGACGGACCGCAGGTCGGTGAACGGCGGGACGACGACGACCTCGGCACGCTTGTAGTCGTGCCGCTTGTCCGACAGCGTCCAGGCGAGCTTCTGGACCAGCACCACCGCCTCCTGGTGGTTCAGGTTCATCTTCCAGTTGCCCGCCATCAGCGGGGTGCGAGTGTTGGCCATGACGTCCTCAGGGTGTCGAGAGTGCGAGTAGGGG
>NZ_DASWVI010000203.1:0-2955 GCF_036401255.1 Nocardioides sp. | reverse complement strand
CCGGACCAGGTCGAAGTCGATGGTCTCCAGCTCCAGGTGCCCGGCCTCGACCTTGGAGAAGTCCAAGATCTCGTTGATGATCGCCATCAACGAGTTCCCCGCCGTGTCCACCCCCTCGGCATAGGAACGCTGCCGCTCGTCCAGATCGGTCGACAACAACAACCCCGTCAACCCGATCACCCCGTTCATCGGCGTACGGATCTCATGACTCATCGTCGCCAAGAACGTCGACTTCGCCCGCGACGCCTCCAACGCCGCATCCCGCGCCTCCGCCAGCTTGTGGCGGGTCGCGATCTCGGCCTGCATCATCAAGGCGGTCCGGACGAACGTGACCCCGACCAGGATCGTCGTGCCGATCACGAACTCGAGCACCTGCGACGACCGACCGGCGAGCTCGTCGAGCAGCATCAGCGCCGGCGGCACCAGCAGCGGGCCGATGGCGATCCCGAGCCGCCCCAGGGCCGCACGCTTCTCGGGCGGCTCGGCGCTCTCGACGGGGGCGGCCGGGCGCGGGCGCAGGGACGCGGTCGCCATCAGCACCGCACCCACCATCCAGCCGATGTCGTTGGCGCCGGGGCTCGGCTCGTCCAGGCCGAGGACGTAGTAGGCGATGTCGGAGAACAGCCAGCACACGGCGCCCAGCGCCAGCCCGAAGCCGAGCTCGTGGCGGCTGCGGCGCACGGTGATCGCGCGCAGCACGAGCGCCAGCAAGATCGCGTCGGCGACCGGGTAGGCGGCGAGCACGAGCTGGGTCAGCCAGGGGGAGGCCTCGTCGGACACGATCTCGTGGACGGAGATGTTCCAGAACACCAGGACGCTGACGACGACGATCGTCAGGGCGTCCAGCAGCGACTCGATGTCGGTGCGGTCGCGGCCGAAGCGCGGCGCGAAGAGCACCACCGCGACGGCGCCGCCGAGGCCGATGTAGCTGAGCATGTAGGGGATGTCGGCCAGCGACACGTCGGGGTCGTTGCCGGTCCAGCTGTAGATCTGCCACACGAGGTCGCCGAGGGCCGAGAGCGTCAGCCCCGCGGCGATCAGGCCCGGGACGAGCCGGGCGCCGCGCGGGCGCAGGGCCGTGCCGATCCAGGCGGCCACGGGGGCGAGCCAGACCGCGGCCAGGTAGGTGAGGTCGAACGTGGTGCCGTAGCCGACCAGGAGGTGGGCGAGCACCAGTAGGGCCGTCACTCCCCCCAGGCGACGACCCACCCCCGCGGTCGTCCGAGTGCCACGATTCCCCCTCTTCGGCGAGCGTATCCGCTGCGAGCTCGTCCGGTCTTCACTTCGGCCACTGTGGTGCCGCCCTGAGGATCGTGACGTCCGGGGTCGTCGCGGCCCGTGTCAGCCGGCGGCCTGCAGCAGCTTGCGCCGCAGCGCGAGCGTGGCCCGGCTGTGCAGCTGGCTGACCCGGGACTCGCTGACGCCGAGGACCTGGCCGATCTCGGCGAGCGTGAGGCGCTCCCAGTAGTACAGCGCCACCACGACCTGGTCGCGCTCGGGCAGCTCGCGCACCGCGCTCAGGAAGCCCGGAGGGATGTCGTCGTCGGCGCCGGGCAGGTCACCGGTCGCCCGGGGCGCGTCCTCGTCGTCGAGCGCCGTCTCGAAGCTCACGACGCTCGTGTGCGCGGTCTGGCTGTAGACCTTCCGGAGCTCGGCCACGCTCATCTCGAGCCGCTCGGCGACCTCGGCGTCGCTCGGGGTGCGCCCCAGGCTGCGCTCCAGCGCCACCTGGGCGGCGTCGATGTCGCGGATCTTCTCCCGCACCGAGCGGGGCACCCAGTCGGCGGCCCGCAGCCCGTCGACCATCGCGCCGCGGATGCGCGACACCGCGTAGGTCTGGAACTGCAGCCCCCGCTCGGGCTCGAACTTCTCCAGCGCGTCCATCAGGCCGATCACCCCGTCGGAGACGAGGTCGGCCTGCTCGACGGCGGGCGGGAGCCCGGAGCGGACCCTGCCGGCGACGAACTTCACCAGCGGTGAGTAGTGCACGACGAGCCGGTCGCGGGCGCCGCGGTCCCCGTCGACCTTGTAGCGGCGCCACAGGTCGTCGAGGGAGTGGTCGGTCTGCACGCGCACCTCCGGTGGTCGTGACCGACAGGTTAGCGGCTCGGGGCCTCAGCTCGTGGCGCCGGCGTACTCGAAGTGCCAGGGCTCGGGCCGGCTGCCGCCCGCGGCCGCCCAGGACGGGTGCACCCAGCCGTACGCCGGGCCGTGCGCGACCAGCCAGTCGAACTGCGGCGTGCCGAAGCGCTCGACGCCTCCGCACAGGTCGACGGCCAGCCCCAGGCCGTGCACGGACGTGCCGGGCGTGGCGGCGAGGCCGGGCTTGGTGGCGAAGACCCGCTCCTGGCCGGCGCGGCTGCGGTAGGAGTCGGTGATGCAGAGCGTGGTGCCGAGGTCCTCGGCGTACGCCGCCGCGAGCAGCCGGTAGGCGACCGCCGCGTCGCAGCGCAGCTGGTGCGCGCCGTCCGGCGTGGCCGGACAGAGTGCGTCGGCCGGCAGCTGCCCGTTGGGGTACGCCGGGCGCGGCCGCTCCGGGACGTCGAGCACCAGCGCGGGGTCGTAGGCCGTGCCGTCGAGGCGCACCTCGAGGTGGAGGTGCGGCCCGCTGGTGTTGCCGCGGGCGCCGACCAGGCCGACCGGGGCGCCGGCGGCGACGACCTGGCCGGTGACGACGTCGACGCGGGACAGGTGGGCGTACCACGTCTCCACGCCGCCGCCGTGGTCGATGCGCACGAGCGTGCCCGCCCACGCGGGGTGCTGGACGGTGACCGTGCCCGCGCCGACCGCGACGACGGGGGTGCCGGTCGGGGCGGCGAAGTCGAGGCCGGTGTGCACACCGGTCGACCACCGCGGGCCGGGGGTGCCGAAGCCGGCTGTGAGGTCGTAGCTCCCGGCGGCGACCGGCAGCACGAACGGACCGCCCGAGCCGGCGTCCACCGCCGGTGCGGCGGG
>NZ_DASWVI010000202.1:0-2236 GCF_036401255.1 Nocardioides sp. | reverse complement strand
CCGAGAAGGGCCCGACTACCGAGCAGCGCTCGACCACCGAGAAGGGCCCGACCACCGCGCCCTCGACCAGCGAGAAGTCGTCGACGCCGGCACCCCGGGCGACGCCGCGGCCGGAGGCGAAGGCCGCCGAGCCGGCCAAGGGCACCACCAACCCGGTCCCCAAGGAGAAGCGTCCGGCCGCTCCGGCGCCGGCCAGCGACGAGCCGACCTACACGGTGCTGCGCGGCGCGCCCGCCCGGACCGCGCAGAACATGGACGCCTCGCTCAGCGTGCCGACCGCGACGTCGGTCCGCTCGGTGCCGGTGAAGCTCCTCTGGGACAACCGCACCGTGATCAACAACCACCTCGCCCGGGCCCGCGGCGGCAAGGTGTCCTTCACCCACCTGATCGGCTACGCGCTGGTCAAGGCGGTCCGGTCGATGCCGGAGATGAACGTCGGCTTCGACGTCGTCGACGGCAAGCCCAACCTGATCACCCCGGCACACATCAACCTCGGCCTGGCGATCGACGTCCAGAAGTCCGACGGCAGCCGCCAGCTCCTGGTGCCCAGCATCAAGGCCGCCGAGACCATGGACTTCGCGGGCTTCTGGACCGCCTACGAGGAGGTCGTGCGCAAGGCGCGCGACAACAAGCTCACCGTCGAGGACTTCCAGGGCACCACGATCAGCCTGACCAACCCGGGCGGCATCGGCACTAGCCACTCCGTCCCGCGGCTGATGAAGGGCCAGGGCGCGATCATCGGCGTCGGCGCGATGGAGTACCCGCCCGAGTGGCAGGGCGCGTCCGAGGACGCGATCGCGCGCAACGCGATCAGCAAGGTGATGACGCTCACCTCGACCTACGACCACCGCGTCATCCAGGGCGCGCAGTCCGGTGAGTTCCTCAAGCGCGTCCACCAGCTCCTGCTCGGCCAGGACGGCTTCTACGACGAGATCTTCCGGTCGCTTCGGATCCCCTACGAGCCGATCCGCTGGGCCAGCGACATCTCGACCAACCACGACGACGAGATCAGCAAGCAGGCCCGGATCCTCGAGCTGATCCACGCCTACCGGGTGCGCGGCCACATGATGGCCGACACCGACCCGCTGGAGTACCGCCAGCGCAGCCACCCCGACCTCGAGGTCGAGTCGCACGGGCTCACCCTGTGGGACCTGGACCGGGAGTTCGCGACCGGGTCGTTCGGCGGCGAGGGCCGCCGCTTCATGAGGCTGCGCCACATCCTCGGCATCCTGCGCGACTCCTACTGCCGCACCACCGGCATCGAGTACATGCACATCATGGATCCCGAGCAGCGTCGCTGGATCCAGGAGCGCGTCGAGCAGCCGCACACCAAGCCGCCCCGCGAGGAGCAGCTGCGGATCCTGCTCAAGCTCAACCAGGCCGAGGCCTTCGAGACGTTCCTGCAGACCAAGTTCGTCGGCCAGAAGCGCTTCTCCCTCGAGGGCGGCGAGACCACGATCCCGGTGATCGACGAGATCTGCGAGGCCGCAGCCGAGGCCGCGCTCGACGAGGTCACCATCGGCATGGCCCACCGCGGCCGGCTCAACGTGCTCGCCAACATCGTCGGCAAGAAGTACTCCCAGATCTTCCGGGAGTTCGAGGGCAACATCGACCCGCGCACTGTGCAGGGCTCCGGCGACGTGAAGTACCACCTCGGCGCCGAGGGCGTGTTCGAGGCGGGGTCGAAGGACCGGATCAAGGTCTCGGTGGCCGCGAACCCCTCGCACCTCGAGGCCGTCGACCCGGTGCTCGAGGGCATCGCCCGCGCCAAGCAGGACGTGCTCGACCAGGGCGCCAAGTACCCCGTCCTGCCGCTGCTCGTGCACGGCGACGCCGCGTTCGCCGGCCAGGGCGTGGTCGCCGAGACGCTCAACCTCTCCCAGCTGCGCGGCTACCGCACCGGCGGCACGATCCACCTGGTCGTCAACAACCAGGTCGGCTTCACGACCTCCCCCGGATCCTCGCGCTCGTCGCTGTACTGCACGGACGTGGCCCGGATGGTGCAGGCGCCGATCTTCCACGTCAACGGCGACGACCCCGAGGCCTGCATCCGCGTGGCCCGGCTCGCGTTCGAATACCGCCAGGCGTTCAACAAGGACGTCGTCATCGACCTGGTGTGCTACCGCCGCCGCGGTCACAACGAGGGCGACGACCCGTCGTACACCCAGCCGCTGATGTACGACCTGATCGAGCAGAAGCGCTCGGTGCGCAAGCTCTACACCGAGTCGCTGATCGG
>NZ_DASWVI010000201.1:0-8271 GCF_036401255.1 Nocardioides sp. | reverse complement strand
GGCCGGATCCGGCTGCCAGCTTGTGATCGTGGACTTTCAAGGTGAGGTGGCCATTGAGCCAGTCTGAGATTGCGTTGGGGTGGCGGTCGCCGGCGTCTTCCCAGAGCACGGTTATGACGACTGCTTGGCCCAGTTGACTGGCCTCAGACGGTTGGGTGCCCGCCGCCGACGTTGGGTGTATCGGCGATTGTGCCTTCCGGTCGCTTACAGCAGGCCGCCGGGCGGCGCTGCCAGCCAGCAAGCGACTCTCCACCTCATCTCGAATCGACGAGCTCACTCCAGGTTGGTGAGCAAAGAGCACTGAGCGCGGCATTGTCGGACGTCCCGTCCTCCGAGCGGCATCTGAGGACGTTGCGCGTTACAGCGGTCGGGCCAGTGCTGATGTCGTGGCCGCACGCCGTGCCGGCGCATTGCGGTGCCCGCTCAGCCCAGCCCGATGATCCCGCCCATTGGGTGCCAAACTCATCGGCGCCCATACGGCTGTCAGTCACTTGGCCTTGGCTTCCGCCGCCGCCGAGGCTGCCGTTGGCTGGGTGGTAGGCGCGGGCGGGAGTGGTCGGACTCGGCCGGCGCGCACCCCGTTGCCGATCACGAAGATCTCGGCGACCTCGTGGACCAGGACCACGGCGGCGAGTCCGAGCACTCCGAACGCGGCAAGCGGGATCAGGATCGTGATCAGGGCGAGGGACAGGCCGACGTTCTGCAGCATGATCGACCTGGCGCGCCGGGCGTGGGCCAGGGTGTGCGGCAGGTGACGCAGGTCCTCGCCCATGAGGGCGACGTCGGCCGTCTCGATGGCCACGTCGCTGCCCATGGCGCCCATCGCGATTCCGACGTCGGCGGTGGCCAGGGCGGGGGCGTCGTTGACGCCGTCGCCGACCATCGCGGTCGGCGTGGTTTCGCGGAGCCGGTGGATGATGGCCGACTTGTCCTCAGGGCGCAGCTCAGAGTAGACGTCGGTGATGCCCGCCTGGGCGGCCAGCGCGGCCGCGGTACGGTCGTTGTCACCGGTCAGCATCGCGACCTGGAAGCCGTCGGCACGCAGCCGCGCGACCACCTCGGCGGCCTCGCTGCGCAGATCGTCACGGACCGCCACGGCGCCGACCACGACGCCGTCGTACTCGACCAGCACCGCGGTGGCGCCCGCCTGCTGCATCCCTGCCACTGGCTCGGCCAGTTCGCCGGCCGGGATCCAGCCAGGTCGGCCCAGGCGGGCGAGCCGGCCGTCGATGGTTCCAGTGAGGCCGGCGCCGGTGACCGCGTGCACGTCGTCGGCGTCGCGGTGGTCAGGGGCCGCGGTGAGGATCGCTCGAGCCAAGGGGTGCTCGCTGCGGGACTCCAGGGCGGCCGCGATGTCGAGGACATCCTCCCGGGTATAGCCGGGAGCGGCGGCGACCTCGACGACAGCCGGCTTGTTACGAGTCAAGGTGCCGGTCTTGTCCAACGCGACGGCGCGGATGCGGCCGAGCGCCTCCAGGGCTGCCCCTCCCTTGACCAGGGCGCCGATCCGGCTGGCGGCACCGATGGCGGCGACCACAGTGACCGGCACCGAGATCGCCAGTGCGCAGGGCGACGCGGCGACCAGGACGACCAGGGAGCGTTCGATCCAGGTCGCGGGGTCGCCAAGCAGGCTGCCCGTTATCGCGATGGCGGCGGCGAGGATCATGATCCCGGGCACCAAGGGTTGGGCGATCCGGTCGGCCAGTCGCTGGGCGTTGCCCTTGCGGGACTGCTCGGCCTCGACAATGTTGACGATGCGGGCCAGTGAGTTGTCCTCGGCGGTGGCTGTCACCTCGACCTCGAGGGCCCCGGTGCCGTTGATGGAGCCGGCGTAGACGGTGTCCCCGACGCCGGCCTCTACCGGCACGGACTCCCCGGTGAGGGCGGAGACATCCAGCGCGGTGCGACCGCTGCGGATGACGCCGTCGGTGGCGACCCGTTCGCCTGGCCGGACCAGCAGCATGTCGCCGATCCCGAGCTCGGCCGGGGCGAGGGTGACCTGGGTGCCGTCACGCAGGATGGTGGCCTCGGCCGGAACGAGGGAGAGCAGCGCGCGCAGGCCGTGGCGGGTGCGGGCCACGGCGTACTCCTCTAGGCCCTCGCTGATGGAGTACAGGAACGCCAGCGCTGCGGCCTCAGCGACCTCGCCGAGGATCACCGCGCCCACGGCGGCGATCGTCATCAGCGTTCCGACGCCGATCTTGCCCTTGGCCAGCCGCTTGACCGTGTTGGGCACGAACGTCCACGCGCCCAGCGCCAGCGCGATGGCGTTCAGGCCGGTCACCACGAACCCCGTGGCGTCGATACGGTCCGCGACGAAGCCGGCCAGAAGGAAGAGGCCAGCAGCCGCGGCGAACCGCAGCTCGCTGACCTCCCACAGCCGCTCGGGCTCGTGCTCCTCCGGCTCGCCGTCGTCGTGGCGGGGCTCGTCGTCCCCGCAGCCACACGCCGTACTCATCGGGTCTCCCTCTCGGTCGTCGCGACGCCGTAGGTGGGGCACAGCGCCACCGCCTGCCCGGTCGCGGCCAGCACGGCCTCGGCCGAAGCGAGCAGGTCCATCAACTCCGGGCGGGTGAGCGAGTAGAACGACTGCCGGCCCACAGCCCGGTACTCCACGAGGCCGCACTCACGCAGGCACCCAAGGTGCGCCGACACCGTGGACTGGGCCAGACCGAGTCGGCGCTCCAGGTCCACCACCCGCGCCTCCCCCGACGCCAACTGCCGCAGGATCGCCAGCCGCACCGGATCGGCCAATCCGCGAAACAGCGCGGTTGCCGGGGCCAACGTCTCCCGCTCGTCGTGCATCATCGTCATATCTCAATGATAACGACCCACGCGGATAGATCGCCACACCCGAGTGCCATCCAGTGACCATGATGAATCCGGGCATGGCTCGCGGTGTGCGCGATGGTCAGGGACCGGCCCGAGGCCGTCCACCAGTCCCTTTCGCGGTCATCGGCATTAGGTACGCACAGGTAGGTGATCCTGCTCGAGGGCCTGGCCCGCCTCGCGGCGGGATGACCCTCGTCGGTCGGGGACGATCGGTGGTGTCGTGACCCGCATCGGTGGTCGTCGACTCGAGGCGAGTAGAGGCCATCGTCGGCGTGGGTCTCGCGCCTGTCCGCCTAAACCTGAGCCCGCTTCCATTGCGCCGAGTGGTTGCTCCTGTGGTGCAGGCCGACCAGCCTGGCGGGAAACCACCACTTCACGGCTCGACCAATGACATTCCTGCGGCACCAGCAATCCGGGTCGCAGCCGCACTCGCGATTGCGCGGATTGTGGACCCGCTGTAGAACAGTCCGTTTCACGGCACGAGCCTAAGCGTGATCGTGGCTCATGGGTCAGGCGTGCGCCCAGAACCGCTTGGTCACCGCGTCTCGGACGTGACCTTGAGCGGCGAAAAGGGCGCATATGGGGTCAGAGCATCGAGCCGAGGTCTGATCCGACGGTGGGGTACGCGGCGGTCATGGCCTTGAGCTGACGGGTGGTCAGGTCGAGCTTCATCGCGAGGCCGAGGACGTTGATCAGCTCGGCGTATGCGGGGCCGAGCAGGTGCGCGCCGACGATCCGGTCGGTGGTCCGGTCGATGAGGATCTTGGCCGCGGCGGTGGTCTCCCCAATGCGGTAGTTGGAGTACCAGCTACTGGTGTCGTGGTGGCGGACCTCGATGTTGACGCCTTGGTCTCGGGCCTCTTGTTCGAGCATCCCCACCCTGGCGAGCTCGGGGATCGTGAACACCGCGGTCGGGACGCCGGCGTAGTCGGGCACGGTCCTGGTGGCCTTGAGCATGTTGGACGCGGCGACCTTGCCCTCGATCACGGCGACCGGGGTCAGTGGCATTCCCGGCGTGTTGGCTGAGTCGCCGGCGGCGTACACGGCCGGGTTGGTGGTGCTCTGCAAGTGGGGCGCGACGCGTACGCCGTGCTCGTCCCAATCGACCCCAGCCGAGTCCAGGCCCAAGCTGGTCAGGTCGGGTGCCCGGCCGGCGCCGTGCACGATGAGGTCGAACTCGATGGTCTCGGTGTGGCCAGATCGTTCAACGGTGGCCTGGTAGCCGCTCTCCGACTTCTCGATCGCGAGGATGGTCGTGGAGCGCAGCAGCTCGATCCCCGTCACCGTGCCTCGGGCGATGAGCAGCTCGACCAGGTCGGGGTCGAACGCCTTGAGGGGGCGCGGCCCGCGGTCGATGATGGTCGGGGCGCTGCCGGCACGCGCCGCGATGTGGGCGAACTCGAAGGAGATGAAGCCGCCTCCGACGAACAAGATCCGCGGCGGGAGCACCGGAATGTCGAGGAAGTCGGTGCTGTCGACCAGGTGCTGGTGGCCCGGGAAGTCCAGTGCGCGTGGGCGGGCTCCGGTAACGATCAGGAAGTGCGAAGCGTCATAGCGGGTGCCCCCGACCTCGATGCTGTCGCTGCCGGTGAACCGGGCCAGCCCGTGCAGGGTGTCGACGCCGTTGCCCCTGAGGGTGTCCTCCATGCGCTTTGGGACCGGTTCTGTGAAGCCGTGCTTGTGTTTCATCAGGTCGGCCCAGTTGATCGTCAGGCCGTCGTCGTTGATGCCTTTGCCGCGCATCAGCCGTGCGCTGTCGATGATCTCGGCGCCGCGGCGCAGGATCTTCTTGGGGTCGCACCCGCGTAGCGCGCAGGTGCCCCCGTAGGGCAGCGCGTCGACGATGCCGACGCTCCAGCCCTGCGACGCGCACTTGTTGGCCGCAGCGACCCCGGCCATGCCGGCCCCGATCACGATCAGGTCGTAGCTGCGGCTCACCGCTCACCCCCCGGCGCCACGCCGAGCGCGACCCGAAGCTGCTCTAGCGTGGGCGCCCCCGCCAAGCCCTCGGGAGTGCGGTAAACCCGGCACGAGAGGCCGACCCCGGCGCCGGGTTCGGCGAAGGCATCGACTCCGTCGACCAGGACGCTCGGCGAGCCATGGAAGCCCAGCCGCTCGGCTTCCTCAATGGTCTCGACGCGGTGACGCCTCACCGTGACGTCGGCGTGGTCTGCGGTGATCGTGGCAAGGCGTTGATCGGCAATCTTCCAGTTCGGACAGTCGTCGAAGTACAACAGCGTGATGTCCATGACACGACCGTAAACGTTGTACCGTGGTGCAATGTCAAGCCTCAAGGTGGTGCAGTGCTGATCGGAGAACTTGCCGAAGCGGTCGGCCTACCGACCCAGACCATCCGGTTCTATGAGCGCAAGGGCCTGCTGGCCGATCCCGAGCGCGGCGCCAATGGCTACCGGAACTACGACGAGTCCACGCTCACCCAGCTGCACTTCATCGGGGCCGCGCAGACAGCAGGGCTCACGCTGGCCGAGATCGGCAGCATCATCGACCTCCGTGACGACGGGACCGTGCCCTGCACGCACGTGGCAGGACTCGTCGAGAGCAAGCTCGCCGCGGTACGGGCACGGATCGCAACCCTCGCCGCCCTGGAAGCAGAGCTCGAAGCGCTCGTCGAACGCAGCCATCGCCTCGATCCGGCCGACTGCTCGGACGCGGAAATCTGCCACATCCTCTCGGTGCCGCGCTAGCGGCCGCCCAGGGCCGACATCGGCTTCTACCCCGGGCGCCGACACTCCATGTGATCCGCGTCTTTGTGGGCCGCTAAGAGGCGGTTTCCGGAGCACGCCCTATCTGGGCGTGCTCCGACGCGCCCCGTTGGCGGAACTCCCAGGCGGCCTTCGGGCCTCCATTCACCGTCGCGAGGGGCTGGGACATCGGGCGGATGTGCCCGTGAGGCCACCCGCCCCGTAGGCCTGGGCGTAGTGGAGGACGTCGTTGACGTACCAGTCGGCGTGGTTGTAGGCGTAGAGCGCCCGGCGGACACCGTCGGCGCCGGTTCGGGCTCCAGTGTGGTCGAGGTAGTTGGCGGCGGAGTAGATGCTGTCGGCCCTATTGGTGATGTCGGCTCGTCGGTCGCCGTCTCCGTCGATGCCGTAGGTGGCCCAGGTGGCGGGCATGAACTGCATGATTCCTCTGGCGCCGGCTGACGATACCCCGGTGATGCGGCCGTGGGCGGTTTCTTCCATGCCGATCCCGGCGAGCAGCTGCCAGGGGATCGCGTACTTGCGGCCGGCCTCGGTGTAGAGCCGGAGGATGTCGTCGGGGATCGGCTGGGGCGGGTTGTGCAGGGAGTTCCGCCTTGGCTGCCCGGGTGGTGGCGGTGGCGCGGTTGATTCGTCCGACGGAACCGCGTCGCGTGATCCCGGCGCCATGGCGCGGGAGGGTCCGACGGGTCGGCCGTCGATGGGGGCGCCGTGGTCGCGCATGAACGCGATCGGGTCGACGCGTTCGCCGTCGGCGATGACCTCGAAGTGCAGGTGGTTGCCGGTGCTGGCGCCGGTGGAGCCCTCGAGGCCGAGCTGCTGCCCGACGGCGATCATGGCGTCGGGGACGATGGCGGGGTTGATGATGGCGAGGTGGGCGTAGCGGGTCTGGATGCCGCCGGCGTGCTGGAGGTCGACGACGTTGCCGTAGCCGGTGGTGTCCCAGCCGGCTCGGATGACGCGGCCGGCGGCCACGGCGACGATGGGGCCGGGTCCGGGCTGGGAGGACATGTCCTGTCCGCCGTGGAAGTTCATGCGTTTGAAGACGGGGTGGTAGCGCCAGCCGATGCCGCGGGGGGACAGGGTGTAGGCCTGCACGAAGGGCGGCCGCCACGTGCCGGTCGCGGGCACGGCTCCCCCGCACACGCTCGAGGGGGACCCTGCGGCTGAGCCCGCGGCACCGGCGACCATGAGCGCGACGAGCAGCGGGGCGCATACGACAGCGACGACGAGTGCTACAGCGGCGAGGAGCTTGCCCACGAGGACGCCTCTGGCTCAGGCGGCGCCGGTGAGGGCGTCGTTGGTGAATGCGATCTCGAGCTCGGCGGGGTGTAGGACCGTTTGGACTTTGTAGGCCTGTTCTCCTACGCACCAGAGGGCGCGGCCTTTGCCGTTCATGGCCCACCCGGTGACGAGGTCGCGGGCGATGGGTCCGAGCCCGAGGAGGGTCTCGAGGTCGTCGGCGACGGCGGCGTCCTGGCCGTGGAGGATCTTGATGTCGGCCAGGTGGAGCAGGTCCTTGGCGATGGTGACGGCTTGGGATCCGGTGTCGCCGGCGGAGAGCAGGTCGGAGGGTTTGTGGGCGACGGCGAACTGGATGTCGCCGTCGCGGCGGGACAGGCGCAGGTCGGCGTCGAAGCTCTTGACCGCGTCGGGCCCGAGCCGCAGCTGCTTCCATGACTCGTCCCGGACGACGATGCGCAGGTCGCCGGGGGCGGCGGTTTCGCGCATGGCGCGTCCCCAGGAGTTGAGGCAGGTCAGGGCGATGCCGACGGCGTCGTCGCCGAGGGGCTCGAGGCGGGACAGGCTCAGGGACTGGATGGGGGCGTGCCAGTCGACGTCGATGGTGGTGTGGTCGTCGAACAGGCCGGCCAGCGCGCCGGTGACGAGCTGGCCGAGGGCGTCGCGCAGTAGCCGGGTGTCGTCGAGGAACTGCTGCCGGCTCGCGTACCGGCAGTCGGTGACCAGGGCGTCGGTGGGCGTGTCGAGCGCCTGCCACAGCTGGGGGATGGTGACCTCCCGCAGGCGGCTCTGCCCGTGGGCGTAGCCGGTGAGGTCGGCCAGGGCGGTCTTGACGACGACCTCGTCGGAGGGCCCGAACGGGACCCGCGCCTCGCCGATGCGTTGGCTGCCGACGAGGCCGCGGATGAGGGTGAGCCAGCGGGCGAAGACGACCGCGGCCCGGGCTTGTGCGGCCGCGGGGTCGAGGTGCTCCCAGCCGGGGCCGAGGGGCCCGAAGGCGAGGGGGTTGATCCGGGCGGGCAGGCCGTGCCCGATGGCGAAGGGCTGCACTTCGAGGGCGTGGCAGAGCTTCTCGTACTCGTCCTTGGGGTCGCCCACGATGAGGGTGCGGTAGCCGAAGTCCATCATCCGCAGCACGAACGCCTTGACGGTCGCGGACTTGCCGCGGCCGGGTTTGCCGAACGCGAAGATGTTGGGGTTGGTGACGGGCACGTCGTCGCGCAGGACCCAGCCGAGCGGGTCGGCGTAGAAGCTGCCGCCGGAGAGCTGGTCGATGCCCATCTGGGCGCCGGTCGGCGGCAGGCCGGGGGTGGAGATGAACGGCCACAGGACGGGGGCCTGGTCGGAGGTCATCCGCCACGCCGCCACGGGGGCGGTCGCGGCGGCCCACCCTCGTCCCGTGTGCCGTTGACCGCGCCTGGGCGCGTAGCGGAACAGTCGCGGTTCGCGTCCGTTGCGGACCGGCTGCGGTGAGGCG
>NZ_DASWVI010000200.1:0-12824 GCF_036401255.1 Nocardioides sp. | reverse complement strand
ACGAGGTCGCTGCGGCCCCGCTGCCCGACCTCGACGCGCTCGAGCGCGAGCACCGCGACACCCTCGACGCCCTCGGCGCGGCCCGCGCGCGCGAGTCCGCCTGGGCGACCCGCGCCTCGCGGCTCACCCGCCTCGTGTCCGAGCTCGACGCCGCGCTGGCCGACTGGGGCCCGCTGCGCGAGGAGCTCGAGCTCACCGCCCGGATGTGCAGCTTCGTCGAGGGCAAGGCCGCCGACAACCGGTTGCAGATGCGGCTCTCGGCGTACGTCCTCGCCTACCGGCTCTCCCAGGTCGTCGCGGCCGCCAACGAGCGGCTCGGCCGGATGAGCGACCAGCGGTTCTCCCTGGAGCACACGGGACGTCGCGGCGCCGGTGAGACCCGCGGTGGACTGAGCCTGCTGGTGCGTGACGACTGGTCCGGCGAGGCCCGCGACCCGGCGACGTTGTCGGGCGGCGAGACGTTCGTGGTCTCGCTCGCCCTCGCGCTCGGGCTCGCCGACGTGGTGACTCAGGAGGCCGGCGGCGCCGAGCTCGACACGCTGTTCGTCGACGAGGGCTTCGGTGCGCTCGACGCCGACACGCTCGACGACGTGATGGACACCCTCGACTCGCTGCGCGACGGCGGCCGCGTCGTCGGCGTGGTCAGCCACGTCGCGGAGATGCGCGACCGGATCCCGACCCGGCTGGTCGTGTCGAAGTCCCGGCGGGGGTCGACGCTGGCGATCAGTCCAGCGACCACGAGGTGACGTCGAGGCCCCAGTCCCCGGCCAACCGCTGGGCCTGCGGCCGATACAGCACCTGGAGCATCTCGCGGGTGCCCTCGGGCCAGTCCCAGGGAGCCTTGCTGGTCGTCGCCGACGGACGCTCGCTGTGCTCGAGCGCGACGGGCTCGAGACCCATCGCCCGCCAGACACCGTCGACCGCTGCCTGGGCGGCGGTGCGCGCCTGCTCGTAGACCATCACGTGCAGCCGGTCCCGGCCGACGAAGTGCGCCCACGCATCGAGCTGGTCGGCGTACATCCCGGCCCACGCCTGCAGCTGCTGCGGCACCGGGTACGGGTAGGACCGTCCCCGGAACGCGGCCAGCCGCATCGCCGAGCGGTAGCGCTCGACGGGGTCGCGCAGCAGCACGACGATCGGGCCCTCCGGCATCGTGCGGGCGACGACGGACGCCATCGACGGGTGCCGCAGATAGCTCGGGGAGAACTCGCCGCGGCGGATGCCGTCGTCGGGGAACAGGTCGAAGTACTCCGCCTCGGGGATCAGCCCGTCCGCCAGCCGGTGGAAGAGCTGCTGCTCCTTCACGTCGTTGGTGCCGAGGTCGACCTGGGGGTGCTGGCACAGCAGCGCGGTGAACCACGTGGTGCCGCTGCGCTGCGCGCCGATGCCGAGCCAGGAAGGAGCGCCCATGGCTGCGGACCCTATCGCAGCCGCAGGCCCCTGCCGGACGTCGGGTACGTTGCCGTCATGGCTGTCCCCGGCGTCGACCCGTCCTTCAGCGCGCTCCCCTACCGCAGCCTGGGTGAGGCCGCGCTCGGCCGGGCGCAGGAGCTCGGCGCCAGCCATGCCGACTTCCGCTTCGAGCGGGTCCGCTACCAGACCCTCGGGGTCCGCGACGGGGTGCTCCAGGGCGCCAACGACACCGAGGACCTCGGCTTCGCGGTGCGCGTCCTGCACCGCGGCGCCTGGGGATTCGCGTCCGGTGTCGTGCTCACGACGGAGGAGGCGGTCCGCGTCGCCGAGACCGCGGTCGCGGTCGCCCGACTGGCCGCCGAGATGACCAGCCGCCCCGTCGAGCTGGCCGACGAGCCGGTGCATGCCGACGTCGAGTGGGTCTCGGCGTACGCCGTGAACCCGCTCGACGTGCCGGTGCGCGACAAGGCCGAGGTGCTGATCGACTGGACCGACCGGCTGCGCGCGCACCCCGCCGTCGACCACGCCGCGGCGCACCTGCTGCAGGTCCAGGAGAACAAGTACTACGCGGATCTGGCCGGCACCCGCACCACCCAGCAGCGGGTCCGGCTGCACCCCGGCTTCGAGGCGATGGGTGCCGCGGGCGAGGTGTTCGACTCGATGGCGAGCATCGCCCCGCCCGTGGGCCGCGGGTGGGAGTACCTGGACCAGGGAGCCGGCGGCCCCGACAGCTGGGACTGGGACGCCGAACTGGCCGAGGTTCCCGAGCTGCTGGCCGAGAAGCTCGCGGCACCGAGCGTCGATCCGGGCCGCTACGACCTGGTGATCCATCCGTCGAACCTGTGGCTGACAATCCACGAGTCGATCGGCCACGCGACGGAGCTCGACCGGGCGCTCGGCTACGAGGCCAACTACGCCGGGACGTCGTTCGCGACGCCCGACCAGCTCGGCACGCTGCGGTACGGGTCTCCGGTCATGAACGTGACCGGTGACCGCACCGAGCCGCACGGGCTCGCGACGATCGGCTACGACGACGAAGGGGTGCAGACCCAGCGGTGGGACATCGTCGAGGACGGTGTCCTGGTCGGCTACCAGCTCGACCGGGCGATGGGCCGGATGTACCCGGACCTCGCCGGGCCCGACTTCCCGGGTGGCCGCTCCAACGGCTGCGCGTACGCCGACTCCCCCGGCCACATCCCCATCCAGCGGATGGCCAACGTCTCGCTGCAGCCGGCGCCCGACGGGCCGTCGACCGAGGACCTGATCCGCCGCGTCGAGCGCGGGCTCTACATCGTGGGTGACAAGTCGTGGAGCATCGACATGCAGCGGTTCAACTTCCAGTTCACCGGGCAACGGTTCTTCCGGATCGTCGACGGCGAGCTGGCCGGCCAGGTGCGCGACGCGGCCTACCAGGCCACGACGACCGACTTCTGGGGCTCGATGGAGGCGGTCGGCGGCCCGCAGACCTATGTGCTGGGGGGCGCCTTCAACTGCGGCAAGGCCCAACCCGGCCAGGTCGCGAGCGTCAGTCACGGCTGTCCCACCGCGCTGTTCCGCGACGTCCGCATCCTCAACACCACCGACGAGGCCGGCCACTGATGAGCACTCCCGTCTCCCCCCAGTCCTTCGTCGACCAGGCGGTCGCGGCCTCGGTCGCCGACGACTGCGTCGTGATCGTCAACGACAAGACCAGTGCCAACCTGCGCTGGGCCAACAACACCCTCACCACCAACGGCGTCATGCAGGGCGTCGAGGTCACGGTCATCTCCTTCGTCCGGTCGGCCGACGGGGTGGCGACGGGCTCGATGACCGGGAGCGCCACCACCCAGGCCGGGGTGACGGCGCTGGTGGAGGCCGCGGACGCCGCGGCCCGTGCGGCTGCACCGGCCGAGGACGCCAACGACCTGGTGCGCGACGCGGTCAGTCCGGACTGGGACGAGCCGCCCGTGCCAACGGACGTGCACGTCTACGACGCGGTCGCTCCGGCGCTCGGCGAGGCGTTCGGCCGGGCCGGCGCCGAGGGCCGGGTGCTGTACGGGTTCGTCAACCACGAGTCGACGACGACCTACCTCGGCTCGACGACCGGGCTGCGGCTGCGGCACGTGCAGCCGACCGGGCACGTCGGCTGCACCGCGAAGTCGGCCGACCTGACCCGGAGCGCCTGGGTCGGCGCCGCCACCCGCGACTTCAGTGACGTCGACCCGCTCGCGATCGACGCCGAGCTCGCGCGCCGGCTGGGCTGGGCCGAGCGCCAGGTGGACCTCCCGGCCGGTCGCTACGACACGATCCTGCCGCCGACCGCGGTCGCCGACCTGATGATCGACGCCTACTGGTACGCCGGGGCGCGCACCGCGTTCGAGGGCCAGTCGGTCTACAGCCGGCGTGGTGGTGGCACCCGGATCGGCGAGCCGCTGGCCAAGCCGGGGGTTAACCTCTTCTCGGACCCGGCGTACTCCGGCCTGGAGTGCGAGCCGTTCGCCGTGGCCGCGAGCTCGAGCAACGAGACGTCGGTCTTCGACAACGGGCTGCCGCTCGAGCGCACCGACTGGATCCGCGACGGCCGGCTGGCGGCCCTCCTCCAGACCCGGCACTCCGCCACGATGACCGGGCAGCCGGTGACGCCGGCGATCGACAACCTCGTGCTGTCCGTCGACGGCGGCTCCGGCTCGATCGAGGACCTGGTCGCCGGCACCGACCGCGGGCTGCTGCTGACCTGCCTGTGGTACATCCGCGAGGTCGACCCGCAGACGCTGCTGCTGACCGGCATCACCCGCGATGGCGTCTACCTCGTCGAGGGCGGCGAGATCACCGGAGCGGTCAACAACTTCCGGTTCAACGAGAGCCCGGTGGATCTGCTCAACCGGTTCACCCACGCCTCCGCGACCCTGCCGGCGTTCAGCCGGGAGTGGGGCGACGACTACTTCTCCCGCACCGCGATGCCGGCCCTGCGGGTGCCCGACTTCAACATGTCCAGCGTCTCGCAGGCGCGCTGAAGATCCGATGCAACCGGACCGCTCGGTCCGGCGTATCTCCTGTGTTCGACCCAGAACCAGACTCGACACACAGGAAGCAAGGCACACCCATGCGCAGCACCCCCGCCCTCACCGGCGCCGTCACCGGCGCTCTCGCCGTCGTCGCGACCTCGGGCCTGATCGGCCTGAGCACACCGGCGTCCGCCGCCGAGCCGACCACCACCCGCGAGCGCGGCATCGTCATCGAGTGCACCGGCACGATCAAGGACCGCCCGGTCTACGCGAGCCTCTACGAGAACGACACCGTGCGGAACACCATCCAGATCCTCGTCGGCGACGACGGCCACCAGGTCGGTGGCAGCCGCGACACCGACCAGGACTTCCGCACCGGCCGCAAGGTCCGCGGCACCCTCGCGGTCGGAGGCAGCCGGGCGGTCATCGCGGGGACGGCCCGCAAGGTCGGCGACCGCATCGCCGTGCACGAGGAGCACGACGACGCCGGCCAGCACATCACCATCGACGGCTTCCACCGCCGACTGAAGACCGACCTGACCCTGACCTGGAAGGGCGCGAGCGCAGGCCTCACGTGCGCCCCGGCCTTCCGCTACGACCTCCGGGTCACCAAGGAGTCCGCGGTCGACTGACCGCGGCGCAGCAGCGGCACTAACGGCCCGGAGCGCCCCCGGGGATGGGGGCCTCCGGGTCGTAGGGCGTGCGCGTGTACACGAACGTCGCGGCCTCCAGATGTCCCACGGAGCCGTCGGGTCGGCGCACGACGTGGAGCTCCTCGCCGGCGTGGTAGCCGGTGCGCCCGACGACTCGGCCGTCGCGCACGACGAACCGGTAGGCCTCGACGCCGTTGCGCAGACCCACGAGCTCCTCGCCCTCCATCGCGAACACCACCGGCGTGTTGCCCCAGTGCCACACGCCGGGTACGCCGGCCAGCTCGGCCGGCACGCTCTCGGTCGGGCGCCACGGCTCGGCGAGGGTCGGCTCGCACCGCTCGAGCTCCTCGAGCAGCCCGATCACGCACTCGGCCGGCGAGAACCCGGTCGTCGCGTTCGCGAGCACCACGCCGCCGGTGCGGCGGCGCCGGTCCACGAGCACCGTCGCGAGGAACCCGGGCATCGAGCCGGTGTGCCCGGCCAGCGTGCCGGACCCGCCCGCGAACAGTTGGAACCCGAGGCCGTGTGCGGACCGCAGCCCGTCCTCGGGGCTGCCCGACTGGGGAGCGAATGCCCGCGCCAGCGCATCGGCCGAGAGCACGTCCGGATGCCCCTGACCGAGGAACGCGGCGTACGTCGCGAGGTCGGTGATCGTCGCCCACAGCTGGCCCGCCGGCGCCATCGCCCCGTTGTCGGTGGCCGGCTCGTCGAGCAGTGTCCCGTCGTAGGGGTGCACCGACCGGCCCTGGGCGGCCGCACCCTCGGGGAGGTACGCCGTGCGCGTCATGCCCAGCGGCTCCAGCACACGCGCGCGAACCGCTTCCCACCAGGTGGTGCCGAGCACGCGTGCCGCCACTTCGCCGAGGACCGCGTAGCCCAGGTTCGAGTAGTGGAACCGCTCGTGCGCGCCGAACGCCGCACCTGTGCCGTCGTTGGCGGCCATCAGGTCGACGAACGATCCGCCCGGCGTCCGCTCCCACCACGAACCGGCCGGCTCGGACTGCAGACCCGCGTCGTGCGCGAGCAGCGTGCGCAGGCTCTGGTCGGCGTACGGATGACCGGCGAGCTCGGTGAGCACCGCCGACGCCGGGTCGTCCAGAGCGACGCGGCGGTCGCGCTCGAGCTGCAGCACGAGCACCGCGGTCATCGTCTTGGTGATCGATCCGATCCGGTACTGCACGTCGAGCGGGTCGTGGCCGGTCACGGCCGGACCGCCGTACGAGCCGAACCACACCGGCTCGCCGTCGCGCACCAGCCCGGCCACCACCGACGGGAGCCGCCCTCGAGACTGCGCCCGGGCCAGGACGGCGAGCAGGCGGCGGGACGTGGAGGGGGCGACCGGGTCCTTCGTCACTCCGCGAATGCTTCCAGAGGCGGGCAGGCGCACACCAGGTGCCGGTCGCCGTACGCCTGGTCGATGCGCGCCACCGGCGGCCAGTACTTGTCCGGATCGATCCCGGTCGGGAAGACCGCCAGCTCGCGCGAGTACGCGCGGTCCCACTCGCCGACCAGCGCCCGCGACGTGTGCGGCGCACCACGCAGCGGCGACTCCTCCGGGGTCCACTCCCCCGCCGCGACCCGGTCGATCTCGCCCTTGATCGCGATCATCGCGTCGATGAACCGGTCGAGCTCGCCCAGGTCCTCGGACTCCGTGGGCTCGACCATCAGCGTGCCAGCGACCGGGAACGACATCGTCGGGGCGTGGAAGCCATAGTCGATCAGCCGCTTGGCGACGTCGTCGACGCTGACGCCGGTGTCCTTGGTCAGGCCACGCAGGTCGAGGATGCACTCGTGGGCCACCAGCCCGCCGTGGCCGCGGTAGAGCACCGGGTAGTGCTCACCGAGCCGGGCGGCGACGTAGTTGGCCGACAGCACCGCCGCGGCGGTCGCGCGGGTCAGGCCCGCGGCGCCCATCAGCCGGATGTAGGCCCACGAGATCGGCAGGATGCCCGCCGAGCCGTACGGCGCCGAGCTCACCGGCCCGATCCCCGAGCGCCTGGCCTCCTCGGGATGCATCGGGTGGGAGGGCAGGTACGGCGCGAGGTGGGCACGCACCGCGACCGGACCGACACCGGGCCCGCCGCCGCCGTGCGGGATGCAGAACGTCTTGTGCAGGTTCAGGTGGGACACGTCGCCGCCGAACTCGCCTGGCTTGGCGTAGCCCAGCAGTGCGTTCAGGTTCGCCCCGTCGACGTACACCTGACCGCCGTGCGCGTGCACGATCTCGCACAGCTCCGTGATCGTCTCCTCGTACGCGCCGTGGGTGGACGGGTAGGTCACCATGATCGCGGCGAGGTCGTCGGCGTGCGCGGCGCACTGGGCGCGCAGGTCCGCGAGATCGACCTCGCCGCCGGGACCGGACTTCACGACCACGACCCGCATCCCGGACAGCACGGCGGAGGCGGCGTTGGTGCCGTGTGCGGACGACGGGATCAGGCAGACGTTGCGACCCTCACCGCCGTTGGCCCGGTGGTAGGCGCGGATCGCGAGCAGCCCGGCGAGCTCTCCCTGCGACCCGGCGTTGGGCTGGATCGACACCGAGTCGTAGCCGGTCACCTCGGCGAGCCAGGTCTCGAGCTGGGTGACAAGCTGCCGGTAGCCCGAGGCGTCCTCGGCGGGCGCGAACGGGTGCAGGTCGGCGAAGCCGGGCAGCGAGATCGGCTCCATCTCGGTGGTCGCGTTGAGCGTCATGGTGCACGAGCCCAGCGGGATCATCCCGCGGTCGAGCGCGTAGTCGCGGGCCGAGAGCCGGCGCAGGTAGCGCAGCATCGCGGTCTCGCTGTGGTAGCTGGAGAAGACCTCGTGGGTGAGGTACGCCGTGGTGCGCCGCAGCGACTCGGGCAGCGCGTCGCCGGTCGTCGCGTCGAGGGCCTCGAGGTCGACGCCGCCGCCGGCGGAGTCGGTCGAGACCCCGAACGCCTTGAGCACGCTGGTCAGCGTCGACCGCGTCGTGCACTCCGAGGTGCTGAGGCCGACGTGGTCGGCGTCGACCAGCCGCAGCTGCACACCCAGCGCCCGGGCCGCGGCCACCACGTCGGCGGCGCGGCCGGGAGCCCGCACCGTCAGCGTGTCGAAGAAGTCCTCGTGGACGACCGGGAAGCCGCCCTGCCCCAGGGCCGCCGCGAGCACCGCGGCGTAGCGGTGCGTGCGGGCAGCGATCGAGCGCAGCCCGTCCGGGCCGTGGTAGACGGCGTACATCGAGGCCACCACGGCCAGCAGCACCTGCGCGGTGCAGATGTTGGAGGTCGCCTTGTCGCGGCGGATGTGCTGCTCACGGGTCTGCAGCGCGAGCCGGTACGCCGGGCGGCCTTCGGCGTCGACGGACACCCCGACCAGCCGACCGGGCAGGTGCCGCTCGAGGCCGGCGGCGACCGCCATGTAGCCCGCGTGCGGGCCGCCGTAGAACAGCGGGACGCCGAAGCGCTGGCTCGAGCCGACCACGACGTCCGCGCCGAGCGTCCCGGGGGCCTCCAGGACCGTGAGGGCGAGCAGGTCGGCGGCGACCACGGCGAGGGCGTCGTGCTCGTGGGCCTGCTCGATCACGCGCCGCGGGTCGAGCACGCGCCCGGACGCGCCGGGGTACTGCACGAGCACACCGGAGAGGCCGGACTCCAAGACGGCCGCGGGCAGGCCGTCGGCGAGGTCGGCGACCACGACGTCGATGCCGAGGCCCTGGGCGCGGGTGCGGACGACCTCGATCGTCTGGGGCAGCGCGTCGGCGTCCACGACGAACGGGCCCTGCGCGGACCGCTTCGCCCGGCGTACCAGCGTCATCGCCTCGGCTGCGGCGGTCCCCTCGTCCAGCAGCGACGCGTTGGCGGTCGGCAGGCCGGACAGGTCGCCGATCACCGTCTGGAAGTTCAGCAGCGCCTCGAGACGGCCCTGGGAGATCTCCGGCTGGTACGGCGTGTAGGCGGTGTACCAGCTCGGGTCCTCGAGCACGTTGCGGCGGATCACCGGCGGCGTCGTGGTCGCGTGGTAGCCCAGGCCGATCATCGCCTCGCCGGGGCGGTTGGCCGCGGCGATCGCGCGCAGCTCGCGGGCGGTGGCCTCCTCGCTGATCGGCGCGGGCAGGTCGAGCTGGTCGGCCGAGCGAATGCCGCCGGGCACGGCGGCCGCCATCAGGGCGTCCAGGGAGTCGAACCCGAGCCGGTCGAGCATCACGGCCACGTCCTCCGGACGCAGGCCGATGTGGCGGTCGGCGAACGGGACGGCGTCGTCGAGCTCGGTGAGCGGGCGGTGGTCTGACATCGGGGCTCCTCGAAGGCGATCGGGTGCCTCCCCCTCTGTCACACCGCCGGGTGGCGCTCCAGAGTGCCTGACCCGCGCGGTCCTGAAGCCTGAGAGGTTCCGGGGAGGAATTGCCCCTTCGGCGCCCCGGCGGTCGTGCTGGTGCCGGGGACTCTCCCGCGCGGGAGTGTCAGCCCTCCCAATCTACCGCGACGCCCCCGGAACGCCTCGAAATGGCGTCGACCCGCCCGAAGTTTCCGGGCGGGTCGAGGTGACAGTGGGTGGGTCAGCCGGTCTTGCGGGCCGCGCGGCGGGCGGCGAGCTCGTCGCCCGGCGTCGGCTCGGCATCGGACTCCGCGGTGCGCTCGCTGGGCAGCTCGGCCAGCGTGCCCTCGATCTCCTGCCAGACGCCGCCGATGGCGATGCCGAACACGCCCTGGCCACCCTGCAGCAGGTCGATGATCTCGTCGTTGCTGGTGCACTCGTAGACCGAGACACCGTCGCTCATCAGGGTCACGCGAGTCAGGTCATCGGTGCCGCGGGCTCGCAGGTGCTGGACCGCAGTGCGGATCTGCTGAAGCGAGATGCCGGCGTCGAGGAGTCGCTTGACGACCTTGAGCAGCAAGATGTCCTGGAAGGAGTAGAGCCGCTGCGAGCCGGAGCCCTTGGCGCCGCGCACCGTGGGCTCGATCAGCCCGGTGCGTGCCCAGTAGTCGAGCTGGCGATAGGTGATCCCGGCCGCGTTGCAGGCCGTCGGACCGCGGTATCCCGTGTCACTGGGCAGCGGCGAGACGTCGTCGGTGAAGAGCAGTCCCTGCTCCTCCGCGGCGTGGGCGGCGAGGGCGGCCTCGGCCTGCTCCGACTGCTGCTCGTTCTCGTTCACACGGTCCTCCGTGGGCTACTCCGTTGTGCGTAACTGCCGGGGGGAAGGTGCCGCGCGGACCGGTCGAGCCGGGGCACCACACGGTGGAAGTTACAACAGAGACACTTCAAGGTAGGCCCCCGCCGCAGACCCGTCAAAGAAGCCCGCGGCGTGTCGCAACACTCAAGCTCTACCTGAGGATGATGGTTCGGCGTCGCCGGCGGCTGCTGGCGGTTGCGGTTTGGTCACCAACGACATCTCTTCGGGCCGCATGGTCGTCGTTGGTGACCAAACCGCAGCACCTCGCGCGGCGTGATCGGGCGGGTCGAGGACCCGGCGGGGAGGTCCGATCCGCCTGGGTCGCGCCCCGGGCCGCGGACTCGGCCCCTTGCCGTTTGGTCACCAACGACATCAGCTCGCGAGATGTCGTTGCGGTTGGTGACCAAACGACACCATCCGGACAGCCGGCAGCGGCACCGCCGGGCCCCGGGCAACCTCGACCGACCCCGAGGGCGGCCCGCAACTGGGTCGTCTCGACCGCCACGACCGAGCGCCAGCCCTCCAGTGGGCCTGCCGTTTGGTCACCAACGACAGCATTTCCCGCCGAGTCCATGCGGTTGGTGACCAAACGACAGAAGATTCCGGCACCCGGACGCGCACCGAAACGGCACTGGAACGGCACCGCGACTGCGCCTTCGAACGACGCCCTCGAACGACGCGCTCGAACGACGCGCTGGAACAGCCGGGGGGAGAAGAGGCGCTCAGGGCTCGGTGGGGGCGTCGAAGTCCTCGGGGGTGACCTGGTCGAGGAACTCGCGGAACTTCTCCACCTCGTCCTCCTGCTCGGCGGGGACGGCGAGGCCGGCCTCGTCGAGGACCTCCTCGGCGCACACGATGCGGGTGCCGGTGCGCAGCGCCAGGGCGATGGAGTCCGAGGGCCGGGCGCTCACCTCGGCCCCGGAGCCGAAGACCAGGGTCGCGAAGAAGACACCGTCCTTGACGTCGGTGATCTGCACCTCGGTGAGCTCGTTGCCGGTGGCCTCGAGCACGTCCTTCATCAGGTCGTGCGTCAGCGGCCGTGGCGGGACCACGCCCTGCTGGGCGAAGGCGATCGCCGTCGCCTCCACGGCTCCGATCCAGATGGGGAGGTAGCGCTCGCCCGACACCTCGCGCAGCAGCACGATCGGCTGGTTCGAGGGCATCTCCACCCTGACTCCCATGACATCGACTTCGCGCACCACTCCACAGTACCCCCGGCCGGTCGGGCCATCGGCGCCTCAGGTGGCGCGGAGGCCGGTCTTGACCAGCGTCGCGTGCAGACGCACGGAGAGGGCGGCGATCTCGCTGACGGTGTCCTCGGCCCGGGCCTTCGCGGCGGCGTCGCGGCCCCGCTTCTGCGTGGCGACGGCCTGCTCGACGAGACCGACCTCGCGGTCGGCGGCGGTCTTGAACGCCCGCAGGTGGCGCGGCTCGAAACCGAAGTCGGCCAGCTCGCGCGCGGTCTGGGCGATCACGAGGGCGTCGGTGTCGTAGTGGCCGGTGCCCGTGCGCGGCGCCACGAGGCCGAACTGTTCGAGCTGCTCGAGCAGCTCCTCGGTGATGCCGGCGATCTTGACCAGCTCGCGCCGCGAGAGCCGCACGTTGTCGCGTCGGCTGAACGACGCCGGGCTCGGCAGCCCGTCGGCGGCCAGCGCGACCGTGGGCACGGTCGGTACGACGGGGTCGATGGGCGGCGGCTCGAGGCCACGGTCGATGGCGTCGAGGTGCTCGCCGATCACCTTCAGCGGCAGGTAGTGGTCGCGCTGCATCCGCAGCACATAGCGCAACCGCTCGACGTCGTCGTGGGAGAACTTCCGGTAGCCGGCCGGGGTCCGCTCGGGCTTGATCAGTCCCTTGTCCTCGAGGAACCGGATCTTGGGGATGGTGATGCCCGGGAAGTCCGGACGCAGCTGGTCGAGCACCTGCCCAATGTTCATCCGGGCCCGCGCGCTCGACGACGCGCCCGATGCCCCCGAGACCGCGGACACCTCCGGCGTCACCTGCTCGAGTGCCCGGAGAAGAACACCAGGCGGTACTTGCCGATCTGCACCTCGTCACCGTCGGTCAGCTGGACCCGGTCGATCCGGTCGCGGTTGACGTAGGTGCCGTTGAGGCTGCCGACGTCGCTCACCGTGAACGACTCGCCGGCCCGGTGGAACTCGGCATGCCGGCGGGAGACGGTGACGTCGTCCAGGAAGATCTCGCTGTCGGGATGCCGGCCGGCGTTGACGACGTCGGCGTCCAGCAGGAACCGGCTGCCGGCCCCCGGGCCGCGCTGCACCACCAGCAGCGCATGGCCGGCCGGGAGCGCGTCCACGGCGGCCGCGTCGACGGCGTTGAGCTGGCGGTCGGAGGTCTCGACCTTGTCCGCGCCGAGCCCGATCGCGATCGTCGCGGTCGACTCCCCCGACGGCTCGTTGGTCGCAGCAGGGGCCGCGGGCGCGGCCGTCACCAGGCGGGTGCCGCACTGGGAGCAGAAGCGCGCGTCGTCGGGGTTCTGCGTGCCACACGCTGTGCAGAACGGCATCGGTCTGTCCTTCGGTCGGGCGGCAAACCCTCAGGGCCGGGTTGAGGTTGACGGTTGGTCCGAACCTATCAGCCCGACCCGGCCGATCAAGACCGATCAGAGCCGCTCAGGACCGG
>NZ_DASWVI010000199.1:0-6770 GCF_036401255.1 Nocardioides sp. | reverse complement strand
GAGAACGGCCGCCGCATCGTGCGGGCGCTGGAGGTCGTCGAGATCACCGGCCGGCCGTTCACGGCCTCGCTGCCCACACTGGAGTACGCCGACCCGCACACCGTCCAGATCGGCGTCGACATCGACCGGCCCACGCTCGACGAGCGGATCGCCGCACGCGTGGACGCGATGTTCGAGGCCGGGTTCGTCGACGAGGTCGAGCGGCTGCTGGCCGAGGGTCTCGCCGAGGGCCGCACCGCCGGCCGCGCGATCGGCTACCGCGAGGTCGCGGCGTACCTCGCGGGCGAGCTGGGTCTCGAGGAGGCGCGGGAGCGCACGATCACGGCCACGCGCCGGTTCGCCCGCCGGCAGGACTCGTGGTTCCGCAAGGACCCGCGGATCACCTGGATCCGCCACGACGACCCCGAGCTGGTCGACCGCGCGGTGAGCAAGATCGGTCAAGCGGGCGGGGATGGGTCGCCGCCAGACTGAGACCCATGGCGGGACGGGATCGGCTGCGCGAGCTGCTCGACGCGGTGCTCGACGAGCAGCACACGAGCCTGGAGGAGATGGCGGGCGGGGCGTTCGCGTCGCCGTACCACTTCAGCCGCCAGCTCTCGGCCGGTGCCGGTGAGCCGCCGGTGGCGATGCGCCGTCGCGTGATGCTCGAGCGGGCGGCGTGGCAGCTGCGCGGGGGTGCGTCGGTCACCGACGCGGCGTTCGCGGCCGGCTACGACTCCGTCGAGGGCTTCAGCCGGGCGTTCGCGCGGGCCTTCGGCCACCCGCCGTCCGAGCCGGGCGCCGGGGGCCACTGGCTGCCCGCGCCGAACGGGATCCACTTCCACCCGCCCACCTCACTGTGGGTGCACACCGGGGAGCACACGATGACCCAGCCCCTGGACCTCCTGGTCCACCACGACCTCGACGACACTCGCGAGCTCATCGATCTCGCCAAGCAGCTGCCCGACGCCGACTACCGCCGCGAGCTGCGCCCCGGCCAGCTGGTCTCGGCGTGGGAGGGCGCCGAGCCGTCGATCGCGGCGGTGCTCGAGCGGACCGTGTTCACCAAGGAGGTCTGGCTGGCCGCGATCCTCGGCGAGGAGCACCCGGCCGACCGCGCCGACACCCCCGCCGACCTCGTCCGCCGCCACGACGACGTCGCGCCCCGGTGGCTGGAGACCGTCCGCGACCTGGGGCGACGCGACGCGTGGGACGACCGGATCGTCGACGCGCTGTGCGACCCGCCCGAGAGCTTCGTGGTCGGCAGCATCCTCGCCGACGTCCTCACCTTCGCCGCCCACCGTCGGCTGACCGTCCGCGCGATGCTCCGCGACCTCGGCCACGAGACCGACGAGGGCGACCCCATCACCTGGCTGCGACGACGATCCGGAGGCACCCCATGAAGACGGTCTACTACACCGCCAGCTCCCTCGACGGGTTCATCGCCGACCCGGACAACTCGCTGAGCTGGCTGCTGAGCCGCGACATCGACGAGGCCGGACCGATGAGCTACCCGTCGTTCCGCGCGACGATCGGCGCCGCCGCGCTGGGGGCGACGACCTACCAGTGGATCCTCGACAACGACCCGGGCGGCTGGGACTTCACGATGCCGTCGTGGGTCTTCACCCACCGCTCGTTCGAGCCGCAGGACGGCATCACGTTCACCACCGACGACGTGCGGAACGTCCATGCCGCGATGAGCGAGGCGGCCGGTGGCAAGGACGTCTGGCTGATCGGCGGCGGCGACCTGGTCGGTCAGTTCGCCGACGCCGGCCTGCTCGACGAGGTGTGGGTGCAGTACGCCCCGGTGACCCTCGGCGGCGGCGCCCCGCTGCTGCCGCGGCGCATCGAGCTGCGCCTCGAGGACCACGCCCGCAACCGCGAGTTCCTCTGTGGGCGGTACGTGGTTTCGCCGGCCGACTGAGCGGGCACGGGTCGGGGTATGCGTCGTCTCGGGATCGTCGTACCGCTCTGCCTGTCGCTGCCCCTGGCCTCCGCGCTGCTCGTGCCGCCCGCCGGCGCGACGCCGCACGCGCCACCCCCGCCACCCGCGCCACCGAAGGTCCCCACCGCGGTCGGGTACGGCGGCGGCGTGGCGTCCGTGGACCCCGACGCCTCCCGCGTCGGGCTGCGCGTCCTCAAGGACGGTGGCAACGCCGTCGACGCGGCTGTCGCGACCGCGGCGGCGCTCGGGGTGACCGAGCCGTTCAGTGCCGGCATCGGCGGTGGCGGCTACTTCGTCCACTACGACGCCGCGACCGGGAAGGTGCACACGATCGACGGCCGCGAGACCGCGCCCGCCGCGATGCCGCACGACGCGTTCATCGACCCGGAGACCGGGGAGCCCTACAACTTCTCCCCGGAGCTGGTCACCAGCGGCGTGTCCGTCGGGGTGCCGGGCACGCTCGCCACCTGGCAGCGCGCGCTGCGCCGGTGGGGCACGCGTTCGCTCGCCCAGTCGCTCGCACCGGCCGAGCGGCTCGCCCGCCGGGGCTTCGTCGTCGACGAGACGTTCCGCGGCCAGGTCGAACAGAACGAACGCCGCTTCAAGGCGATCGTGCCGACCCGGAGGCTCTACTACCGCGGTGGCCACGCTCCCCGGGTCGGCAGCGTGTTCCGCAACCCGGACCTGGCGCGGACCTACCGTCTGATCGCCGACCGCGGCCAGCGGGCGTTCTACGACGGCCGCCTCGCCGGCGAGATCGTCCGCGCCGTCCGGCGCCCGCCGACGACGAGGAGCACGACGCTGCCGGTGCCGCCGGGGTTCATGGTCCGCCGCGACCTCGAGCGTTACCGGACGGTCGATCGGGCGCCGACGCACGTCGGCTACCGCGGCCTCGACGTCTACGGCATGGCGCCGTCCTCCTCGGGCGGCTCCACGATCGGGGAGGCGCTCAACATCCTGGAGCGTCACGACCTCGGGTCGCTCCCGAGGGCGGAGGCGCTGCACCTCTACCTGGAGGCGAGCGCCCTGGCCTTCGCGGACCGCGGCGCGTACGTCGGCGACCCGGACCAGGTCGACGTACCCCTCGCCGACCTGCTCAGCGACGACTTCGCCGCCGAGCGGGACTGCGAGATCGACCCCGCCCAGGCCGCGGACAAGCCGGTCGCGCCGGGCGACGTGTCGTCGTACGACGGCGCCTGCGGCGACGCCCCGGCCCGCGCGGGGGCCGCGCGGTCCGACACCGAGAACGTCGAGACCACGAATCTCACGGTTGCCGACCGGTGGGGCAACGTCGTCGAGTACACGCTGACCATCGAGCAGACCGGCGGCTCGGCGATCGTGGTCCCGGGCCGCGGCTTCCTGCTCAACAACGAGCTCACCGACTTCACCGCGGTCTACGACCCCGACGACCCCAACCGGATCGAGCCGCTGAAGCGGCCGCGCAGCTCGATGGCGCCGACGCTCGTGCTGCGCGACGGCAAGCCGTTGGTCGCGGTGGGCTCGCCCGGCGGCTCGACGATCATCACCACGGTGCTGCAGATCCTCCTCGACCGCCTCGACCTCGGCATGTCGCTGCCCGAGGCGATCGCGGCACCCCGCGCCACCCAGCGCAACACGCCCGCCGTGCTCGCGGAGCCGGCGTTCGTCGAGCAGTACGGCGGCGCGCTCGCGGCGCTCGGCCACGACGTGCAGACCTACGACGACATCTTCACCGGCAGCCACGAGATCGGCGCGGCGACCGGCATCGAGTTCGGGCCCGGCGGGCTGCTGACGGTCGCGGCCGAGCCGGACCGGCGGGGCGGCGGCTCAGCCGCCGTCGTACGTCCGCAATCGAGGTGACGGCGCCAGTACCGTAAGGGGTGTGGAGAGCGCCGCACCCCCGACCGAGCGGGCCTGGACCGAGATCGGCACCGTGGACGAGCTGGTCGGGCTGCTCGGAGAACCCAACGCCCGCGCCCGCGACAAGGGCCGCACCGCGCTCCTCGAGGTCGATCGCGCCTGGCTGGCGGCCTCGCCGTTCTGCGTGCTCGCGACCTCGTCGGCCGACGGCCGCTGCGACGCCTCGCCCAAGGGCGACCCGGCCGGATCGCTCGTGCACGTCATCGACGACCGCACGATCGCGATCGCCGAGCGGCCGGGCAACAAGCGGGCCGACGGCTACAAGAACATCCTCGAGAACCCGCACGTCGGGCTGAACTTCCTCATCCCCGGCCGCGGCGACACGCTGCGCGTCAACGGCCGCGCGCGGCTCGTCAGCGACGCGCCGTTCTTCGACGAGATGGTCGTCAAGGGCCACCGCCCGCTGCTCGCGGTGGTCGTCGACGTCGAGGAGGTGTTCTTCCACTGCGCCAAGGCGTTCTTGCGCTCGGGACTGTGGAAGCCGGAGACCTGGGACCCCGAGGGCGTGGTGCCCCGACGTGCGGTCATCGCGGCGACCGTCGAGCCGAGCGGACTGACCGCCGAGCAGCTCGACGACTACTACCGGCCCGAGAACTACGAGCGGGGTCTGTATGCCTGAGCCCTACGCGTTCCTCAAGGGCCACGGCACCGAGAACGACTTCGTGCTGCTGCCCGACCACGACGGCACCGTCCACGGCGACCTGTCCGCCGACCGGGTGCGGGCGCTCTGCGACCGGCGCGCCGGCATCGGCGGTGACGGCGTGCTGCGCGTCGTACGCCGCGAGGGCCGATGGTTCATGGACTACCGCAACGCCGACGGCTCGATCGCCGAGATGTGCGGCAACGGCATCCGGGTGTTCGCCCGCTACCTCCTGGAGGCTGGGCTCGTCGACCCGACGGCGCCGATCGAGGTCGACACCCGGGACGGGCTGAAGGTCGTGCGGGTCGACGGTGACCAGATCACCGCCGACCTCGGGACGCCGCGCGTGCTCGGCGACACGGTCGTCGGGGTCGGCGCCACCAGCTGGCCGGCGCAGCACGTGGACATGGGCAACCCGCACGCGGTCGCGTTCGTGGACTCCCTCGACCCGCACGGGCCGGTGGGCCCGCTGCTCGACCCGCCCAGCCGCGACCCGGAGAGGTTCCCGGACGGGGTGAACGTGGAGTTCGTCGTACGCCGCGGGGAGCGCCACGTCGCGATGCGCGTGCACGAGCGCGGCTCGGGGGAGACCCGCTCCTGCGGCACCGGCGCCTGCGCGGTGATGGTGGCCGCCGCGCTCGCCGACGACGCCCGGCCCTCCGGGTCGGACGTGGCCTACCGGGTCGACGTCCCCGGCGGCACGCTCACGGTGACCTGGACCACCGACGACCGGGTGCTGCTCACCGGCCCCGCCGTCATCGTCGCGCGGGGGACCACGGCGCTCTGAGCGGTTGCGGGTTTCACCGGTCGGCCGGTGAACCCCGCACGACACGCCGAGGGACACCGGCGTGTCGTGCGGGTTTCGGCTGACAGGTCACACCCGGCGACCCGACCGTGACAGCGCCACTGTGAGCGTGGCTATGCTCGCGCCCATGGACATCAACGGAGCCAGTGCCATCGTCACGGGCGCAGCGTCGGGCATCGGCGCGGCCGCCGCCCGCCAGCTCGCCGCGAAGGGCGCGATCGTGGTCGTCGCCGACCTGCAGGCCGAGAAGGGCGAGGCACTCGCCCAGGAGATCGGCGGCGTGTTCGCCCAGGTCGACGTGACGAACACCGAGCAGATCAAGGCCGCGGTCGACGCCGCCACCCAGATCGCGCCGCTGCGCGCGTGCGTCAACTCCGCCGGCATCGGCTGGGCGCAGCGCACGATCGGCCGCGACGGCGAGTTCGACTCCGCCCACGACCTCGAGGCGTTCCGCAAGGTCATCGCGATCAACCTGATCGGCACCTTCGACATGACCCGCCTGGCCGCGACGGCGATGAGCCGCAACGAGCCCGACGAGGACGGCTGCCGCGGGGCGATCGTCAACCTCGCGAGCGTCGCGGCGTTCGACGGCCAGATCGGCCAGGCGTCGTACTCCGCCTCCAAGGGCGGCGTCGTCGGCATGACGCTCCCGGTCGCCCGCGACCTCGCGGCGTCCGGCATCCGCCTCAACACGGTCGCGCCCGGCCTGATCGACACCCCGATCTACGGCGAGGGCGAGCAGGCCGAGGCGTTCAAGGCCAAGCTCGGCGAGAGCGTGCTGTTCCCCAAGCGCCTCGGTGTGCCCGACGAGCTGGCGAGCATGGTCGTCGAGTGCATCACCAACAGCTACATGAACGGCGAGGTGGTCCGCGTCGACGGCGGCATCCGGATGCCTCCCAAGTAGTCGATGCCGGGTCGTGTGCCTGAGAACGCTCCATAGCCCGTGCTCAGGCACACGACCCGTTCAGGCGGCCCGACGTCCCATCCGGGCTAGCAGCTTGGCCTGGCGCGACGCGTCGGTGGGCACCTCGACCGGCCGCTTGAACACGCCGTCGTCGTACGCGTGCTCCCCGAAGCCCTCGAACGCCGCCTCCATCGCGGCCATGTCGGCGTCGGTGAACGTCGTCGGCCGGCCCTGGGAGGAGCCGAGATCCCAGCCGTGGACCACGAGGTCGAACCCGTAGAAGTCGTCCAGGGTCGCGCCCATCGTGGTGCGGCCGAAGAACCCGTCGTACTCCCGCGCTCGCAGCTCGTCGGTGACGAGCGGGCGTACGCCGGCCAGGTGCGCCGTCCACACCTCCTCCGGGCTCCCACCGGGCCGGTCGCCGACCGGCACGTCCATCCGGGTGAGGTAGTCGCGCTGGGTGTCGACGACGTGGTCGACGACGTCGGCGGCGCTCCAGCCCTCGCACGGGCTGGGCGCGGACCAGTCGGTCGTGGCGGTGACGAGGGCGGTGAATCGGTCGGCTGCGTCGAGGAAGAAGCTCATGGCGCCCAGCATC
>NZ_DASWVI010000198.1:0-10003 GCF_036401255.1 Nocardioides sp. | reverse complement strand
GGCCGCGGCCGTGGGCGCCTTCGCCGTGCTCGACGACGACGGCGGCGACTCGACGCCCGGGCCGGCCCACCACAGCCACGCGACGGACCCGAGCCCGACCACCACGGTGACCGTCCGCAGCGTCCCGGCGTACTTCATCGGCGACACCCCGCACGGGCCGCGCCTGTTCCGGGAGTGGCGGACGATCGCCGGCCCCGCCGATCTGGCCGCCGCCCTCCAGGCGCTGCAGCAGACCCCCGACGACCCCGACTACCGCACCGCCTGGCAGCCCGGCTCGCTCACGGCCGGGGAACCGCGCGGCGATGTCTACACCGTCGAGATCGGCGACGCCGCACTGCACGACCGTCCGGCCGGGATGAGCAGCGAGGAGGCGGGTCTGGCGATCGAGCAGGTGATCTACACCGTCCAGGCCGCCGCTGGGGGCCGGGTGCCCGTGCAGTTCCTGCTCGACGGCAACCCGATCAACGAGGTGTACGGGCAGCCGACGTCGGAGGCGCTCACCAACGCGCCACCGCTCGAGGTGCTGAGCCTGGTGCAGATCAACGACCCGGTCGAGGGGCTCGAGGTGACGGGCACGTTCACCGCCCGCGGTGCCGCGAGCTCGTTCGAGGCCACCGTGCCCTGGGAGATCCGCGACGGCGACACGGTCGTCGAGCAGGGCTTCGCCACCGCCACCGGCTTCGAGGGACGGCTCTACCCGTGGGAGACCGCCGTCGACGTCTCCGGCCTCGAGCCCGGCGAGTACACGTTCGCCGCCATGACCGACGACCCGTCGGGCGGTGCCGAGGGCGCCGAGCCGTTCGTCGACACGCGCACGATCATCGTCCGTTGACGTCCGCGACCCGAGAGGATGGAGCCATGAATGCCCGGACCCGTCTCGCCGCGCTGCTGTCCGCCGCCGTCTGCCTCGGGGCGCTCACCGCGTGCGGCAGCGACGACGCCAAGGCCGAGGACCCGACGCCGGCCAACGGCTCGACCCGGGGCCAGGGCTCGGAGAGCCCCGCGCCCTCCGAGTCCGAGGGTCAGGAGTCCGAGACCGTCGCCGTGCCCGTCTACTTCGTCGGCGAGACCCCGCAGGGGCCGCGGCTCTACCGGGAGTTCCGGGAGGTCCCGGCCGGCGACCCCGCCGCCGGTGCACTGGCGCTGCTGACCTCCGGCGACGCACTCGACCCCGACTACCGCACGCTGTTCCCGGGCGGAGACGCGCCCACCGCTCAGGTCGACGCCGACCCGATCGTCGTGGACCTGCCCGACGAGAGCTGGACCACCGCTCCCGACGGCATGTCCGAGGACGACGCCCGGCTCGCCGCGCAGCAGCTGGTCTACACGCTGCAGGGCATCGCCCAGGCCCGCACGCCGGTGTCGATCCAGCTCGACGGCGCCCCGGCCGACCTGTTCGGCCTCGGCGGCGAGCTCACCAACGAGCCCGAGATCGACGTCCGCGCCCTGGTCAACGTGACCGACCCCGTGGAGGGCGCCACGGTGAGCGGCTCGTTCACCGCGAGCGGGGTGTCGAGCTCGTTCGAGGCGACCACGCCGTGGGAGATCCGGTCCTCCGACGGGAAGGTCGTGGCGAAGGGCTTCGCCACCGCCGAGGGCTGGATGGACAAGCTCTACCCGTGGGAGACCGAGGTCGACCTCTCCGACGTCGCACCCGGCACCTACACGTTCGTCGCGATGACCGACGACCCGTCGGGCGGCGAGGGCGCCGGACCGACCGAGGACTCCAAGACGATCACCGTCGAGTGAGGCTCACCGCCCGCCGGCTGAACCGCACGCTCCTGGCCCGCCAGCACCTGCTGGCACGGGTCGACGCCGAGCCCGCCACGGTGGTCCGCGACCTGGTCGGCCTGCAGGCGCAGGAGTCGCTCTCGCCGTACCTCTCGCTGCACGCGCGACTCGCGACGTTCGACCCGTACGCCGTCACCCGTGCGCTGGAGGACCGCTCGCTGGTGCGGCTGCTGACCATGCGCGGCACGATCCACCTGCTCACCCCCGAGGACGCGCTGGAGCTGCGGCCGTGGACCCAGCCCGTGATGGACCGGGCCCAGCGCAGCCACGACGAGGTCGTGCCGCAGTTCGCCCGGCCACTCGTCCAGCGCCCGCCGCGCGGGACCTGGAAGGGCGGTGGCGGCGTGGACTACGCCGATCTGGTCGACTGGGTCGGGGCGCCGCTGCGGGAGCCCGACGTGCCCGGGATCGTGCGCCGCTACCTGCGCGCGTTCGGCCCGGCCTCGGCCGCCGACGTCACCGCCTGGTCGGGCGTCACCCGCCTCGGGCCGGTGCTCGCCGGCATGGCCGACCTGGTGCGCCACGAGGACGAGGCCGGCAAGACGCTCTACGACGTGCCCGACAGCGTGGTCGCGGACGCCGACACTCCCGCGCCCGTCCGCCTCCTGGGCACCTACGACAACCTCTGGCTCTCCCACGCCGCGCGCGACCGCGTCGCGACCCCCGACAACCGGCGCCGCTGGATGGGGCCCAACGGCGGCTCCGGGATGGTCGTGCTGGTCGACGGCATGCTCGAGGGGCTGTGGCGGCGCGACGGCGACCGGGTCGGGGCGGTCGAGACGTTCCGCGCGCTCACGCGTCGTGAGCAGTCCGAGCTCGACGACGAGGTCGCCCGAGTCGAGGCCCTGCTGAGCACCTGACCCACGTCGACCCGCCCGTAACTCTCGGGCGGCTCAACGCCAGCGCGGCGTCCGCGCCAACAGCGCGGCCACGGCGGCGACGCCGGCGGTCGAGGTGCGCAGCACCTCCGCGCCCAACCGCACCGAGACGGCACCGGCGGCCACGAACGCCTCGACCTCCTCGTCGGTGAGCCCGCCCTCGGGACCGACGACGACCACGATCCGCCCGGTGGTGGGTACGTCGAGCGCGGCCATCGGTGCGGTCGCGTCCTCGTGGAGCACGACCGCCAGGCCGGCGCCGGACACCAGCGCGGCGACGTCGGCCGTGCTCGCGACCTCGGCGACGGACGGGAACCACGCCCGGCGGGCCTGCTTGGCCGCCTCGCGGGCGGTGGCGCGCCACCGCCCGAGCGACCTGGCGGCGCGCTCACCCTTCCAGACCGCCACGCTGCGCGCGGCCGCCCACGGCACGATCTCGGCGACCCCGACCTCGGTGAGCACCTCCACGGCGAGCTCTCCACGATCGCCCTTCGGGATGGCCTGCACTGCGACCAGGGCCGGCTCGGGGGCAGCGGCCCGGCGTACCGACTCCACGGTCACGGCGAGCACCCGCTTGCCGGTCGAGGCGACCGGCCCCTGCACGGTCGTGCCGGCGCCGTCGGTGAGCACGACCTGCTCGCCGACCCGCAGCCGGCGCACCGCCACCGCGTGGTGCGCCTCGTCGCCCTCGACCGTCACCTGCGCACCGACCGCGACGCCGGCGAGGTCGGGCACCAGATGGACCGGGAGCGACATCGGCGCCCCGGTCAGTGCGCGTTGAACGCGTCGCGGAGCCGGCCGAAGACCGACCGGGCGCCGGGGCGGACCTGACCGGTCGGCGCCTCCTCACCGCGGATCGCGGCGAGCTCGATGAGCAGCTCCTCCTGGCGCGGATCCAGCCGCGTCGGGGTCTCCACCACCACCGTGACGACCAGGTCGCCGCGGCCGCCGCGCAGGCCGGGGACGCCGCGACCGCGGAGCACCTGCTCGGTGCCGGACTGGGTGCCGGGGCGCACGTCGAGCTCGAAGGAGGTCTCCAGTCCCGAGCCGGTCTCCTCGTCCGCGGCGACGTCGGCCTCGAGCGTCGGCAGCGTCAGCGTGGTGCCGAGGGCCGCGGCCGTCATCGGCAGCGTCACCGTGCAGTGCAGGTCGTTGCCGTGGCGCGTGAACGTCTCGTGGGGCGCGGTGTGCACCTCGACGTACAGGTCGCCGGCCGGTCCGCCGCCCGGACCGACCTCGCCCTCGCCGGCGAGCTGGACGCGGGTGCCGTCGTCGACGCCGGGCGGGATCCGGACGGTGAGGGTACGCCGCGAGCGCACCCGGCCGTCGCCCGAGCACTCCCGGCACGGCTCGGGGATGATCGTGCCGAAGCCCCGGCACGCCGGGCAGGGGCGCAGCGTGCGGATCTCGCCGAGGAACGAGCGCTGCACGTGCGCGACCTCGCCGGCGCCGTGGCAGGTCTCGCACGGGATCGGGTGCGTGCCGGGCGCCGTACCCTCGCCCTGGCAGGTGCCGCAGCGCACCGCGGTGTCGACCTTGATCTCACGGGTCACGCCGAACGCCGCCTCCGCGAGCTCGACCTCGAGCCGGATCAGCGCGTCCTGGCCGCGCCGCTCGCGAGGCCGCGGTCCCCGGCCGGCGCCCGCGGCGCCGCCACCGAAGAACGCGTCCATGATGTCGGTGAACGAGAAGCCGGCCCCCTGCCCGAAGCCGCCGCCGGCGCCGCCGAACGGGTCGCCGCCGCGGTCGTACGACGCGCGCTTCTGCGGGTCGGAGAGCACCTCGTAGGCCAGCGAGATCTCCTTGAAGCGCTCCTGGGCCTCCGGATCGGGGTTGACGTCGGGGTGGTACTGGCGGGCCAGTCGCCGGTAGGCCTTCTTGATGGCGTCGGCGTCCGCGTCGCGGCCGACACCGAGAAGCTCGTACAGGTCCTGACTCAACGTGGTTCCTTCTGTGGTTGCTGGGGGTCGGGGCTCAGGCCTCGTCGAGGATCCGCGACACGTAGCGCGCCACCGCGCGCACCGCGGCCATCGAGCCCGGGTAGTCCATGCGGGTCGGTCCGACGATCCCCAGGCGCGCGAACGCCTCGTCGCCGGGGCCGTAGCCGGTCGCCACGACGCTCGTGGACGAGAGCTCCTGGTAGGGGCCCTCATGGCCGATCCGGACGGTGAGGACCTCGCCGGTGGTGGCCTCGCCGAGCAGCTTGAGCAGCACGACGTGCTCCTCGAGCGCCTCGAGCAGCGGCCGGACGGCCGAGTCGAAGCTGTCGCCGAAGCGCGCCAGGTTGGCCGCGCCGCCGACCGCGATCCGCTCGTCGGAGCGGTGGTCGGACATGGCGTCCACGAGCACCTCCACCACGGCGCCGGTGGGAGTCGGAGGGGTCGTGGCGTCCTCGACCGGCACCAGGGCGCGCAGGGCGGTCACGGCGTCGGCGATCACCTCGCCGATGGCCGCGCGGTTGACGGTGCTGCGCAGCTCGGCCAGGTCCTCGTCGGGGAGCTCGGCGGCGAGCTCGACGAGCCGTTGCTCGACCCGGCCGGTGCTGAGGATCAAGACGACCAGCAGCCGGGTGGGTGTGAGGGCCACCAGCTCGACGTGGCGCACGGTCGAGCGCGACAGCGTGGGGTACTGCACGACGGCGACCTGACGGGTCAGCTGGGCCAGCAGCCGCACCGAGCGCTGGACGACGTCGTCGAGGTCGATGGCGCCGTCGAGGATCGACGCGATCGCCCGCTTCTCCGCGGCGCTCATCGGCTTGATCGTCGTCAGCCGGTCCACGAACAGCCGGTAGCCCTTGTCGGTCGGGACCCGGCCGGCGCTGGTGTGCGGCTGGGTGATGTAACCCTCGTCCTCCAGGGCCGCCATGTCGTTGCGGACCGTCGCCGGCGACACCCCGAGCCCGTGCCGCTCGACCAGGGCCTTGGAGCCGACCGGCTCCTCGGTGGCGACGTAGTCCTCCACGATCGCGCGGAGCACGGCGAGCCTGCGCTCCTCCTGCACCCGCCTCGCCTCCTCTCGTCCGCGTCCCGGCCACGCTGGCACTCGAAAGTCCTGAGTGCCAAGACTACTAGGAGCCGCCACCACCGCACATCGTGACGGGGCGCGTCACCTAGGGTGAGCCGGTGGCACTCACCGCAGGATTCCAAGAGGTCGCCGACCGGGTCTGGGTCGCCCGCTACGAGTGGTTCGACGTCAACGTCACCCTGGTGGGCGGCACCGACGGGCTGCTCGTCGTCGACACCAACGCCTCGGCGCGGGCCGCCCGCGCGGTCATCGAGGACATCCGGCGGCTCGGCGCCGGCGAGGTCGTCGGGGTCGTCAACACCCACGAGCACTTCGACCACACCCTCGGCAACGGCGAGCTGCGGGCGGCGTACGGCGCCGCTCTGCCGCTCTACGCCCACGAGACCGCCGCCGTGCGCACGGTGGCGTCCGGGGAGCGGCTCAAGCAGCGCTACGCCGAGGCACCCGAGGACCCGCACGCGACCGAGGTGCTGGAGACCGAGATCGTCCCCGCGGACACGACGTTCTCCTCGGTGCGCGCGCTCCACCTGGGCGAACGGATGGTCGAGCTGATCCACCCCGGCCGTGGGCACACCGCCGGCGACCTGGTCGTGCGCGTGCCGGACGCCGACGTCATGCTCGCCGGGGACCTGGTGGAGGAGTCCGCCCTGACCAACGGCGTGCCCGGCTTCGGTGACGACTGCTACCCGTTGGACTGGCCCCTGAGCCTCGACGTCGTGCTGGCGCTCACCACGCCCGCCTCGGTGGTCGTCCCCGGCCACGGCGCCCCGGTGGACCGCGACTTCGTCGAGGAGCAGCGCGACACCATCGGCGTGGTCGCCGAGACCATCCGCGACCTCGCCGCCCGCGGCGTGCCGCTCGACCAGGCCCTCGAGGTCGGCCAGTGGCCCTACCCGCGCGAGGACCTGGCCGCCGCCGTACGCCGCGGCTACGAGCAGCTGCCCCGCAGCCAGAAGCGGTTGCCGCTCGTGTGAGCTGCCCGAGCCGGCGCTTGCGCCGGCTCGGACCCAGCAGCCAGGTCGAGTAGCCCCGCGGCCGAGGGACGAGGCCGCGACGGGCGTATCGAGACCATTTGCGGGTACGCCCGAGCCGGCGCTTGCGCCGGCTCGGACCCAGCAGCCAGGTCGAGTAGCCACGCGACGGGCGTATCGAGACCAGCTGCGGGTACGTCGTGGTCATGAGCACCCGCGACGACGAGCCGACCGAGGGCATCACCGACGACCTGCTGCCGGAGGACCTGCGGCCCACCGACGACAACCCGCTCGCGAAGCCGCTCACCGACGAGGACGACCCGAAGTCGCCGGAGGAGCTCGACATGCACGGCGGGAAGACGCCGGAGGAGTCCGAGGGCGACGCTCCCGGTGACGCCGAGGGCGACGAGGGTCACTCCGAGGACTGACGGCGCGCCCCCTCGGCGCTGTCGGTGCCCGCGCCTAGCCTGGCGCGGGTGACCGATCGCTACGGATCCGACGTCCTCGCCACCGACTGGCGCGCGCCCAAGCGCGGCCGCGCCACCGAGGCGCCCGCCGAGCTGGGTGCCGTGGTCGAGGAGGTCACCACCGACTGGTGCGGCGAGATCGTGGCCGTCGACCGCGACCTCGGCACGCTGACCCTGGAGGACCGTCGCGGCAAGCGCCGTACCTTCCCCCTCGGGCCGGGGTTCCTGCTCGAGGGGCGGCCGGTGATCCTGGTGCCGCCGGTGCGCGGCGGCGCGCCCGCCCGGCCGACCCGCACCGCATCGGGATCCGTGGCCGTGCCCGGCGCCCGGGCCCGGGTCGCGCGGGCGAGCCGGATCTTCGTCGAGGGCCGCCACGACGCCGAGCTCGTCGAGAAGGTCTGGGGCGACGACCTGCGCATCGAGGGCGTGGTCGTGGAGTACCTCGGCGGCGTCGACGACCTCGCCGACCACCTGCGCGACTTCCGGCCCGGCCCCCAGCGCAAGGTCGGCGTCCTGGTCGACCACCTGGTCCCCGGGTCCAAGGAGAGCCGGATCGCCGAGGCGATCGCGAAGTCGCCCACCGGACAGCACGTGCTGATCGTCGGCCACCCGTTCATCGACATCTGGGCCGCGGTCAAGCCCGACCGGCTCGGCCTGACCCGCTGGCCCGACGTGCCGCGGAGCATCGAGTGGAAGAAGGGCGTGTGCCAGCACCTGGGTTGGCCGCACCGCGACCAGGCCGACATCGCCCGCGCCTGGCAGCACATCCTCGGCCGGGTCACCTCCTACAACGACCTCGACCCGGCCCTGCTGGGCCGGGTCGAGGAGCTGATCGATCACGTGACGGCCTGACGGCCGCGTCGTCTCAGCTGCGCAGCGGGCGGCCCTGCACGTCGGTGCTGTCGGTGGCCAGCATGATGATGCCGTCGATGAACGGCCACAGCGCGCCGATGCCGCAGGTCAGCACCGTCACGACGAGCTGCCACACCCCGGTCTTGGTGTCGCCGATGTAGAAGCGGCCGATGCCGAGCGGGATCAGGATCTGCAGCAGGCCCGCGACCAGCTTGGACTTGTCGGAGTACGGGATCCCGGTGACCGGGTGCACGCCGTACGGCGCTCCCGGGCCGGCCCCGTAGGGCGCGCCGCCGACCGGCGGCGGCGGGTAACCGCTGGGCTGCTGATAGGGCTGCCCGTACGGCGGCGGGGCTGCCTGCTCGCCGTAGGGCGGCGGGGCCTGCTCGCCGTAGGGCGGGGGTGCCTGCTCGCCGTAGGGCGGCGGCGTGGCGCCGGGGGGCGGCGGGGCCGGGCTGCCGTACGGCGGGGGCGCCGACGCTCCTTCGGGCTGCCCCTCCGGTTGCTGGTGCGGATCCTGGTTCTCGGGGCCGGTGGTCATGGCTTCACCCTAGGACCGCGCGGACCCTCACGGCAGCAGATCGCGCACGACCGCGTCGGCGAGCAACCGGCCGTGCCGGGTGAGGACCAGCCGGCCCTGCTGGACGAGGAGCAGACCGCGCTCGGCCAGGTCCGCGACGGCCGCGCGACCGTCCGGATCGAGCACCTCGATCGACAGCCCGTCGCGCAGCCGGAGCTCGAGGAGCACCCGCTCCACGCGGCGGCTCTCGTCGTCGAGCACCTCGCGCCCGTGGCCCGGGCTGACGCCGGCGGCGAGGCGGTCGGCGTACGCCGCCGGATGCTTGACGTTCCACCACCGCACCCCACCCACGTGGGAGTGCGCGCCGGGCCCCACACCCCACCAGTCGCCGCCGGTCCAGTAGAGCAGGTTGTGCCGACAGCGGCTCTCCTCGTCGCGCGCCCAGTTCGAGACCTCGTACCACTCCATCCCGGCGGCGGCGAGGCGGTCGTCGACCAGGACGTACTTGTCGGCGAGGTCGTCCTCGTCCGGCATCGGCAGCTCGCCGCGCTTGACCCGGCGGGCCAGCGCGGTGCCGTCCTCGACGATGAGCGAGTACGCCGACACGTGGTCGGGGTGGCACGCGAGCGCGGCCTCGACGCTGGTCGCCCAGTCGGCGCGCGACTCCCCCGGCGTGCCGTAGATCAGGTCCAGGCTGACCTGCTCGAAGCCGGCCTGGCGCGCCCAGTCGACGACGGCCGGGACCCGCAGCGGGTCGTGGGTGCGGTCGAGCACCCGCAGGACGTGGTCGACCGCCGACTGCATGCCGAACGACACCCGGGTGAACCCGGCCGCCCGCAGCGCCTCGAGGTCCCACAGCGCGACACTGTCCGGGTTGGCCTCCGTGGTCACCTCGGCGTCGTCGGCCAGCCCGAACTCGCCGGCGATCGCCGCGACGACGGCGCCCAGGTCGGCGGGGCTGAGCAGCGTCGGGGTGCCGCCGCCGAAGAACACGGTCCGCACCGGGACGTCCGCGGCCCCTAGCACCCGCCGCGCCCGGCGTACCTCCTCGATCGCCGCCTCCGCGTACGTCGTCCGGCTCGCTCCGGGCGCACCGCCGGCCGGACCCAGCTCCTCGGCGGTGTAGGTGTTGAAGTCGCAGTAGCCGCACCGCACCGTGCAGAACGGCACGTGCACGTAGAACCCGAACCCCCGCTCCCCCAGATGCGCCAGCGCCGACTCCGGCAGCGATCCGTCCTCGGGCACGGGCTCGCCGGAGGGCAGCGCGGAGGGGGGCACCACCTGATCCTCCCACCCACCGGTCACCACGCCGAGTCGGCGCCAGTTTCCGGTCCACCCCTGCCGAGTCGGCGCCAGTTTGCGGTCCACCCCTGCCGAGTCGGCGCCAGTTTCCGGTCCACCCCTGCCGAGTCGGCGCCAGTTTCCGGTCCACCCCTGCCGAGTCGGCGCCAGTTTCCGGTCCACCCCTGCCGAGTCGGCGCCAGTTTCCGGTCCTCGGAG
>NZ_DASWVI010000197.1:0-9773 GCF_036401255.1 Nocardioides sp. | reverse complement strand
CTCCGGGCGGCCCGGCGGGCAGCGACGCGCCCGGCGGCAGGAACGGTGCCGGCCGCCGGTCCCGCGCCTGGATCGGCCGGGTGTGGTCGGCGACCGCGGCGGGGGACATCAGCGTGGCGAGCTCTGCGGCGTCGAACGGGTCCGGCGCGGTGTCGTCGGGCGAGGGCGCCTCGACGCGCTGGGTCTGCAGCAGGAGCGGCGTCAGGTCGGCCGTCAGGTCCGGGTCGTCCAGGACGCCCTCGGCCAGGGCGTGGCTGACGCGATGGACCTGGTGCAGCAGCACGGCGGCGTCCGCCGGCCGCAGCCCGCGGTCCCGGGCGGTGGCGCGGGCGACCAGCGCATCGACGTACGCCGGGAGCGTGGGCTCGAGCGTCGACGGCGCGGGGACGTCCTCGTGCACGTGCTTGTAGGCCACCTGGATCGGCGTCTCGCCCTCGTGCGGCTTGCTGCCGGTGAGCAGCTCGAAGAGCACCACTCCGGCGGCATAGACGTCGGCGCGCGCGTCCGCGCGACCGTCGACGACCAGCTCGGGGGCGAGGTAGGAGACCGTGCCGATCAGCACGCCGCCGGTCGCGGTGTGCTGGGTGTCCGCGCTGACCGCGCGGGCCAGGCCGAAGTCCGCGACCTTCACCCGGCCGTCGGCGGCGATCAGCACGTTCTCCGGCTTGACGTCGCGGTGGATGATCCCGGCCCGGTGCGCCGCGGCCAGGGCGGAGAGGACCGGCTCGATGAGGGCGAGCGCCCGGGCCGGCGGCAGCGGGGCCTCCTTGCGGATCACGTCGCGCAGCGTGATGCCCTCGACGAGCTCCATCGCGAGGAACACCGTGCCGTGGTCGTCGCCCTGGTCGTAGACGGACACGACGTTGGGGTGCGAGAGCCGGGCGGCCGAGCGCGCCTCGCGCACGAACCGCGCCGCGAACTCGGCGTCGTCGCCCAGGCCCGGATGCATGATCTTGATCGCGACCGTGCGGTCGAGCCGGACGTCGGTGGCGTCGTAGACGCTGGCCATGCCGCCCCGCGCGATGCGTGCGCCGATCCGGTACCGACCCTCCAGCAGCCGGCCGGTCATGGGGTCGCCAGTCGCGTCGGCGCCCGTGTGGGCGTGCCGATCGGACTGCCGGTCTTGCGGCACAGCGACCCTCCTGCGACACCGGTGGGGGAAGAACCCGGATGCTCCATGGTACGGACGCGAGCGTCCGGGACCGTGCCGAGCCGCTCCCGGCGTGGCGTGGAGCACGGTGGAAGACTGGTCGCATGAACCAGCCACGACTCGCCGACGCCGACCTCGCCGCCCTCGTCCCCGAGTGGCTGGACTGGGCGGAGACCGCCCGCCGGCTCGGGGTGTCGGTCTCCAAGGTGCGCACGATGATCCGCGAGCACGAGCTCGCCGCGGCCGTCCCGGCCCCGGGCGCCGGGCAGCAGGTGCCGGCCGACTTCATCCAGGACGGCCTGGTCGTCAAGGGTCTCCCCGGCCTGCTCACGATGCTCCACGACGGCCGCTACGACGACCGCGAGTGCATCGCCTGGCTGTTCACCGACGACGACCTGCCCGGCCGGCCGATCGACGCGCTGCGCGAGAACCGCGGCTCCGAGGTCAAGCGCCGCGCGCAGGCGATGTCGCTGTAGGCGGGTAGGAGTCGCTAGACGACCCGTTGGGTGGCGGCCGAGGCGAGCTGCCGCAGCACGCGCCGGGCGTCGTCGTGCACGTCGGCCCGGTCCAGCGCCGCGACGGCGTGGGTGGCGAGCTCGCCGATCACGGCCTCGACCTGGGCATGGGCCCCCGAGCCGTCGATGATCGCGCGGAGCTCGGCGACCTGCTCGACGCTCAGCGGGGTGCCCAGCGAGCGGTCGAGGAGCGCGGCCTCGGCCGGCGGTGCGGCATCGAGGGCGAGCGCGACGAGCACCGTGCGCTTGCCCTCGATCAGGTCGTCGCCGGCCGGCTTGCCGGTCGCGTCCGGGTCCCCGAACACCCCGAGCAGGTCGTCGCGCAGCTGGAACGCCTCGCCCAGCGGCAGCCCGAATGCCGACAGCTCCGCCATCGTCTCCGGACCCGCTCCGGCTAGGGCGGCGCCGATGTGCAGGGGCCGCTCGATGGAGTACTTCGCGGACTTGTAGCGCAGCACGGTCATCGCGGTCTCGACGTCCGCGCGGCCGCGCGCCTGCACGGACACGTCGAGGAACTGCCCGGCGATCACCTCGGCCCGGCAGCGGTCGAACACCTCCAGCGCCGGAGCGACCTGGGTGATCGGCAGGCCGCAGCGGCGCAGCAGCTCGTCGGACCAGCTGAGGAGCAGGTCGCCGAGGAGGATGGCCGCGGCGGCGCCGTACTGCTCGGGGTCGCCGCGCCAGCCCGAGGAGCGGTGCTCGGCCTCGAGCTGCCGGTGCGTCGACGGCCGGCCGCGCCGGGTGTCCGAGGCGTCCATGAGGTCGTCGTGCACGAGCGCGCTGGCGTGGAGCAGCTCCAGGGACGCGCAGGCCCGCACCAGTGCCTCCTCGTCGGCGACCTCCGCGGCGACGGCGCGGTGGCCCCAGTAGCAGAACGCCGCCCGGAACCGCTTGCCGCCGGAGACCGACGCGTGGGCCTCGCGCACCAGCCGCGCGGCATCGCCGCCCAGTGGGCCGAGCGTGCCCGCCTGCTCGTCGACGAAGCCGTCCAGCGCGGCCTGGATGCGCTCGCGGAAGCCGGCACTGTCCCAGTCCTGCTCCGTGGCCGTCACGGCGTCGAGACTAGTGGGCCGCCAGCCCGTGGACGCCGCCGGGCCGCGGACCGCCCCGTCCCTAGACTTTCCGGCATGGCGACCCAGGAGGCACGACGGATCGGTGACCTCGTGCGCGAGGGCGAGCGGTCCTTCTCCTTCGAGTTCTTCCCACCCAAGGACGAGGCGGGTGAGGAGCAGCTCTGGCAGGCGATCCGCGAGCTCGAGCCCTACCGGCCCACGTTCGTCTCGGTGACGTACGGCGCGGGCGGGTCGACGCGTGAGTCCACGGTGCGGATCACCGGCCGCATCGCCGCGGAGACGTCGCTGACCGCGATGGCGCACCTGACCTGTGTGGGCCACACCCGTGCCGAGCTGGAGCGGATCCTCGACACGTACGCCGCCGAGGGCATCAGCAACGTGATGGCGCTGCGCGGCGACCCGGCCGAGGGGCCCCGTGCCGCCTGGACGCCGACCGAGGGCGGCCTGACGTACGCCGAGGAGCTGGTCCGGCTGGTCCGCAGCCGCGCCGAGTTCAGCGTGGGAGTCGCGGCCTTCCCGGAGGGGCACCCCTCGGCGGAGTCGCTCGAGCACGACGCGGACGTGCTGGCCGCCAAGGCGCGCGCCGGCGCGGAGTTCGCGGTCACGCAGATGTTCTTCCGGGCCGAGGACTACTTCGCGCTGGTCGAGCGGGTCCGGGCCCGCGGCGTCGACCTGCCGATCCTCCCGGGCATCATGCCGATCCTCAACCTGGCCAACATCCGCCGCCAGGGCGAGCTGATCGGCACCGACGTCCCCGCGGAGGTCGTCCACCGGATCACCGCCCACGAGGGCGACCCGGCGGCGATGCGCGCCGAGGGCATCGCGATCGCGGCCGAGCTGTGCGACGAGCTGCTGGCCGGCGGGGCGCCGGGGCTGCACTTCTACACGCTGAACCGCTCGAAGGCGACCCGCGAGATCTTCGCCGCGCTCAACCTCGCGGTCTGATCAGGCCGGTCCCACCTCGGCGGCCACGAGGGCCGCGGAGAGCCCGACGAACGGCAGCCCGGCCCCGGGGGTGGCGTGCGCGCCCGCGGCGTAGACGCCCGGCACCGGCGTGGTGGGACCCAGCCGGCGGCGTACGGTCGCCCGGCCCTGCCAGAGCACGCCCAGCGGCGAGCCGCCCCAGCGCTCGACCTGGTCGCGAGGGCTCCGGTCCACCCGGGTGCGCAGCTGGGGGCGCAGGTCGATGCGGTGCCGGGCCAGCGCGCGCAGGATGTCCTCCGACAGGCGGCCACGGCCGTGGACGGTGAGCGCCGAGCAGCCCTCGGGCGCCCGGCCGCCGGTCCGCACGACCAGCATCGGGTCCCCGTGGAGCACCACCTCGTGGGCCAGGTCGGGCGCCGGTCCCTCGAGACCCACGTGCACGACGACCGGCGGGATCGCCGGCATCGTGCGCACGACGTACGCCGCGAGTGCGGGCAGCCGGCGCGGGTCGACGGCACACACCACCACGTCGGCGTCGAGGTCGCCGGCCGTGGTGGCGACGGCGACGGCGCGGCCGTCGCGGACGACGACGTCGGTGGCCTCGGTCGCCGTCAGTGCCGTGACGCCCCGGGTCGCCAGGCGCGCGGCGAGCGCTGCGCCGAGCCGCGCCAGGCCGCCCTCGACCGTCCAGGCGCCGAACCGCTGCTCGACGTAGGCCGTGACGCCCAGCCAGGCCGGCACGTTGCGCAGGTCGTGGCCCTCGGCGACCAGTGGGTGCCCGGCGACCATCCGCAGCCGCTCGTCCTTGAAGGTCCGCTTGAGCCGCTTGGCCAGGGTCTCGCGGCTGTCCAGGAGCGCGGCGAGCTCGCGCGGCAGGTCGTCGGGTCGCCACGGGTTCTCGAGGTACCCGCGGCGCAGCACGTCCCAGTCGTCGGCGTACGACGCGACATGGTCGACCCAGCGCCGGCCGAGTCCGCTGCCGAGCTCGTCGAAGGCCCGCAGCTGCGGCGCGCGGCCGGACGTCAGCCGCACCGACGTGCCGTCCTCGAACCGGTGCTCGCGGACGAGGTCCAGAGGCTTCAGCTCCAGCTCGCGCTCGAGCGGCCGCCCGGTCTTGCGGAACAGGTCGCGGACGACCGCCGGCAGCAGCGTGTACGTCGGGCCCGCGTCCCAGCCGAACCCGTCCTCGGAGACCTCCGTGAGCGCGCCGCCCACCTCCGTGGACCGCTCGACCAGCGTGACCTCGTGCCCCAGCTTGGCCAGGCGCAGTGCCGAGGCGAGGCCGCCGAAGCCGCCACCGACCACCACGACCCGCGCCATGAGGGGACCCTAGGGCACGGCTCAGGCCTCGGCGTCGAGCACCTGCCGCAGCGCGTCCCCGTCGCGGCCGACCACGGTCGTGCCGTCGGCCGCGGTGATGATGGGCCGCTGGATGGTCCGGGGATGGGCCGCCAGGGCCGCCAGCCAGTCCGCGCGGTGGGCCGCATCGCGCGGCAGGTCGATGCCCGCCTCGCGGGCCTCCCGGGGACGGGCGATGTCCCAGGGCTCGAGCCCGAGCCGGTCGACCACGTCGCCGAGCTCGGCGGGGCTCGGCGGGTCGTCGAGATAGCGCCGCACGGTGTACTCCACGCCGGCGGCGTCGAGCTCGCCGATCGCCGTACGGCACTTCGAGCAGGCGGGGTTGAGCCAGATCTCCATCACTCGACCTCGATCGTGGGCGCCCCGGTCATCGCAGCGAGCTCCTCGTGCGTGGTCGAGAACACCGCCGCCGGATGCCCGGCCGCGGCCCACACCACCTCGTGGCGGCGCAGCCAGGAGTCGAGGTACGTCGGCAGCGTGCCCGGGTGTCCGATGGGGGAGACGCCGCCGATGACCTGGCCGGTGTGCTCGCGGACGAACTCCGGGGCGGCTCGCTTGAGCTTGGTCACACCGAGGTCCGCGGCCACCTTCGCGGTGTCGACGCGGTGGGCGCCCGACGTCAGAATGAGCACGGGCGAACCGTCCGCGTCGAAGAGCAGGCTGTTGGCGATCGCCCCGACCTCGCAGCCGAGCGCCTCGGCGGCCAGGGCGGCGGTGTGCACCGAGTCGGGCAGGATGACCACCTGGCCGGTGCCGCCACGGCGGCGGTGGTCCTCGCGGAACCGGGTGATCGTCGGATGCTCGCTCGTCATGGAGCGAACCCTAGGGTGTCTCGTACAGGGAGAGGAGCGCGGAGGATGAACCCGCAGCGGCCGGTATCGGTGGTCGGCGCGATCTGGGTGCTGGTGGCGTTGGTCGCCTTCAGCGGCGTGACCGCGCTGCTCACCTTGGTGTTCCATGACGAGCTCGACGCCTCGTGGGCCGCCGACCGCAGCGACCTGGGCACCGTCGAGCCGCCCGCGTTCGCGCCGGTGGCGATCACGCTGTTCGTCGTGGTCGCGCTGCTCGTGCTGGTCCTGCTCGTCTTCTTGGGCCAGGGGCACAACTGGGCCCGGGTGCTGCTGAGCGCCCTGGTGATCCTCATGGCGATCGCCACCCTGGCCAGCCTGCGCGCCGACCCGCCGGTGCTGTTCATCGTGCTCTCCATCGTGACGCTCTCGTTGGACCTCGTGGCCGCGGGCCTGCTCTGGCACCCGGACACGCGCGCCTACACCCGCGCCGAGCCGGTCCCCGCCGGGCGTCGCTGAGCCCGGGCGCGGTCGACGCGCCGGGCCGGGTCCCTCCGGTCTTGACGACCGTCGGGAGGAGAGGTGTACCGTGGCGGTGTTCGAACAAATGTTCGAACACCCCGGCGGGGACGACCTCGACCCCCGTCCCCGCCGGGCCGGTCCACCGCAGCCGACAGGGGTCGCCGAGCAGGGGTCGACGGAGAGGACTTCGATGAACCCCTACGCCCTTCCCGTCACGACCCACTCCTACCTCGCGCGGTCCGCCGAGTCCCTCAGCGAGGCGATCGCCGCGACCGACGTCCCGACCCGCTACGCGTGTGCCCATGTCGCCGCGCTGCGGGCGGCCGCGGCGCTGCTCGCGGCCCGGGCCCACCCGGAGCCGACCCGTCGGCGTCCGCAGCGCAACGCCTGGGTCCTGCTGGCCGAGGTCGCGCCCGAGCTCGCCGAGTGGGCACGGTTCTTCGCCGCGGGCGCGGCGAAGCGGGCGGCCGCGGAGGCAGGATCGCGCCGAGCGGTCTGTGAGCGGGAGGCCGACGACCTGGTCCGAGACGCCGACCGGTTCCTCGCGGTCGTGGAGCGCTCGCTCGGCCTGGTGCCACACGCGTCGGTGACCCGGCGGGCGGCGGCGGCCATGCGGGCCGGCTGAGCACGAATGCCGGCTGAGGCTCGGCGTCGGTGCTGTCGGGCCAGGACAAGGGTTTTCCACGATGCGCCGGGCGGGTCCGGCCCGGCAGGCTCGACCCATGCGACAGCCTCTCGGGACGCGCCGCCACGCGGCGCGCATGCTCACCGTGCTCCTCCTCGTCCTCGCCGCCTGGGTGGCGCTGCCCGCGCAGGCCGCGACACCGATCTCCGTCGCCACCGCGCGCGCCACCCAGGACGGTTCCACGGCCACCGTACGGGGGTACGTCGTGGGGCAGCCGACCTCGTCGACCACCGTGGTCACGAGCGGGTTCCCCAACGACTACGCCCTCGCGCTCGCGGACACGCCGGGAACCACCGACACCAGCCGGATGCTCTACGTCCAGATCCCCAGTGCGTTCCGGTCCGCCTGGGGGCTGCGGAGCAACCCGTCCCTCATGGGCCGCCAGATCGACGTCACCGGCCGGCTCGCGGCGTACTTCTCCCGGCCGGGGCTCACCTCGAGCACGGCGTTCGCCTTCGCGAGCGGCAGCACGCCGACGGACCCGCCGCCGTCGTCCGGCGGCACGGGGGAGTACGACAGCACCTACTACGCCTCGGCGATCGGCAAGAGCGGCGGCGCGCTGGAGGCGGCGCTCCACACGATCATCTCCAGCGGTGTGACGAAGCTGTCCTACGACGCCGTCTGGAACGCCCTCAAGGTGACCGACCGCGATCCCGCGAACTCGAGCCGGGTGATCTGCCTCTACAGCGGGTTCTCGCTGCCCGCCTCCGACAACGGCGGCGGCGTCGACCAGTGGAACCGCGAGCACGTCTGGGCCAAGTCGCACGGGGACTTCGGGACGGCGACCGGGCCCGGCACGGACCTGCACCACCTGCGTCCGGAGGACGTCACGGTCAACTCGGCGCGCGGCAACCTCGACTTCGACGAGGGCGGTGCCCAGAACGCCGAGGCGCCGGGCAACTACGCCGACGCCGACTCCTGGGAGCCGCGCGACGCGGTCAAGGGCGACGTGGCGCGGATGATCTTCTACATGTCGGTGCGCTACGACGGCGGCGACGGCTGGCCGGACCTCGAGGTCAACGACCTGGTCGGCAACGGCACCAGCCCCCACATCGGCCGGCTGTCGGTGCTGCTGCGCTGGAACGCCGAGGACCCGCCCAGCGCGTTCGAGATGCGGCGCAACGACGTCATCTACGACGACTACCAGCACAACCGCAACCCGTTCATCGACCACCCGGAGTGGGCGGACTCGATCTGGTGAGGCGCAGCCGCCGTCCGGCGGCCCGGTGGGCCTAGGGTTGGGCCATGCCTCACGAACGGTCCGGGGAACGACCCAGTGAACGACGCAGCGCGGCGCGGACCTCGGTGGTGTGGGAGGCCCTGAGCCCGGCGCTGGAGGGTCCGCCACGCGACGTGCTCGACATCGGCGGTGGGACCGGCGGCTTCGCGGTGCGCGTCGCCGAGCTCGGTCACCGGGTGACGGTCGTCGACCCCAGCCCCGATGCCCTGGCCGCCCTGGATCGCCGGGCCCGTGAGGTCGGCGTGAGCGTCACGGGCGAGCAGGGGGACCTCTCGACGCTGCTCGACGTCACCGGTGCCGAGGCGGCCGACGTCGTCTTGTGCCACGGCGTGCTGGAGGTGGTCGACGACCCGGCCGCGGCGCTGCAGACCCTGCGGGCGGTGCTGCGGCCCGGCGGGACGCTCAGCCTCCTGGTCGGCCAGCGGCACGCCGCTGTCGTCGCGCGCGCGATGGCCGGCCACTTCGCCCAGGCGCTCGCGATGCTCGACGCGGACCCGGCGGGCCCCCGCGACCCGGCCGGCCGGTCGGGTCGCCGCTTCACCGACGAGGAGGTCGTCGCGCTGCTCGCCGGGGCGGGGTTCGAGGTGCGGGCGGTCCACGGCATCCGGGTCTTCGCCGACCTCGTGCCGGGGTCGCTGCTCGACCTGGAGCCGGGGGCGACCGCCGCCCTGGTGGACCTGGAGCGCGCGGTCTCCGAGCGGCCCGAGTTCCGGCCGTTGGCCGCCCAGCTCCACGTGCTCGCCGGTTGACGTGGCCCCGACCGTTTGCCGGGTGCCGGCGGCGGGAACGGTTCGGTCACGATTTTCCGCAACCCGCCTACCGCGATCACCGGGCCCTGCCTAGACTTAAGTAGCCGGCCGGCGATCTCGGCGATGACCCTGAGGGGAGGAACGGTGCCACTCTCGGAAGAGGAGCTCCGACTGCTCGAGCAGATGGAGCGCGCCCTCGTCGAGGAGGACCCCAAGCTCGCCTCGACCCTGCGTGGCACGGCCTTCCGGCGTGCGGCGCGCCGTCGGGCGATCATCGCGGGCGTGTGCTTCGTCGTCGGTGTGGTCGTGCTGATGACCGGCGCCGTCGCGCAGCTCACGCCCGTCGGCATCGTCGGCTTCGTGATCATGCTGGGCTCCGCGACCGTCGCGCTCACCGCCATGCGCGGCCAGCAGCGGCAGGCCGCGCCCGACCCGCGCACGATGCAGCACCCCAGTCGCGGCTTCACCGTCGTCGACGGCGGCCGCTCCGGCCGCAGCCGTCGGCCGCACCGGCACGGCCGCTCGGGCCGCTCCGGCCAGTCCTTCATGCAGCGGATGGACGAGCGCTGGCGCCGTCGCCGCGAGCAGGGCGGATTCTGACGGTCAGTTCGCGTGGTCGACGACCCCGCCGTACCTCGCCTCGACCGTGGCGGTGACGGCACGGGGGCGCCGGGAGGCGACGGTCAGCACCGGGCGCGGCCACCACGTCGCGCGGCGACGCGCCGATCGCGGCGCGCCCCCGGCCAGCGACGCCAGCACGGCGTGACC
>NZ_DASWVI010000196.1:0-21585 GCF_036401255.1 Nocardioides sp. | reverse complement strand
GAGTCCGGCCCGCTGCACTTCGAGGAGAAGCTCACCCGCAGCGAGTTCCAGCGGCTCACCGCCGACCTGCTCGACCGCACCAAGGCGCCGTTCCAGAGTGTGCTCAAGGACGGCGGGGTCGCGATCAAGGACATCGACCACGTCGTGCTCGTCGGCGGCTCGACCCGCATGCCGGCGGTGACCGAGGTCGTCAAGGAGCTGCTCGGCGGCAAGGAGCCCAACAAGGGCGTCAACCCCGACGAGGTCGTGGCCGTCGGCGCCGCACTCCAGGCCGGCGTCCTCAAGGGCGAGGTCAAGGACGTGCTGCTGCTCGACGTCACCCCGCTGAGCCTCGGCATCGAGACCAAGGGCGGCGTGATGACCACGCTGATCGAGCGCAACACCACGATCCCGACCAAGCGCTCGGAGATCTTCACCACCGCCGACGACAACCAGCCGTCGGTCGAGATCAAGGTCGCCCAGGGCGAGCGGCAGATGTGGGCGCAGAACCAGCCGCTCGGCAACTTCGAGCTGACCGGTCTGCCACCGGCGCCGCGGGGCATCCCGAAGATCGAGGTCACCTTCGACATCGACGCCAACGGCATCGTGCACGTGACCGCCAAGGACCAGGCCTCCGGCAAGGAGCAGTCCATGACGATCTCCGGCGGCTCGGCGCTCGGCAAGGACGAGATCGACCGGATGGTCCGCGAGGCCGAGCAGTACGCCGAGGAGGACGCCAAGCGCCGCGAGGCCGTCGAGACCCGCAACCAGGCCGAGCAGCTCGTCTACACGACCGAGAAGTTCCTCGACGACAACGCCGACAAGCTGCCCGACGACGTCAAGACCGAGGTCCGCACCGACGTCGACGCGCTCAAGGTCGTCCTCGAGAAGGAGGACGCCGACGCCGACGACATCCGCGCGGGCGTCACCAAGCTCGGTGAGTCCAGCCAGAAGATGGGTGCGGCGATGTACGCCGCCGCCGAGGCCGACCAGGCCGCCGCCGGCGGCTCCGCGGGCGCCACCGGCGAGGCCGACGACGACGTCGTCGACGCCGAGATCGTCGACGAGGCCACCGACGACGGGGCCGAGGGCGAGTCCAAGTGACCGACGAGCGCCTGGCCGGCGGTGAGCAGTCCACCGAACCCGCCCCGGGGACGGTGGAGGAGGCACCGCCGGCCGGCGAGCCGCCCCGCGGCGAGTCGCCGGCCGGCACCGAGGCGGAGGCCGAGGCCGCCGAGCAGCAGGCCGAGCAGGAGCTCGAGGACGACCTCACGGTCGCCCAGCGGGCGGTCGGCGAGCTGACGGCCGACCTGCAGCGGCTGCAGGCGGAGTTCCTCAACTACAAGCGCCGCGTCGACCGGGACCGCGAGCTGATCCGCGAGAACGCGACGTACACCGCGCTCACGCCGATCATCGACGTCCTCGACACGATCGACCGGGCCCGCGAGCACGGCGAGGTCGACGGCGGCTTCAAGGCCGTCGCCGAGCAGCTCGAGCGGGCGGTCGCCGGGGTCGGACTGACCAAGTTCGGCGCGCCGGGCGACCCGTTCGACCCCAGCCTCCACGAGGCCCTCTCCCACATCGGCGAGGACCCCGAGGTCACGGTGACCACCTGCAAGGTGGTCGCCAAGGCCGGCTACCGGATGGGCGATCGCGTCGTGCGCGCCGCGCAGGTCCTGGTGGTCGACCCGCCGAGCGGCCCGACCGAGTAGGAATAGGGACACCAGCATCGAGACAGGAGAGGGGGTGCGCGGATGAGCACGACCGACGGGTTCCGGGCCGACTGGGCCCAGAAGGACTTCTACGCCGAGCTGGGCGTCAAGAAGGACGCCTCCAACGACGAGATCAAGAAGGCCTACCGCAAGCTCGCGCGCGCCAACCACCCCGACTCCAACCCCGGTGACACCGCGAAGCACGACAAGTTCAAGGCGGTCGCCGAGGCCTACGACGTCGTCGGCGACCCCGAGAAGCGCAAGAAGTACGACGAGATGCGCGAGCTCTACGGCTCCGGCGGGTTCCGCGGCGGGTTCGGCGGTGGCTTCGGCGGCGGCCAGCCCGGCGGGGGCGGGTTCAACCTCGACGACCTGCTCCGCGACCGGGCCGGTGGCGGCGGCGGTGGCGGGTTCGGCGACATGTTCGGCGACCTGTTCGGCGGCGGCTTCGGCCGCCAGGGCAACCGCCGCCAGCAGCGCCCGCGTGCGAGCAAGGGCCAAGACGTCGAGACCACGGCGACGATCAGCTTCACCGACGCGATCGACGGCGTCACGATCTCGCTGCGGCTGACCTCCGACGCGCCGTGCCCCGACTGCCACGGCACCGGAGGCAAGCCCGGCACCAAGCCGCACGTGTGCCCCGAGTGCGAGGGCGCCGGCTTCGTGGTGTCCTCGGCCGGCGGGGCGTTCTCGATCAACGAGACCTGCCCGCGCTGTGGTGGGCGCCAGCTCGTCTACGACGAGGCCTGCCCGACCTGCCACGGCTCGGGTCGCGGCACGTCCGCGCGGTCGATCCAGGCGCGGATCCCCGCCGGCGTACGCGACGGCCAGCGCATCCGCCTGCGCGGCAAGGGTGGCGCGGGTGAGAACGGCGGCCCGGCCGGCGACCTGTTCGTCACCGTCAAGGTCGCCTCGCACCGGCTGTTCGGCCGCAAGGGCGACAACCTCACCCTCGACGTACCCGTGTCCTTCGACGAGCTCGCGCTCGGCGCGGACATCAAGATCCCCACCCTCGGCGGTGCGCCGGTGACCCTCAAGGTCCCGGCCGGAACGCCCAACGGCCGGACCTTCCGGGTGCGCGGCAAGGGCGCGCCCAAGGCCGACGGCACCAAGGGCGACCTGCTGGCCACCGTCGAGGTGCAGGTGCCGGCGGTGCTCGACACGAAGGCGCGGGCGGCCGTCCAGGCCTACCGCGAGGCGACCGCCGGCAAGCCGTTGCGCTCCGGCCTCTTCGAGGACGCGTGATCCGTCATGCCGAGCCGCCGACCGCCGTTCGAGCCGCCCGGGCCTGACGCCGCCGTCTTCGTCATCAGCGTCGCCGCCGAGCTGAGCGGGCTGCACCCGCAGACCCTGCGCACCTACGAGCGCCTCGGCCTGGTCTCCCCGGGCCGCACGGTCGGCGGCGGGCGCCGCTACTCCCACCGCGACATCGAGCGGCTCCGCGAGATCTCCGAGCTGACGTCCGCCGGCATCGGCATCGAGGGCGTACGCCGCATCCTCGAGCTCGAGCACCGCGCCGCCGCGCTCGCCCAGCGCAACGAGGAGCTCGTCCGCGAGGTCGAGGCGCTGCGCGAGGCGCTGCGTCGTGCGGCCGCCCCACGACAGGGCGTGCTGCAGAACAAGCTGCCGGTGCTGCGCGGACCGGACCCCGGGCAGTCGGTGGTGGTGTGGCGCCGGGGCCGATGACCCCGCGCCGTTGGGTCGTCGCCGGCTGCTGGGTGTTCGCCGTCGGCTCGTTCGCACTGCTGCCTCTGGTGAGCACCGGATCGGACGCCGAGCGCGTCCCGGACCTCGCGGAGGCCGCGTGGTGGGTCGGGGCGGGGCTCGTCACGTTGCAGGCCGCCTTCGTGCTGCGCTGGTGGTCCGAGCCCCAGGCCGCCTTGCTGATGGCCGCGCCCGTGGCCGTGCTCGCCGGCGGCGTGACGCTGGGCGACGCCACGAACGTGACGGGCTTCTTCGTGATGGTGGCGGCGTACCTCGTCGCCGTCGCGCGACCCGTTCGGCAGACCTGGCCCGCGCTGGTGTCGGCGGGCGTGCTGGTGGCCTGTGGGGGCTACTTCGCCGGGCTGCGGCTCGACGACCCGGCGCTGACGTCGATCGGCGGCTCGGTGCTGCAGGCGACCGGCACGGTCGGCGCGCCGGTGCTGGTCGGCGTCCTCGTCGCCACCCGGCGCGAGTCGCGCGCCGCGCGCGAGGACCAGCAGCGGGCGCTGCTCAGAGAGCGCGACGCGCTGCTCACGGCCGCCGTCGCCCGCGAACGCACCGCGATGGCCCGCGAGCTGCACGACATCGCCGCCCACCACCTGTCGGGCATCGCGGTGATGAGCGCCGCGATCGGCAGCCAGATCGACGCCGACCCGGAAGGGGCGAAGGAGGCGGCCGCGCAGGTACGCCGGCAGAGCGTCTCGGTCCTCCACGACCTGCGCAGCCTGGTCGGTCTGCTTCGGGTCGGCGACGAGGCTCCGGAGTCCGGGACGACGCCGACGCGGATCGAGAACCTCGCCGGCATCGGCCCACTCGTCGAGGACGTCTCCCGGGCCGCCCCGGTGGAGCTGACGGTCCTCGAGGCGTCCGGTCGCCCGCTGGGCGAGGGGATCGGGCCGCTGGCCCAGCTCGCGGCGTACCGCATGGTGCAGGAGTCGCTCGCCAACGCGGCCCGCCACGCGCCCGGTGCGCGCTGCGCCGTGGTGGTCGACGACCGCGATGCCGCCTCACTGGTGGTGACCGTGCGCAACGGACCGCCGACCCGGCCGCCCGACGTGGCGGTCGGGTCGAGCGGCTTCGGCCTGGTCGGCATGCGCGAGCGCGCCGAGCTCACCGGCGCGCGCCTCGAGCACGGCCCCACGGCCGAGGGTGGTTGGCTGGTGCTGCTGCGGGTGCCACGCGAGCTCGACGACGAGGGGGAGTCATGATCCGGGTGGTGGTCGCCGACGACCAGGCGCTGATGCGCGCCGGTCTGTCCACCCTGCTGGGTGCGGAGCCCGACCTCGAGGTCGTCGGCGTCGCCTCGGATGGCCTCGAGGCGGTGTCGACCGCCCAGTCACTGCGCCCGGATGTGGTCTGCATGGACATCCGGATGCCCGGCCAGGACGGCATCGCCGCCACCCGCGCACTGTGCGGCCCCGGCGTCGTGGACCCGATCCCGGTGCTGGTGCTCACCACCTTCGACATCGACGACTACGTGTTCGGCGCGCTCGAGGCGGGGGCCTCGGGGTTCTTGTTGAAGGACGCCGAGCCGTCGGTGATCGTCGGTGCCGTCCGCGCGGTGGCGGCCGGCAACGGCACCATCGACCAGTCGCTGACCCGCCGGGTGCTCCGTGAGTTCGTCACCCGCCGCCAGACCCAGCCCGTCACCGCCGGCCGCGCCACCGAGCTGCTCACCTCCCGCGAGCTCGACATCCTGCTGCTGCTCGCCCAGGGCATGTCCAACGAGGAGATCGCCGAGCAACTGGTCTTGGAGGTGTCGACCGTGAAGTCGCATCTCGCCCGGATGATGCCCAAGCTCGGCGTACGGTCGCGGCTGCAGGCGGCGGTCTGGGCGTACCAGAACCGGGTGGTCGAGGTCCCCGACTGACGCTCAGAGACTGAACCAGGCAGTCGTCGCCAGGCGGCTTCAGCCTGTTTCCTTGCTACCCGACAATCTCGGCAAGGCGAGCGAGTCGACGGTCTGCATTCGGATTCTGTTCCAATGCCTGAGGATGTTCCCGAGTGAGGACAATCATCTGGCGGAGGCGTTGACGATCCTTCCTGGTCAACACGAAAGCCGACGTGTCCCCTGATGCCAAGATCGCGGCTAGCGCAGCAAAATCGAGACAGTGCCGTTCTCGTCCGGGTTGGATCGTTTCGATGCGTGCGGCGGCCTTCATGATCATCGCGCTCAGCAGGGGAGGTCTCGGAACCGTTCCGACGCGGTCACCAATCTGGACCCCGATGACCTCGCTCCTAGCTAGCGCTTGGGTTCCGCCCGGCGCCGCCACAGTCGGAAACCCGCTGGCGCTTTGCCTCCTGCGAGTTCTGTCCCCGACCCCTTCTGGAATGAGCACGTCGACGACAGCAAGTCCGCGCGTCCAACGGTGCTGCACGCCCTCCACGCTAGGTTTGCCTGGATCGAAGTCCATCTCGATCAGGGCTTCTGTTACTGCGCCAAGGACCTCGGGTGCCCGGGCGTTGACGACTGCATCGGCATCGGCCGTCGGACGTTGCGGAGCGTAGTTGCGCTCGGCGCAGTGCAAGTGCACCAGCTGCCCTCCCACTAGGGTCCAGCCTCCTGGATGCCGTTCGTGGAGATCTAGGAGTGCGTGCCAAGCGGCCTCCTGTGCTGCTGACATCGCCGGCATAACGATCACGTGTCTGTCACCCCGTCGAGCAACTCACGAATCTCGGCATCGAGAAGCTCATGTGCGCGAAGCATCTCCCGCGGGCCACCATGTTCCGCCAGGTCGGCGGCAAGCATTAGACGGCTCACCGCCGGGGGCTGGACCGGCCCGGCGTGCAACACAACGTTCGGCCGCTCATCGATGCTCGGTGATTCGAGCCAGTGCTCGTCAACGACTGCCTGCAAGTTCCTAGCCTCGACGTATCCCTCTACGACTCGCGGGTCCTCCATGTTCGAGTCGGGATGGGAGAGCCCTGATAGCAGGATGCGCTGGTCGGCTCGAAGAGGCTCGAGGTCAGAGTCCGCAGCCACGTAGACGTGTCTGGATGCGCGGTTCCGAAGCCAGGACAGGAGAGCAGCGTGGTCGTGCTGTTCTACCGCGTCTGCCAGCCGTCGGATCGCCCGTTGGCGAGAAGACGGGCTCAGACTCTTCGCCTCGATGGTGATGCCAGCGAACGCGAGGTGTCGCTCTTCGGCCGCGTTCCGGAGGTAGAGTTCGTCGGCCTCCGAGAGGGCTGCTTCGGCTGCCCGCATCCGTGAGAGCAGGGGATGCGACTGATCGTTGGCAGGAGACGCCTGGCTTGACTGGTCGACGATGTCGACTCCTCTCGACGCCTCCGTCACTACATCTTCGTCCGCAGCCGACATGACGGCGCGTTTGAATGCCTCGGCATCGACGGCTGGCATGACGGCGCGTTTGAATGCCTCGGCATCGACGGCTGGCATGACGGCTCGTTTGAATGCCTCGACGTTGAGGGCTGGCATGATGGCTCGTTTGAACGCCTCGTCCTGAAGTGAGGGGATCAACGCGCGGGTGAGTGCTTCAGGATTCGCCGAAGGCATCAGGGCTCGTTTGAAAGCCTCACCACGGAGTGCGGGCAGGAGCGCCTTCTTCAATGCCTCGGCGTCCACGGCAGGCAGTACCGCCCGTTTGAAGGCCTCGGCGTCGACGGTGGGAAGTGCTGCTCGCAACCAGGCTCCCATGATCGGCCGGGCGAGTTCGGTAGCTAGAAGGGACCACCACACTGATGCGGGCGCGACAGGGCGACCACGCGGCGAAGTAGAGGAGCCCGACGCATCAAGGTCCACGAGCCACCGTCCGCCTACCTTGGCTGCAACGAGTGAGCCCTCATCGATGCGTTGGCGGACGCGGGCGGGCGACACCCCAAGGCGCACCGCCGCCTCGGCCACCGACATCCTGGACATGGTCATAATCCTATCGCTGTTGCAACAATTATGACTGAGCCTGGCTTCAACTCCGTCGACCGCGGTCGCAGCGAGGTCTAGGTCTACACCGCGCAACTGGTTCGCGCAGCAGCCCTGGTTGAGCAACGGGTTGCTGACTCACAGCCGGCCGGGACCGGCCCGGACCGCCGGTGAGCGGCTCCTCGTTCTCGCCGCCGAGCAGCGCCATTCGCCCGCCGTACTCCGCGCGGAGTACGCGGAAGTGTCTGCCGTGGCCAGACGCGTCATCGCCGGCGGATTGACAACGTGGTCCGAGGCCCACCAATCGCAAAGGAGCACCTCGGACATGGCACCGATCGAGCGAGGCCCAACGCACTCGTCGATGGGACGCCGCAGCTTCGTCACTCGCACGGCTGCACTCGCCGCCGGCGTTGCACTGTCCGCGGCGGGACTCGCGGCCTGCGACGACGCGGCAGATCCGAAGAACCCGCTCGGTGACGAGGACATCGCGCGTCGTGACCAGGACCTGAAGTTCATCGGAACGGAGGAGACCTACTCGACTCCCGAGCTGTTGAAGCTGAACTCCATCAACGACGACCACATCGCGTTCCTCGAGGAGATCGGTCTCGCGGACCTGGGCGAACGCCGCCTCCGTGACATGGACGAGGGTGGGCTCAACGTGCAGATCCTCTCCGCGCACACGCCGGCCGTGCAGAACGTCCCGGGTCAGGAGGGCATCGACTTCGCCTACCGCCTCAACCGGCAGCTGGTGGAGGGACCCATGGCCGACTATCCGTGGCACCAGGAGGTGCTGATCCAAGCCGTCCGGATGATCACGTACGGGGTCTTCGACAGGTTCCCCGACCTGAAGGTCATCATCGGCCACATGGGCGAGGGCCTGCCGTTCTACTACGAGCGGATCGCCAACGACATGGGCGAGCCGACCGAGGACTCGCTCGAGAAGCCGATCGAGCAGTACTGGCACGACAACTTCTGGTTCACGACCAGCGCGTTCTTCCAGGACAACCTGCTCGAGCAACTGCTGAAGTACATCAGCGTGGATCGGGTGATGTTCGCAACCGACTACCCCTTCATCGACAGCATCAAGGAAGGGACCGACTGGTTCCGAGCTGTCGATCTCCCGCGCGAGGACAAGGAGAAGGTCGCGTTCCGCAACGCGGAGAAGCTGTTCGGCATCGAGGTCTGACGTATGGGGCCGATGGAGCCGTCCTGCTTGGGTGGCTACTTCGTGTTCGGGTACTCGAAGCGGACCGCGTAGGCGGCGACGTACCGATCGCCGTCCGCGGTCGTGTAATGGACGTTGACGGCGTTGTTGCGGCCGACCGCGGCGGCGCCGGGGTGCCGAGATGGTCCGATGCGCAGAACGAGCAACGGACCATCACCGTCGCCAGCGGGCGGGAGGCAGTAGCCGGCTGCCGGTGCATACCCCGCGTGGTAGCGCGCTCGCGTGATCCCCGCCACGGTTCCGTTCCGGGTCACCCACACGCCCTTGAAGTCAAGGTCAGACGCCCCCTGGTCAGGCACCAGGTCGACGCCGGTGATCCGCACCGGCGTCTCCCCGGTGTTGTCGAGGACGATGACGTTGACGTCGCGAAACGTGCCGGGCTCGGCCCAGGTGAGCCCGAGGGTCGCGCCGTTCTCTCCGGGTTCTTGCAGCGGCCCACCCTGCTGCTCGGGGACGTCTGTCGAGACTCGCGCACACTCGCTTGCCGCTGACCGAGGTGCCGCTCTTGGAGTCGTGTCAGGACCACGACATCCGACCAGGAGGACCGCAGCAACTCCGCAGGCGGCCAGGGTCGAGGCAGTACGCCGCGGCCTGGTCGCCGAGGCAGCAGGGCGAGTCATGAGGGTTGGCACCGGCCCACTCCTCCCGAGAGGTGATGCCCGACCATGCCCGTGCATGCCACTGCCGAAACCGGCTCCCACCCGTTCGGTCCCGCCGTTGCATCGAAGGATGCAAGCGCCGAGGACCGTTCTCGCGAGGCTCGTTCGGGGCGCACCGGATTCCTAGCGTCGTAGGTGATGAATCGAGAGATCCCGCGACCTACGGAGCACCCCGTGACCACCCAGACCCTCCCTCCGACCACGACGCCGCAGTCGAGCACGCTGACCGCCGTACGACTGCTCGACGTCACCAAGAGCTACGACGGCGGGCCGGCGCCCGTGACCGCGCTGCGGTCGGTGTCGTTGGCTCTGCGCCCCGGCTCGTTCACCGCCGTGATGGGCCCCTCGGGATCCGGCAAGTCCACGCTGCTGAACACCGCGGCCGGCCTCGACACCCCCAGCAGTGGGCGGGTGCTGATCGGCGACGTCGACATCAGCGCGATGTCGGCCGACCGGCTGACCCGCTTCCGCCGCGAGCACATCGGCTTCGTGTTCCAGGCCTACAACCTCATCAACCACCTCACCGTCGCCGACAACATCCAGCTGCCGGTGCGCCTGGCCGGCCGCGAGCCCGACCTGGCCCGCCAGGCCGAGCTGGTCGAGTCGGTCGGCCTGACCGGGATGGCGGACCGGCTCCCCAGCGAGTTGTCCGGCGGCCAGGCGCAGCGGGTGGCGATCGCCCGCGCGCTGATCACCAGCCCCACGGTCGTCTTCGCCGACGAACCCACCGGAGCGCTGGACTCCCGGACCGGCGCGCAGGTGCTCGACGTACTCCGCGAGACCGCGCGCCGCCAGGGCCAGACCGTGGTCCTCGTGACCCACGACCCGCAGGTGGCCTCGGCCGCCGAGCGCGTCCTCTTCCTCGCCGACGGGCGGCTGGTCGACCAGCTTGACGCCCCGACCGTCGAGCAGATCACCGGGCGCATGGTCGCCCTCAGCCGATGAAGGGGCAGGTGAGCGCCGTGGGGGGCACGTGGAGCACCGCCCGCGCCGCGGTCCGCGCCGATCGCGGCGGCGTCGCCGGCACCTTCATCGTCTTGATGCTGGCCGCCGCCCTGATCTCGGCCACCGGGGTCGTGATGGAGTCAGGCGTCCGCGCCCAGGGGTCGGACGCGAGCCTGCTCGCCACGCTCGCCGGCTCGTTCGCCGGTACGGCGCTCGCCGTCGTCGTCCTCGTCGTCGCCTCGACCTTCGCCCTGGCGATCCGGCGGCGCCGCGGCGAGTTCGCCCTGATGCGCGCCGTCGGCGCGACGCGGCGGCAGGTACGCCGGATGGTCGGCGCCGAGGTCCTCCTCGTCACCGCCGTCGCCGCGCCGCTCGGCGCCGTGCCCGGCCTGTTCGCCGCGCGGCTGCTCACCCCGACGCTGGTCGACAGCGGCATCGTCTCCCCGGGCTTCCAGCTGACGCTCTCGCCGATCCCGGCGCTCGCCGCGGTCGTCCTGCTGCTGCCGGTCGCGCTGCTCGCCGCCCGCCTCGCGGCGCGAGAGACGCTGAAGATGGCGCCCACCGCTGCGGTGCGCGAGGCGAGCGTCGAGAAGCCCGGCATCGGGCGCGGCCGCAGGATTACCGCCGCGGTCCTTGCCGCCAGCGGGCTCTCGACCGCGTTCTCGTCCGTCGCCGTCCCCGGCACGGTCGGCGCTGCCGTCGCCGCCACCTCCGCCTTCCTGCTGGTCGGTGCCGCCGCGCTCGCCGGACCGCTCCTGGTCACGCACCTGCTGGGCAGGAGCTCCTCGTTGATCTCCCGCGCGGGTGGTGTCAGCACCGCGATGGCGCTCGCGAACACCCGCGGCTTCGCCCGCCGCCTGACCACCGCGATCGTCCCCCTCGCTCTGGCGCTCTCGGCCGGCACGGTGCAGACCAGCGTCGACAAGACCGTCTCCGAGGCGGCGACCCGTCAGCTCGACGCGGGCATCCACGCCGACCTCGTGGCGACCGGTCCCAGCGCCGACCAGGTCGACCGGGTCGCCGACCTGCCCGGCGTACGGTCCGCGACCGTGCTGTCCACGGTCGTCACGAACGTGCGCACCGACGACGAGATGCCGTCCGCGCTGAGCGCGCTGGCGTGGGAGCCGACGCAGATGTGGGTGCTGCCCGAGGGCGGCCCCGGCGACGCGTTCGACCCGGACGTCGCCGCGGGCTCGCTGGCCGCCCTCGACGCCGCGGACACCGTGGCGATCAGCGCGGACACGAAGTTCGACCTCGGCAAGGGCATCGGCGACCGGGTGACCGTGCGGCTCCCCGACGACACGGAGATCTCCGCGAAGGTCGTGGCCGTCTATGACCGCAGCCTCGGGTTCGGCGGCTACCTCGTCGGAGCTACGACCGTGGCCGGCCACGACCCCGACGGCGCTGTCGACACCGTCCTCGTCGCGACCGATCCGGGTGCCTCTGCGGAGGTCGCTTCGGAGCTGAGGGACCTCGGCGTCACCGCGCAGAGCAAGGACGCGTACGTCGACTCCGTGCAGACGGCTGCCGCGAGCAGCCAACACCTGTCCGCCGTGCTCCTCCTCGCGCTGCTGGCCTTCGTCGGACTCGCCGCCGCGAACACCCTGGTGATGACCACCGCCGGCCGCAAGGCGGAGCTCGACCTCCTGCGCCGCACCGGCGCGACCCGCACGCAACTGTTGCGGATGGCCTGGGTCGAGTCGCTCATCACCGGTGCCGCCGCCTGGGTGATCGGCACCATCGCCGTCATCCCCGCCGTCCTCGGCGTCGGCTTCGGACTCTTGGGTGCCTCGATGCCCGGCGTCGGATGGACGGCGTACGCCGTGCTCAGCCTGCTGGTGTTCGCGATCTCGACCCTGACGATCCTGCCGACGGTGGTGCGCAGCCTCAGTGGTCCAGTTGCCGCGCGGTAGTGGCTGCGACAGCTCTGTTAGGAGATTGCTTGCGGGTTGGCCACATCCAGCTCGCCGTTCTTGACGAAGTAGGCGTAGATCGTCGACTGCGTGATGTCGCCGTCCGGCCCGACGGCGAGCGGTCCGCTGACGCCCTCGCCGGTGTAGCTGCCGATGAAGCTGTTGATCTCGTCCGGGGTGGAGGCACCGTCTTCGAGCGCAGCGAGGAAGATGGTCGTCGCGTCGTACGCCTGCGTGGCGTACAAGCCGCTGGCGCCGAACCCGTCCGGCGGTGGGCCCGCAGGGGCTGAGAGGACCGCGCCCTCGGCGGCCTCGGCACCGGCAGCCTTGACGAAGTTCGGGTCCTCCGACCCGTCACCCGACATGAAGGTGCCCTTGAAGCCACCCGCGCGCAGAGCCTTCACCAGGGTGCCCGCCTCGGGGTAGAAGCCGCCGAAGAAGACAGCGTCAGCGTGCAGGCTCTTCACCTTGACGACGATGTCTGACATGTCGGTCTGGCCGACCGCGATCCGGCCGGCACCGGCCAGGGCATCTCCCAGCGCTTCTTGGACCGTGCCGGCGAGCCCCTTGCCGTAGTCCTGGCCGTCATCGACGACGAAGACCTTGGACGCGCCGGCGGTGCCGGTCAGGTACGCCGCGTCAGCCTTGCCCTGGGCGTCGTCGTTGCCGATGACGCGGTGCCAGGTGGTCCACCCCTGCTGGGTGATCGTGACATTGGTCGCCGACGGGGAGATCGACGGCAGCCCGGCCTTGAAGAACGTCTTGCCGGTCGCCAGCGACTCCCCGGAGAAGCCAGGACCGACCAGGCCGAAGATCGAGTCGTCGCTCACGATCTCGTCCGCAAGCTTCGGGGCGTTGTCCCCACTGCCCTGCGAGTCGAACTTCTTGAGGCCGACCTGGCACTTCGGGTGCTTGTCGTTGAACTCCTTGAGCGCCAGCTCGATGCCTCCCACCATGTTCTGGCCGAGCGCGCCGGGGTCGGTGGTCAGGGCGCCGAGGAAGGCCAGGTTCTTGCCACAGAGCTCGCTCGAGACGTCGGCCTTGCCGCTGTCGACCTTGTCGCTGCCGCAGGCCGTGAGGGCCAGCGCTGCAACCGCCATGACAGCAAGGACCTGGGTTGACTTGGTGGAGCGAATCATCGCAGTTCTCCTCAGTTCACATTCGGCGTCAGGAGGTGCGGAACTGCGAGACCGAGGTCCGCAGGTCGGCAGCCATCCGGGACAGCTCGTCGACGGCCGCGGTCGTCTGGGTGACCGCGTGGGTGGTGCTCTCGGCTGCCGAGGCGACGCCGGAGATGTTCGTGGCGATCTCCGTCGAGCCGGTCGAGGCCTCCGCGACGTTCCGGGCCATCTCGTTGGTGGTCGCGGTCTGCTCCTCGACCGCAGACGCGATGGTGAGCTGGTAGTCGTTGATCGAGGTGATGATCGTCGCGATCTCGCCGATCGCGTTGACCGCACCGGTGGTGTCGGACTGGATGGTCTCGACGCGGCGGGCGATGTCCTCGGTCGCGCGGGCGGTCTCCTGAGCGAGCTCCTTGACCTCGTTCGCGACGACCGCGAAGCCCTTGCCGGCCTCGCCGGCACGAGCGGCCTCGATGGTCGCGTTCAGCGCGAGGAGGTTGGTCTGCTCGGCGATCGAGGTGATCGCCTTCACGACGTCACCGATCTCCTGAGAGCTGACGCCGAGCTTGGCGACCGACTCGTTGGTGGTCTCGACGATCCCGACAGCCTGTGAGGCAACGCGGGCGGCGTCGTTGGCGGAGCCGGCGATCTCGCGGATCGAGGCACCCATCTGCTCGGCGCCGGCGGCGACGGTCTGCACGTTGCGGGAGACCTCGTCGGCGGCGCTGGAGACGACCCCGGCCTGGACAGAGGTCTCCTCGGCCCCGGCGGCGATCTGTTGGGAGTTGGCCGACAGCTCCTCGGATGCCGCGGCGACGGCGTCGGCGGAGCTCATCACGGTCCCGATGAGGTTCTTCAGGTTGCCTGAGGCAGCGTCGACTGCGGCGCTGAGCTGGCCGACCTCGTCCCTGGCGTCCAGGTCGGCGCGCTGGGTCAGGTCACCCTCGGCGAGGGCCTCCGCGACGTTCTTGACGACCGCGAGGCGGCGCGCCAGGGTGGCCACCACGATCCAGCCGAGCGCCAGCGCCAAGGAGAGGCCGATCGTCAGGACCAGGATCGCGGCGAGCCGGTTCGCGTGATAGCTGCTCGTGACCGCTGCTGCGTTCTCGGCGGCTTGCTTGGACTCCGAGGCGGTGAGAGCCTCGATGCCCTTGAGCATCGACTCGAGGACAGGAGCGGCCTTCTCGGTGTTCAGCGCCAGCCAGAGGTCGGCCTTGCCGTCCTGCGCCAGAGGAAGCAGCTCGTGCAGCTGGATGTCGTAGTAGTCGTCGACCTGCGTGGTCAGGTCGGCGAGCATGGCCTCTTGGGACTTGTCCAGGCCGGTCTTCGTGTACGAGGCAGCGGCGTCCTTGTAGGCCAGGTAGGACTGATCGACCAGCACACCAGCGCGCCGCTTGAGGCCCTGGTCGGTGATGACCACGACACTCTGCGCCTGGACTCGCATCTCCTCGAGCGCGGACCGGACGTCGGCCAGGCTGCTGACCCCCTGCACGTTCGAGCTGTACATCTCCTCGGACTGGCTGGCCGAAGAGCTCAGCGAGCTCAGACCCATCAGGCCGACGACGAGCGCGACGATGGCGCTCAGAGCGAGTGCGGCGAGGAACTTCGCCTTGACGTTGACGTCGTTCAGCCAGCGCGAGAGGCCGAGTGTGCCTGCCTTTGCCGGCTGAGCTGCCTTGACTGACGTGGCGTCCTTCATGCGTCTGCCCCTTGGTGAACTGGCGGTGTCGTGGACCGGGCTTGCTGCGCCCGGCAGGACGCCGAGGCTCAGGTCGGTTGTCGAGCGGTGGAACCGGCCCCCGCTCGAGGCGGGCTCATGAGCCGACGTGGTCAATGTCGGCTGCCCTCGGATCCAGTTGAGCCGGGGAAGGACATGAAAGCTCGGGTATGAGCAGGATCACATCTGGTCACGACTGCTGCGACCGCTGCGAATGGCCTGGGGCGAGTCGCCGATCACCGGGCCCGCGGGGTGGGTGATCGGCACCGTCGCCGTCAGGGTCCGTCGAGGTCGTCGTCGGAGAGGCGCGGCAGCGCCGTGGTCTCGGCGTCCGACTCGGTCTCCAGCTCGGCCTCGGCAGGCGACGTGGGCCGGCGGCGCGAGGGATGGGGTCGCAGCGGTGCGGGCCAGGTGCGGACCGGACGCCTCAGCTGGAGCTGGCGTCGTACTCGCTGCTCCAGGTCGAGCTCTCGCTGCACCCGCTTGACGGTCGACAGCACGCTGGCGAGCAGCTCGCGCAGCTCGGGATCGGCCGCCGCGGTGGCGAGATCCTCCAGGCGATGACGAGCCTCCGGCAGGCCCTGCATCGACTCCCGCAGCGCTGTGAAGTCGGCCGAGTCGACCTCGCCGGCCGGTGCCGCCTCGAGCCGGACCAGCTCACCGAAGGCATCGACGGCGTCGGCCAGCTCACCGAAGGTGAGCGCCAGGCCGAGGAGCACGTCCGAGCCGCCCTCGGCCTCGAGCCAGGCGGGGTCTCCTTCGACCGCATCGGCGAGCGCCCGGTACATCGAGCGGATGGTCAGGGCAGTGTGCTCGAGCGACTCCAGCCCGTGTCGCAGTCCGGGCCCGAGGTCCGGCGTGCCGACGGCCCGGACGTTGAGGCGGCGACCCTGTTCGGCATGCAGCAGGGCGGCTCCGACGCGCGGGACGTCGTGGTGGGTGATGCGGCGTGCGTCCTCGAGCCAGGCGCCCACGGCGGAGACGACGGAGCTGCGGTCGCGGACCAGCTGCTCCAGGGCGTCGCCGGAGCGTCGCAGGAGGGCACTGATCGCATCGGCCAGGCCCTCGATCTCGCGGCCGGCGTCCGAGGTCGGGATGCGGGGCGGGAAGAGCAGGTTGGCCGCGACGCCGATGCCCGCGCCCACGAGCGTCTCCGCGATCCGCTGGCCCGCGGCGGCCCCGGCGCCGAGCGAGCCGACCCCGAGGACGAGCATCCCGCTGATCGCGACCTCGATGAGGTTGTCCCGCAGGCGAAGCGCCTGCCCCAAGGTGATCGAGATGAGGATGAGGAGGCCGAGGCTCCACCAGTCCAGGGGTACGACGGCGGCGAACGCGACCGCCAGCGACACGCCGGTCACCACCGCCACGACGCGGTCGAGGCCGCTGGCCAGGAGGGAGACCGGCGTGACCTGCACGACGAGCATCGCGGTCAGCGGCGCGAGCAACGGCTGGGTCCCCGGGAACAGCAGCGTCGCCACGACGTAGCTGATCACCGCCGCCACGGTGATCCGCAGCGACCAGAGCACCGCACCGCGCCACCCGGTGCGCAGCCGCCTCACCTCACGGCTGAGCCTCCCGCGCCACTGCTCACGCATCCCTCGATGATGGCGCACCCGCGGCCGAACGTCGGCCCGCCGACCGGTGAGGGGTGCTCGGATCAGTCGGCGCCGCCCGGTTGCTGTAACGCCCGTTTACCCCCTCTGTCGACCCCGCTGCAACATGGCCGGAAGGCCAGGTAACACGGCGTTACAGCGAGTCGGACGGTCGCCCGAGGCCGGCGTACAGCTCCTCCAGCGTCGGCCACAGCGAGTGGGGGCGGTCCCAGGGGACGGCGTCGGTGGCGTAGTACCACCAGAAGTAGCCGCCGACGTAGCGCGGGCCGATCGCTGCGCGCAGCCGGTCGTGCATGCCGATGTAGCGGCGCGCGATCCGCTGCTTCTCCGCCAGCGTCGGGTCGCTGGGCAGGCCGTCGGCGCGACCCTGGGCGCCCAGCTCGCCGATCCCGACCTCGGCGGCGGGGAAGATCCGGGTGAGCGCGCGCAGCGTCGAGGCGAACTGGCGGACGCCGGGGTGTGCCCGCGGCGAGCACGCGGTCTCGTAGAAGCTGAGCAGCACCAGGTCCAGCCCGCGCCGCACCCGCCGCGGCAGCTGCCGCGCGAACGGCAGCGTCGCCTCCCAGTCGTGGGCGTAGCAGTCGTGGCTCGGCCAGTGGTTGAGCGTGATCACCGAGCGCAGCCCCAGGTCGGCGTACCGGCCCTCGACGACGTCGTACGCCGCCGCCACCTTCGCGTCGATGGTCCGCGGCCGGCCCAGCCACTCGCCGTTGAGCTCGTTGCCGATCTCGTAGAGGTCGAGTCGGCGCCCGAAGCGGCGCACGAAGTCGCGGGTGCGCTCGCGGTACGCCGCCACGCTGGTGCGCCGGACGGCGGTGGAGTCGAGGATTTCGCCCATCAGGAAGGCGTCGTCGCGCAGGCGGCGTACGGCGCGCGCGTAGTCGGCCGGGTCCGAGCCGTGCTGGAACACGATCCGGGCGGTGGGGCGCCGGGTGTGGCGGGCCAGTGCCTGCTCGACCTCGTCGAGCCGATCCACCGACTCCAGCGTCACCCCGCGCAGCGGCATCACCACCGGCCGTCCGCCGGCCTCTCCGGCCCCGCCTGATGCCGGGGCTGACAGCAGGCCCACGGCGAGGACGCCCACGAGGGCGGCGACGAGACGGCGGCTCATCGGACGGTCGACTCGTCGGTGCGGGCGCCGGCCAGCTGAGGTCCCGTCACGAACAGCGCCTCCGACAGGTCGGCGCCCCGCAGGTCCGCGCCCCGCAGGTCGGCGCCGAGCAGGTCGGCCGGCCCGAACGCGACCCCGCGCAGGTCGGCGCCGATCAGCAGCGCGCCGCGCAGCGAAGCCGCGCGCAGGTCATGGCGGCGCAGGTCACGGCCGGCCAGGTCGGCATGCGTCAGATCGGGACCCGCAGGCCGCCGAACCCGCCGGCTGGCCGCACCGAGGACGTCGCCGCACTCCTCCTGCAGGTCGTCGAGGTCGGCGGTGAGGATCTCCACGGGCGTGCCGTCGCGCAGCACCAGCAGGCGCTCGGCGAGCGCGTCGGCCGCGGGGTCGGGCGACCGTTCGGCCACCTCGCCCAGGTGCAGCAGCATCTCGTGCACCCGACGCAGCGTCGACAGCACCGCGGCCATCTCGCCCAGCTCGCCCTCGCCGGACGCGTCGCGCCAGGACGCCCCGGCGTACGTCACCTGGGTCACGTGCTGCCCGGCCCCGAAGCAGTCGAAGGCGACGCAGCTGGGCCAACCCAGGTCGCGCAGGTCGGCGTGGATCTCGCACCGGTCGTCGGTGCGCAGGTGGTGGCAGGCCACCCCGCCCGGCTTGTCGGCGCCGAAGCCGCCCTCGCGCCGGTAGGGCAGCAGCACGCAGCACAGCGCGTGGCAGCGCGAGCAGTCGGCGGCCAGCTCCAGCGGGGGCACGCGACCATCCTCCCTGACCTGCGACAATTTCACAGAGTTGAGTGGAACAGACTCAACTTTGGACGCGTTGGACCTGGTGTCGGGCACAGGGGATGCCCGCCGCAGCGACGTACGAGGAGAATCACCACATGAGCCAGTTCGGTGCCGAGAAGTTCACGACCCGCAGCCGCGAGGCCATCGAGGCCGCCCAGCTGTCGGCGACCACGGCGGGCAACATCCACACCGAGCCCATCCACCTGCTGGTGGCGCTGCTGCTCCAGGAGGACGGTACGGCGGCCAACCTGGTCGCCAAGGCGGGCGTCGACGTCCCCGGGCTCGTGCGCACCGCCGCCGCCGAGCGCGACAAGCTGCCGAAGGCCTCCGGGGCGACCGTGCAGCAGCCGAGCGCGTCCGCGGCGCTCACCCGCGTGCTCGCCGGCGCCCTCGACCTCGCGAGCGGCATGAAGGACGACTACGTCGCCAGCGAGCACCTGCTGATCTCGCTGGCCACCGTCGAGAGCAGCGCGCGCACGGTGCTGACCGACGCCGGGCTGAGCGCCGACGGGCTGCGCGAGTCGCTGACCGCGGTTCGCGGCAACCGCCGGGTCACGAGCCAGGACGCGGAGTCGACGTACGAGGCGCTGGAGAAGTACAGCGTCGACCTCACCACCGCCGCCGAGGAGGGCCGGCTCGACCCGGTGATCGGCCGCGACGCCGAGATCCGCCGGGTGGTGCAGGTGCTCTCGCGGCGCACCAAGAACAACCCGGTGCTGATCGGCGAGCCCGGTGTCGGCAAGACCGCCGTCGTCGAGGGTCTCGCCCAGCGCGTGGTCGCCGGCGACGTGCCCGACTCGCTCAAGGGCCGCCGGGTGCTCAGCCTCGACCTGGCCGCGATGGTCGCCGGGGCGAAGTACCGCGGCGAGTTCGAGGAGCGGCTCAAGGCCGTCCTCGAGGAGATCAAGGCCGCCGGCGGACAGGTCATCACGTTCATCGACGAGCTGCACACGGTCGTCGGCGCGGGCGCCGGCGGCGACTCCGCGATGGACGCCGGCAACATGCTCAAGCCGATGCTCGCGCGCGGCGAGCTGCACATGATCGGCGCGACCACGCTCGACGAGTACCGCGAGCGCATCGAGAAGGACCCCGCGCTCGAGCGCCGCTTCCAGCAGGTCTTCGTCGGCGAGCCGAGCGTCGAGGACACCATCCAGATCCTGCGCGGCATCCAGGAGAAGTACGAGGCCCACCACGGCGTCCGGATCACGGACGCCGCGCTGGTCGCGGCCGCCACGCTGTCCGACCGCTACATCTCCGGGCGCCAGCTGCCCGACAAGGCCATCGACCTCATCGACGAGGCCGCGTCGCGGCTGCGCATGGAGATCGAGTCCTCGCCCGAGGAGATCGACCGGCTGCGCCGCGCGGTCGAGCGACTGAAGATGGAGGAGTTCGCGCTCGCCAAGGAGAGCGACGAGGCCTCCAAGGAGCGGCTGGCCAACCTGCGCCAGGACCTCGCCGACCACGAGGAGGAGCTCCGCGCGCTCGAGGCCCGCTGGGAGCGGGAGAAGTCCACGCTCGAGGGCGAGGGCGAGCTGCGCCGCCAGCTCGACCAGCTGCGCATGGAGGCCGACCGGCTCCAGCGCGAGGGCGACCTCGGCAAGGCCAGCGAGCTGCTCTACGGCCGCATCCCCGCGCTGGAGCAGCAGATCGAGGCCGCCGGCGCCGCCGAGCGCTCCGACATCGAGCCGCTGGTCGGCGAGGAGGTCGGGCCCGAGCAGATCGCCGAGGTCGTCGAGGCCTGGACCGGCATCCCGACCGGCCGGATGCTCGAGGGCGAGACCGCCAAGCTGCTGCACATGGAGGACGTCATCGGCCGGCGACTGGTCGGCCAGCGCGCCGCGGTCACGGCCGTCAGCGACGCCGTACGCCGCTCCCGCGCCGGCATCAGCGACCCCAACCGGCCGACCGGGTCGTTCCTGTTCCTCGGCCCCACCGGCACCGGCAAGACCGAGCTGGCCAAGTCCCTCGCGGACTTCCTCTTCGACGACGAGCGCGCGATCGTGCGCATCGACATGAGCGAGTACGGCGAGAAGCACTCGGTCGCCCGGCTGGTCGGGGCGCCCCCGGGCTACGTCGGCTACGACGAGGGCGGCCAGCTCACCGAGGCGGTGCGCCGGCGCCCGTACTCCGTCGTGCTGCTCGACGAGGTCGAGAAGGCCCACCCGGAGGTCTTCGACATCCTCCTGCAGGTGCTCGACGACGGGCGCCTGACCGACGGGCAGGGCCGCACCGTCGACTTCCGCAACACGCTGCTGATCCTCACCAGCAACCTGGGCTCGGGCTACCTCGTCGACCCCACGCTGGACCCGGAGAAGAAGCACGAGTCGGTGCTGGCCACGGTGCGCTCGTCGTTCAAGCCGGAGTTCCTCAACCGGCTCGACGAGATCGTGGTGTTCGACGCACTCACGATGGACGACCTGGCCCACATCGTCGACCTCCAGCTCGGCCTGCTGGCCAAGCGACTGGCGGTGCGCCGGATCACCATCGAGGTCACCGACGCCGCCCGCACCTGGCTCGCCGACGTCGGCTACGACCCGGCGTACGGCGCGCGCCCGCTGCGCCGGCTGATCCAGAGCGCCATCGGCGACCCGCTGGCCAAGCTGCTCATCGGCGGCGAGGTCACCGACGGCGCAACCGTCTCGGTCGACCGCGCGGCCGAGGGCGACGGGCTGGCGCTCGCGACGGTGCCGGCGTGAGTCGGGCCCGCTGGGTCGTGCGTGATCCAATGAGACCGTGAGCCGACCGACCCCCGCCCGCCCGCGCCAGGTGACCCTGGCGGCCTGGCTGATCATGGTCGGCTCGGCGATCGTCGTGGCGATGGTGTTCGACCGGATCGGCGGCCTGCACACCCTGGAGACCCGGGACTCGGTCGAGCGGTTCCTGGCCGAGCCGCCCGGGTCCGACCTCGGCATCGGCGTCGACGGCGTGATCACGCTGCTGCGGATCGTCTCGATGGTCACCGCCGGGTGTGCCACGGCCGCCGCGATCCTCGGCTACCAGGTGCTGCGGCGCAGCCGCAGCGCCCGCCTGGCGCTGACGATCCTCGCGGTGCCGCTGTTCCTGACCGGGATGGTCACCGGCGGGTTCGTCTCGTCGGTGGTCGCCGCCTCGGCGGTGATGCTGTGGCTGCAGCCGTCGCGCTCGTGGTTCGACGGCACGCCGCCCCCGCCCCCCCGGGTGCCGGCGCCCCCCGCGGCGCGCGAGACGCCCCCGGCCCCGGTCGC
>NZ_DASWVI010000195.1:0-3315 GCF_036401255.1 Nocardioides sp. | reverse complement strand
CTGCGCGCCGCCACCCGCGAGGCCACCGCCCAGATCGCCGACCAGGCCACCGAGCTCGCCTTCGAGCTCACCCGCGACCTGGTCGGCCACGAGCTCGCCGCCGCGGCCGACCCCGGCGCGGCCGTCATCGCGCGGGTCCTCTCCGCGCTCCCCGACGAGCCCGGCGTGGTCGTCCGGGTGCACCCCGCGACCGCCGCCTCCAACGCCGCCGGCCTGCTGGTCGAGCACGGCGTGCGGCTCGTCGCCGACCCCGACCTCCAGCCCGGCGACGCCGTCGTCGAGACCGACCGGACGGCCGTGGACCTGTGCGTCACCTCGGCCCTCGAGCGGCTCCGGGAGGTGCTCCGGTGAGCGCGATCCTCGACGAGACCCGCGACCGGGCACGTCTCGCCGTCCGGCCGCTCCGCCTCGGCCGCGTCGTCGGCCTGCTCGGCCTGCGCGTGACCATCTCCGGCGTGACCGCCGCCCTCGGCGACCTGCTCGAGGTCCAGGGTCTCGCCGGCCCGGTGCCGGTGGAGGTCGTCGCCAGCGGTGACGGCCTGCTGACCTGCCTGCCGCTCGGCGACACCACCGGGCTGCGTGCCGGCGACTACGTCATCGGGCGTGGCGAGGGCCTGCGGATCCCGGTCGGCGAGGCCCTGCGCGGCCGGGTCCTCGACGGCCTCGGGCGACCGATGGACGACGGCCCGACCCTCGACGCCCTCCCGACCGTCGTCGTCGACAACCTCCCGCCGGCCGCGCTGACCCGGCCCCGGATCGACCAGCAGCTCGGCCTCGGCGTACGCGCCATGGACTCGCTGATCTCCTGCGGCCGCGGACAGCGGCTCGGCATCATGGCCGGGTCGGGCGTCGGCAAGTCGAGCCTGCTGTCGATGATCGCCCGCGGCACCGACGCCGAGATCTCGGTGATCGCGCTGATCGGGGAGCGCGGCCGCGAGGTCCGCGAGTTCCTCGAGAACGACCTCGGCCCCGAGGGTCTGCGCCGCTCGATCGTCGTCGTCGCCACCTCCGACGAGCCGCCGGTGGTCCGGCTCCGCGCCGCCTTCGTCGCGACCCGGATCGCGGAGTGGTTCCGCGACTCGGGCCGGCACGTCGTGCTGATGATGGACAGCCTCACCCGCGTGGCGCTCGCCCAGCGCGAGATCGGGCTGTCCGCCGGCGAGCCGCCCGCGACCCGTGGCTTCCCGCCCAGCGTGTTCGCACTGCTGCCCCGGCTCCTCGAGCGCGCCGGCACCTCGCCCGACGGCTCGATCACCGGGCTCTACACGGTGCTCGTCGAGGGCGACGACCTGCAGGACCCGGTCGGCGACTCCGCCCGGTCGATCCTCGACGGTCACGTGGTGCTCTCCCGCGACCTCGCGACCTCCGGGCACTTCCCCAGCATCGACGTCCTGGAGTCGATCTCCCGCGTCGCCTCGGCGATCATCGCCACCGAGGGCAAGCAGGACGCCACCCGGCTGCGGCAGCTGCTGGCGGCGTACCGCTCCGTGCGCGAGCTGGTCGAGATCGGCGCCTACGTCGCGGGCACCGACGCCGACGCCGACCAGGCGCTGGCCCTGATGCCGCGCATCAACGACTTCCTGCGTCAGGACATGGCTGACGTCACGCCCACCGCGGACACCTGGTCCGCCCTGCACGAGCTGGTGAACCCATGACCCGTCACGGTGAGACGAACCTGCGCGGCCTGGTCCGGCTGCGCAGCCTGCGCGAGCGCGACAGCCGTCTCGGCCTCGCGACCGCGCTGATCGAGGAGAACGCCGCCGCGGCGCAGGTGCGCGCCCTCGAGGAGCAGATCACGACCACGCCGGGCACCTCGACCAGTGAACTGGCCGAGTTCCGGGCCCGGCAGCACCGCATCGAGGCCCTCACGGCGGCGCTCGCCGACGCGCGGGCCGCCCACGCCTCCGCCCAGCAGCTCGCGCTGGCCGCCCGCAACCGCTGGGTCGAGGACCGCAGCCGGCTGGCGGCCGTCGAGTCGCTCATCGCCCGCCGCGCCGCCGCCGTCCGCGAGGAACGGCGCCGCCGCGAGAACCGTGAGCTCGACTCGATCGGCCAGGAGCTCTGGCGCCGTGCCCAGGCGCTCGGTGAGCGCGCCACGGAGGCGTCGTGAGCATCGCCGAGGTCACCTCCCGGATCAGCGAGATCCAGTCCCAGCTGGCGCTGCTTTCGCCGCCGGCCACGAGCAGCGCCACGTCGGCGGCGTTCGCGACCTCGCTCAGCCGCGCCGTCGCGACCGGCGACGCCACCGCGCTCGGCTCGACCGGGTCGGCGGGCGGCGAGGCCGTCGTCACCGCCGCGAAGAAGTACCTCGGTGTGCCCTACGTGTGGGGCGGGACCGACCCCAGCAAGGGCCTGGACTGCTCCGGACTGGTGCAGCGGGTCTACCAGGACCTGGGGTACGAGCTGCCGCGGGTGTCCTACCAGCAGGCCCAGGCGGGCCGACCGGTCAGCGGCGGCCTCGCGAACGCCCAACCGGGCGACATCCTCGCCTTCGGCTCCCCCGTGCACCACGTCGGGATCTACATCGGCGACAACCAGATGATCGAGGCGCCCCGCCCCGGCCTGGACGTGCGCATCGGCCCCGTCTACGAGACGCCGAGCGCGATCCGGCGGATCCTTCCGGAGACCTCGGCAGCCGGCACCGGGTCGGTCGGCACCGGTCCGATCAGCCCCGCCGGCTCGATCTCGCCCGGACCGGTCGCCGCCGGTGCGGTCGGACGGGTCGCCACCGGGACGCCGTACGCCACGCTCTTCGAGACCGCCGGTCAGCGGTACGGCGTCAGTCCCGCCCTCCTCGCCGCCGTCGCGCGCCAGGAGTCCGGCTACAACCCGAACGCCACCAGTCCCGCGGGCGCCCAGGGCCTCATGCAGCTGATGCCGGGCACCGCGGCCGGGCTCGGCGTCGACGACCCGTACAACCCCACCCAGGCGGTCGACGGTGCCGCGCGGCTGCTGAGCAGCCTGCTCGACCGGTTCGGCAGCACCCCGCTCGCCCTCGCCGCCTACAACGCGGGTCCGGGCGCCGTCCTCCGCTACGACGGCATCCCGCCGTACCCGGAGACCAAGAACTACGTCCGATCCGTCATGTCGATGTTGGGAGCAGCCGCATGACCATCACCTCCATCGGCGCACCCACCGTGACCGCCACCGACCCTGCCGCCGGCGACGCCCGCGGCACCGGCACCGGCACCGACGGGTTCGTCGCGCTCGTGCAGGCCCTCCTCGACGCCGGTCCGTCCGGAACCGGCACCCCCGGCGGGCCCGCCCAGGGCGGAGTCCCGGCACTGCCGGGCGACCCGACCACCGAGGCCGCCG
>NZ_DASWVI010000194.1:0-8440 GCF_036401255.1 Nocardioides sp. | reverse complement strand
GCGATGGCGCCCGCGTTGTGGCCGGTCGTCTGGGGCGCGACGCGGAGGCCGTTGTCCCGCGCGTAGGCGACCGCCTCGACCACCTCATCGACGCTCTTGGCGATGACGACGGCGGCCGGGCGCTGGTCGACGGCGACGTTCCACGGCAGCCGGGCGGCGTCGTACCCGGCGTCGCCGGGCAGGTGGACCCGGCCGCCGATGAGGCCGCGCAGCGCCTCCGCGGGGGAGCCGTCGGCACGGGGTGGGGTGGTGGCGCTCGGGCCCTGGGTCTCGAGCTCGATGCTCATCGGGTGACTCCTTCGTCGGTGATCGGTGGGAGGACCATGCCGGTCACCACTGGGAGCCGGCTGCGAGTCGGCTGGGAGCTCGGCGGGGCCGGTCCTACGAACCCGATCTGGACCGGTCAAGAAACCGGTTTGGAGCGCGACCACGTCATCGGGTTGGGTGGACCCGTGCCCGCCGTCCTCCCCGCCCGCAACGCCGTCGCCGTCGTGTTCATCCTCAACGGGTTCTGCTTCGCCTCGTTCGTCTCCCGGGTCCCCGACATCCGCAGCACCCTCGACCTCAGCAACGGCCGGCTGGGCCTCCTGCTGCTCGCGATCTCCGCCGGATCGGTGCTGGCGCTGCCGTCGTCGGGACGGCTCATCGACCGGGTCGGTCCGGCCGGCGCGGTGCGGCTGGGTGCGGCCTCCTGTGCGTTCGGGTTGACCCTCGCCACCCTCAGCATCGGGGTGTGGGAGACCATGCCGGTGGCCGCGGTGGGGCTGTTCTTCTATGGCGTCGGCACCGGGGTCTGGGACGTCGCGATGAACGTCGACGGCGCGGCCGTCGAGCGGCACCTCGGTCGCACCGTGATGCCGCGGTTCCACGCGGGGTTCAGCTTCGGCACGATCGCGGGATCCGGCCTCGGCGTGCCCATGGCTGCGCTGCACGTGCCGATCGAGGTCCACGTGACGGCCGTCGTCCTGCTGTCCTTCGGTGCCGTGGTGGTCGCGGCCCGCTACTTCCTCCCGCCCCCGCCCCCCGAGGAGGTCGCGGCGCCGGCGCGGTCGGCCTGGCTGGAGCCGCGGACGCTCGCGATCGGCGTGATGGTGCTCGCCTTCGCGCTCACCGAGGGCAGCGCGAACGACTGGCTCGCGCTCGCGCTGGTCGACGGGTACGACGCCGCGCACTGGGTCGGGGTCGCCGGGTTCTCCCTGTTCGTGACCGCGATGACCGCGGGCCGGCTCGTGGGCTCCGCGGCACTGGACCGGTTCGGCCGTGCCCCGGTGCTCTGGGCGACGACGGCGACCGCGCTGGCCGGCGTCCTGCTCGTGGTCTACGGACACTGGGCGCCGGTGGTGGTCGTCGGCATCGTGCTCTGGGGCCTGGGTGCCTCGCTGGGGTTCCCGGTCGGCATGAGCGCGGCCGCCGACGACCCGGTGCGCGCCGCCGCGCGGGTCAGCGTGGTCTCGACGATCGGCTACGCGGCGTTCCTCACCGGCCCGCCGTTCCTGGGCTGGCTCGGTGACCACGTCGGCACGCTGCACTCGATGCTGACCATCGCGGTGCTGATGGGCCCGGCGGCGGTCGCCGTGCTCGCGACCCGGCCGGCCGCTCGCGACCGGCAGCCGACCCTGTCCTGACCGGGCTCACCCCTCCAGGCCGAGGTTCTCCTGGGTCGACGTGACGAGGAAGACCACGACCTCCAGGTAGTCGGCGACGCGCTCGTCGTGCTCGGTGCGGGCGTCGGCGGCCGGCACGGTGAGCACGACGTTCTCGACCTCGGTCTCGCTGGGCCACGGGCGGAGCTCGGCGCCGTCGACGTCGCGCACCAGGAGGTGCAGGCCGATGTCGCCGATGAGCGCGCGCCGGCGGTGGAACTCGGGATCGGCCGCCAGCGTGGCGAGCGCGTCGTCCCACGCGGGGTCGGTGGTCGGGACCCGGCCGAACGCCGGGTCGTCGGGCGCGTCGAGCGCGGCCTCCACCTCGGGGTCCCAGGCCGTGGTGACGCCGGCGGGGAGACGGCCGGACTTCCACTGCAGCCAGAGCCCCAGCCCGTCCTCGAGCGCCTCCGTCGACACGTCGTCGAGCCCGGCCTCGGGGCCGTCGTCGGGGTCGTCGTCGTCACCGAACCCGGCCACGAGCAGCGACTCCGCGTCCTCCCACTGCCAGTCGTCGGGATCGAGCGGCCCGGACTGGGTGAGCTCTCGCTCGAACCGCTCGCGACCGGCGGCGATCACCGCCGCCGCGATCCACTCGGCGGTGTCGCCGGTGTGGGAGGCCGGTACCGATCGCCGGTCGAGCAGCTCGTCGACGCGGCGCTGGATCTCCTCGCCCAGGTCGTCGCCCTCGGCCGGGGAGAGCGCGGCCTCCAGTGTCCGGCAGGTCCGCTCGTCGGCACGACCGCCGAGCAGCGCGATCAGCTCCCAGAACCGGCCCGAGTCCACGGCCGGGTCAGTCCCGCTCGCCGCCGGGCACCCAGAGCACGTCGCCGTCGCGACGGTTCGCGTGGCGGGCCAAGATGAACACCAGGTCCGAGAGCCGGTTGAGGTAGGTGATGGCCAGGATGTTCATGGTCTCGCCGTGCACCTCGTAGGCCGCCCACGCGGACCGCTCCGCGCGGCGCACGACCGTGCGCGCGACGTGCAGCAGCGCGGCGCCGGGGCTGCCACCGTTGAGGATGAACGAGCGCAGCTTGGGGAGCTCCTCGTTGTAGTGGTCGCACCACGCCTCGAGGCGGTCGACGTACGCCTGCTCGACGCGCAGCGGCGGGAACTCCGGGTTCTCCACGACCGGTGTGCAGAAGTCGGCGCCGACGTCGAACAGGTCGTTCTGGACGCGGGTCAGCACCGCGACGACGTCCTCGTCGAGACCGCCTTGCGCGAGCGCGAGGCCGAGGTGGGCGTTGGCCTCGTCGACGTCGGCGTACGCCGCGAGCCGGAGGTCGGTCTTCGTCGTCGTGCTCATGTCGCCGAGTCGGGTCTGCCCGCCGTCGCCCGTGCGCGTGTAGATCCGGGTGAGGTTGACCATGTGCCGAGCGTAGGGCACCCGCGGCGGTCGGACCGACGGCCGGCCGCGCATGACCCCCGTCACAGCGGGGTACGACCCGGATCGAGGCCCGCGGACGGGCAGCGGAAATATCCGGCCGCGGGACGCAACCTCACAGGTGTCACCGGCGTCATAGTCAGTGACGAGCACGCCATCGACGTCAGACGGATGGAGCGACCGGGGCTTCTCTGGGCCCCGGAGGACGGGGCACAGCATGGACATCACCACCGACGGTCCGACACTTCTCCTCAGCGGCGACTTCGACGTGCGCAGCACGTGGGAGGCCCGCAACGCCATCTACGAGCTGATCGAGGGTCACGACGAGGACGTCGTCGTCGACCTCACCAACGTCGCCACGATCGACATGACGGCGCTCAAGGTGCTCGCGGTCGCGACCCGCCAGGCCGGCCGCGACGGTCGCCACCTGACGCTGCGTGGCTGCGGCCCGGCCGTGCGCCGGATGCTGCACCTGTCCCGGCTGATCCGCGTCGTCGAGGTCGAGCGGGTGGCGGCGTCCGCGTGAGGCGCATGTCGGATAACCCACACGTCCGGGCGGTTACCAACTGGTAAGTCTCGCCTTACCCTCGGACCCATGACCGAGAAGGACCGCCCCCAGAAGGACCGTCCGTGGGTGATGCGGACGTACGCTGGGCACTCGACCGCCGCGGCGTCCAACGCGCTGTACCGCACCAACCTGGCCAAGGGGCAGACCGGCCTGTCGGTCGCGTTCGACCTGCCGACGCAGACCGGCTACGACCCCGACTCCCCGCTCGCCCGCGGCGAGGTCGGCAAGGTCGGCGTCCCCGTGCCGCACCTCGGTGAGATGCGCCGGCTCTTCGAGGGCATCCCGCTCACCGAGATGAACACCTCGATGACGATCAACGCCGTCGCGATGTGGATGCTCGCGATGTACCAGGTCGTGGCGGAGGAGCAGAACCCTGACCTGTCGCCCGAGGAGGTCGCCGCCCAGCTCGCCGGCACCACCCAGAACGACATCATCAAGGAGTACCTCTCGCGCGGGACCTACGCGTTCCCGCCCGAGGCCTCGATGCGGCTGATCGCGGACATGATCGCCTACACCGTCCACCAGATCCCGAAGTGGAACCCGATCAACATCTGCAGCTACCACCTGCAGGAGGCCGGCGCGACGCCGACGCAGGAGCTCGCCTACGCCCTGTGCACCGCGATCGCCGTGCTCGACCAGGTCAAGAACGCCGGCCAGGTCGACGAGGCCGACTTCGGACGCGTCGTCGGCAGGATCTCGTTCTTCGTCAACGCCGGCGTCCGGTTCATCGAGGAGACCTGCAAGATGCGGGCCTTCGGGCAGCTCTGGGACGAGATCACCCGGGAGCGCTACGGCGTGGAGGACCCGAAGATGCGGCGGTTCCGCTACGGCGTCCAGGTCAACTCCCTCGGACTCACCGAGGCGCAGCCCGAGAACAACGTGCAGCGCATCGTGCTGGAGATGCTCGGCGTGACGCTGTCGAAGAACGCCCGGGCCCGTGCGCTCCAGCTCCCGGCGTGGAACGAGGCGCTCGGCCTGCCGCGCCCCTGGGACCAGCAGTGGTCGTTGCGCCTGCAGCAGGTGCTCGCCTACGAGTCCGACCTGCTGGAGTACGACGACATCTTCGACGGCTCGCACGTCATCGAGGCCAAGGTCGCCGAGCTGGTCGAGGGCGCTCGCGCCGAGATCGACCGGGTCCAGGCGATGGGCGGGGCGATCGCCGCGGTCGAGTACATGAAGTCCGAGCTCGTCTCCTCCCACGCCGCCCGCCGCGCCCGGATCGAGTCGGGTGAGGAGATCATCGTCGGCGTCAACAAGTTCGAGACGACCGAGCCGTCGCCGCTCACCGCCGACCTCGACAGCGCGATCATGGCCGCCGACCCGGAGGCCGAGCAGAGCGCGCTGGCCAGCATCGAGGCATGGAAGGGACAGCGCGACGACACCGAGGTCACCAAGGCGCTGGAGGACCTGGCCGCCGCGGCGAAGACCGACGCCAACCTGATGGGCCCGACGCTGGTCGCGGCCCGCGCGGGCGCGACCACGGGGGAGTGGGCCGGCACGCTGCGCGAGGTCTTCGGCGAGTACCGCGGCCCGACGGGCGTCTCCGGCGCGGTCGCTCAGTCGATGGCGGGGTCGGCCGGGGCCGAGCTGACCGCGGTGCGCGAGCGGGTCCGCGAGACCGGCGAGCAGCTGAGCGGACATGGGGGCGGCCGCCTGCGGCTGCTGGTCGGCAAGCCCGGGCTCGACGGCCACTCCAACGGCGCCGAGCAGATCGCCGTACGCGCCCGCGACGCCGGGTTCGAGGTGATCTACCAGGGCATCCGGCTGACCCCCGAGCAGATCGTGGCCGCGGCGGTCGCCGAGGACGTCCACTGCGTCGGGCTCTCGATCCTCTCCGGCTCGCACATGGAGCTGGTGCCGGCGGTGCTCGACGGGCTGCGCGAGGCGGGGCTCGGCGACGTCCCGGTCGTGGTCGGCGGCATCATCCCCGAGTCCGACGGCCGCCGGCTGCGCGAGCTCGGGGTCGCCGCGGTCTACACGCCCAAGGACTTCGGGATGACCGAGATCATGGGCGGCATCGTGGACGTGATCCGGCAGGCGAACGGTCTCGACCAAGGTTAGGCAACCCTAAATCCTCTGGTAGGGTGGCGGCCGTGCCCAAGGCCCCCAAGCCCGCCAAGACGCGCAAGCTCCCCAAGACGGAGTGCTGCGCGTCGAAGACCAAGTGCGGTCGCTGCCCGTTGCGGATGCTGAAGGAGGGCACGCTGCCGGCCGGGTATACGGTCAAGAAGCGCAAGCTGGTTCGGGTGGACGGCAAGAAGGTCACCAAGAAGAAGCTCGCGAAGGCCGCCTGAATCCAGGCTGAGCGACCCCCGACCTCGAGGAGCACCCCGTGGCCGCACCCCGGTTCACCGACCAGCTCAACGTCCAGATCGGCAACGAGCTGGCGGCGCACAACCAGTACCTCACCTGCGCGGTCTACTACGACGCGCTGACGATGCCGCGGATGGCGGCGTTCTTCTACGCCCAGGCGCTCGAGGAGCGGGCCCATGCCGCGATGATGATCCAGTACCTCCTCGACACCGACGCGGACGTCGTCATCCCCGCCGTCGAGGCACCGGTCAGCTCCTTCGAGGACGTCGTTGCGCCCGTGGCCCTGGCGCTCGAGCAGGAGAAGCGGGTCACCGAGCAGGTCAACGGGCTGCTGCGCATCGCTCGCGAGGAGAGCGACTTCGCCTCCGAGCAGTTCATGCAGTGGTTCATCAAGGAGCAGGTCGAGGAGGTCGCCACGATGAGCGACCTCCTCGCGGTCACCACCCGCAACCGTGACGACATCGAGGACATCGAGGAGTACGTCGCCCGCGAGCAGTCCGGCGTGGAGGACGACCCGACCGCGCCGCGCCAGGCCGGCGCCTAGGAGTCTGCTGAACAAGACGGGCGAACGCGAACGGCGTCCGGTGCGTGCGGTGGCAAGGCGGCCGAGGAACGGCGTGGCGGGTCACTCCGACCGAGGCGAACGCCGCCAACGCTCCACCGGGCGTCGCGTAGCCGCGCGGATTGTCATCAGACTCCTGGTGCGGCACTAGCTGTCTGAGCGGGGCACGAGGCTCTCGAGACGACCAGGGCGCGCGAGCACCCGACCGTCGGGTCGGGGTCGCGACCCGGATCGACCCGTGCACGCCGAGCCTCGCGGCCCGGGCGTTCGCGGGGCTCGCTATGCTCCGTGGGGGCCGGCCTGTCTGCGTCCGGGTGGGTCGAGGGTGAGCACGAGGTGGGAGCGATGGCGAGCGAAGCGATGTCGGGGCGAGAGGCGCTCCGCCTGACGTCGTGGGTGTGGGCCCTCGCTGCGCTGTTCGCGTCGATCGCGCTGCTGCGCTCCGAGCACCTCGGCATCCCGCTGCGCGACCCCGGGGGCGCGATGTTCCGCGGCCGGCTCACGACGGCCGTCGTCATCCTGGTCGTCCTGGCCCTCGCCGACGCGCTCGTGCGCGGAGTGCGGACCGCTCCGCTGCGATGGTCGCTCCTGGAGGCCGTGCGCCACCTCCGTCGACGGTGGACCCCGCAGCGCCTGCTGCTCGTGGGCTCCGGACTGCTCGCCTACCACGTCGTCTACATCAGCTACCGCAACCTGAAGAGCTGGGACGCGCTGAACACCCCACGCGACGACGACCTCCTGTCCGCCGAGCGCTGGCTGTTCCTCGGGCACAGCCCGGCGGTGCTGCTGCACGACGTGCTCGGGCACCAGGAGGCGGCGGTCGTCCTCGCGTTCATCTACCGCTCGTTCACCTACCTGGTGCCCCTGTCGGTCGTCGGCACGCTCGCCCTGCTGCCGCGCGTCCGCGAGGCCTACGTCATGCTCTGCTCCGCCCTCTGGGTCTGGATCCTCGGGCTGGGGTCCTACTACCTCATCCCCACGCTCGGGCCGTTCGCCTCGGCGCCCGAGGAGTTCGCCGGGCTGCGCCCGACCGCGATCACCACGACGCAGGCCAAGTACCTCGCCGAGCGCGCCCACTTCCTCGCCGACCCGCACGCGAGCGACGCCTTCGTGAGCATCTCGGCGTTCGCCAGCCTCCACGTGGGCTTCACCTGCACGGTCCTGCTGGTCACCCGCTACTACGGCTGGCGTCGGATCTCCAACGTCCTGGCGGCCTACCTCGCACTGGTCATGGTCGCCACCGTCTACTTCGGCTGGCACTTCGTCGTCGACGACGTCGCGGGTGTGCTGCTCGCCGTCCTCGCGTTCACCCTGGGCCGGCTGATGGTCCATCCGGTCGGCCGAGGGCCGGACTCCGCCGAGGAGGTCGCCGAGCTCGACGAGGACGCCGTGACGTCGGCATGAGCTCGGTCGCCCGCACGCTCACCGCCGACCCACCGGTCGTCGGCGAGGTCCCGCTCGACCCGGGCCCGGCGCTCCGGCCGCACCTCGCGCGGGCCCTGCGGTCGCCGGTGCTGTTCGCGATGGTCCTGGCCGGCGCCGCCCAGCTCCTGTGGTGGGCCTTCTTCGCCACGGCGGGCGGCGACATCGCGGCCCAGGACGCCTGGGCCCAGTTCGCCCGGCTGCACCCCGGGAGCGCCTACAACCTCGCGTGGTACGGCGGGATGCACCCGGTGTCCTACAGCGTCTTGTCGCCGTACCTGATGGCCGCCGTCGGGGTCCGGACCACGCTGGTGGTCGCGGGCACGCTGGCGGCGGGCCTCCTGGCCTGGCTGCTCCTCGGCCGGGGGCGCAGCGGCCCCCGGGCGATGCTCGTCGCCGGCTACGCCGCGCTGGCACTCCTCGGCAACTCCGTCTCCGGCCGGGTCACGTTCGCGCTCGGCACGCTGTTCGCGCTGGCCGCGATCTGCCTGCTGCTGGGCTGGCCGCAACACCGCTCGACGGAGCTGCCGCTGCGGCCGGCCCGGGCC
>NZ_DASWVI010000193.1:0-12195 GCF_036401255.1 Nocardioides sp. | reverse complement strand
CGGCCGGTCCCCGGCCGCACCCGCAGTGAAGGACCATCCATGAACGTCTACGACGACGTCACCCAGCTCGTCGGCAACACCCCGCTCGTGCGGCTCAACCGGGTCGTCGGCGACGCCGGCGCGACCGTGCTCGCCAAGCTCGAGTTCTACAACCCCGCGAACAGCGTCAAGGACCGCATCGGCGTGGCGATGATCGACGCCGCCGAGGCCTCCGGCCAGCTCCAACCCGGCGGCGCGATCGTCGAGGCCACCTCGGGCAACACCGGCATCGCGCTGGCGATGGTCGGCGCCGCGCGCGGCTACCGGGTCGTCCTGACGATGCCCGAGACGATGTCGAAGGAGCGCCGCGCCCTGCTGCGGGCCTTCGGCGCCGAGCTGGTGCTGACTCCCGGCAGCGAGGGCATGAACGGCGCGGTCCGCCGCGCCGAGGAGATCGCGGAGACGACCGGCGCGGTGCCGGTGCGCCAGTTCGCGAACGCCGCCAACCCGGCCGTGCACCGCGCCACCACGGCCGAGGAGATCTGGAAGGACACCGACGGCGAGGTCGACATCGTGGTCGCGGGCATCGGCACCGGCGGCACGATCACCGGCGTCGGCCAGCTGCTCAAGGAGCGCAAGCCGGGCGTCCAGATCATCGGCGTCGAGCCGGCCGAGTCGCCGATCCTCAACGGCGGTGCGCCCGGTCCGCACAAGATCCAGGGCCTCGGCGCCAACTTCGTGCCCGAGATCCTCGACACGGACGTCTACGACGAGGTGCTCGACGTACCCGTCGAGGACGCCGTGACCTGGGCCCGCCGGGCGGCGACCGAGGAGGGCCTGCTCGTCGGCCTGTCGTCGGGCGCCGCGATCCAGGCGGCCGTCCAGGTCGCCCGGCGTCCCGAGAACGCCGGCCGCACGATCGTGGTGATCATCCCGTCGTTCGGCGAGCGCTACCTCTCCACGCTGCTCTTCGAGGGGCTGGTGGACTGAGATGACCGCCCCGGCACTCCCGGCGCCTGTCGGTTGGCGTCACCGCCTGCGTGAGGACCTGCGCGCCGCGCGGGAGCAGGACCCCGCCGCCCGGTCGACCGCCGAGCTGGTGCTGGCCTACCCGGGCCTGCACGCCGTCTGGCTGCACCGGCTGGCCCACCGGCTCTGGCAGCGGCCCCGCGGCCGGCTGCTGGCCCGCGTCGTGTCCCACCTCGGCCGGGGCCTGACCGGCATCGAGATCCATCCGGGCGCCACGATCGGGCGCCGGCTGTTCATCGACCACGGCATGGGGGTCGTGATCGGTGAGACCGCCGTCGTCGGCGACGACGTGCTGCTCTACCACGGCGTCACGCTGGGCAGCCGCTCCGCGGTCGACGGCCGCCGGCACCCGGTCGTCGGGGACGGGGTGGTCATCGGGGCCGGCGCCCGCGTGCTCGGACCGGTCACGATCGGCTCGGGCGCCCGCGTGGGCGCCAACTCCGTCGTGGTGCGCGACGTCCCGGCCGGCCGCACCGTCGTCGGGATCCCCGCCCACGAGGCCGACACGCTCGCCGAGTGGGCGATCGACCCCGCGATCTTGATCTGACCCACCCCGTTTCGCTGTAACGCCCTGTTACCCCCACTGCGCCCCGTGTTGCAGCGGGGTGTGAGGAGAGGGTAAACGGGCGTTACAGCTCAGGGCCGCGCTCGCCTGGGCGGTCAGCCGCGGTCGGCCGCCAGGTGGGCGATGCAGCGGCTCGGCTCGACCAAGGGCTCCAGCGCCGTGGCGCGTACGCCGGCGCCGGTCTGCTCGAGCACGCCGCGGATCAGCCCGAGGTGGACCGCACAGACCACGTCGTGGTGCCGCTCGGCGACCTCGAGGAACGGGCAGTGGCTGACCTCCAGGCGCAGGTCGTCCGGCTCGTCGACGACGTGGGAGTCGAAGCCGACCGCGTCCAGGGAGGCCACCAGGACCTCGAGCGCCGCGGCCGGCTCGGTGCGCTGGAAGGGCGGGGTCGGGGGCGTGAGGAAGCGGCCCCACGCCGTGCCCGCCGCCTCGGCGGTCGCCGACGGCTCGGGCAGGCGGTCGGCGAGCACACCGGTGAGGATCTCCGCGAGGAGGCGGTAGCTGCGGTGGGCCGCGGCCGGTGCCGCGTCCGCGGCGGCGTAGAGCACCTTCGGGCGGCCCGGCGTGCTGCGCTCCTCGCGTTCGCGGACCACGAGCCGGTCCTCGGCGAGCGCGTCGAGGTGGAACCGCGCCGAGTTCACGTGCAGCCCGAGCCGCGCGCCGACCGCCGCCGCGGTCATCGGCTCGGTGGCGTCCTGGAGCAGCGCCAGCACCCGCGCGCGGGTCGGCCCGAGCCCGTGGGCGGGGTCGTCGGTACGGCGCAGGCCGTCCCAGCCGTCGGTGTCCATCGCGATCATCGTTCCATGCGGCGCCTCGCGGCGGGTCACCCCGCGTGGGCCAGCCGGCCGGATCCCAGGTCGGAACCCAGATCGGATCCCAGGTCGGGGCAGCACGGCGGGTGCGCGGCCGCCGTGCTCGGGACCGGGTCCACGCCCCGCCGGGTGAGCTCGGCCCCCAGCCAGGCCAGCGCCGCGGCCCCGTGGAGCGGTGCGGCGGCGCCGACCCGCAGCACCGGGCCGGCGCCGAGCCGTGGCCCGGCCCGCCATCCCTCGGCCCATCGGGCGACGAGCCGTCGGATGGCCGGGTCCCGGGGCTCGCCGCGCGCGGTGAGCCGATAGGTCCAGCCGTCCGGTACGCCGGCGCCGCTGCGGACCGCGTCCACGACGAGCGTGCGCACCAGCAGCGGGTCGCCGAGGTCGCACCCGTGCACCCAGAACGCGTCGAAGAGCAGCTGCCGGACGCAGGCGGCGGCTTCGGCGGCGTACGCCGCGGCGTACCCGGCGAGCGTCCCGGTCGACGGCGCGCACGCGAAGCCGGCCAGGCAGTACGGCAGGTCCTCCTCGGGCAGCAGGTGCGTCAGCACCCGGTCCACGTCGGCGCGCAGGTCGGTGAACCCGGTGCCGGCCCGGCGGGCCGGACGCACCGACACGGCACGCCAGTCGACCTCGACGCCGGCGCCGGCCAGCGCCGCGGCCCGGCGGGAGGCGAGGTAGCTCCACGGATCGGTGAAGTCCCCGTAGAGGACGAGCGGCGGACCCTGCGCTGGCATTGTGGCTCCTCCCGGTGGTATAGGTTCGTTTCTACAATAAGTTCGTCGAAATGCCAACCAGGAGGAGCGATGGCCTACGTCATCGGCGAGCCGTGCATCGACGTCACGGACCGCGCCTGCGTGGACGAGTGCCCGGTCGACTGCATCTACGAGGGCGCCCGCTCGCTGTACATCCAGCCCGACGAGTGCGTCGACTGCGGCGCCTGCGAACCGGTCTGCCCGGTGGAGGCGATCTTCTACGAGGACGACCTGCCGCCCGACCTCGTGGCCTACCAGGAGGACAACGCGCGGTTCTTCGCCGAGGCCCTGCCCGGCCGGGACGAACCGATCGGATCGCCGGGCGGGGCGGCCAAGCTGGGGGCCTTCGGGGTCGACACCGAGCTCGTCGCCAACCATCCTCCGCGGGAGGCCTGACATGGGATCGGAGAGCACCGTCTCGGCGCTGCTCGAGCAGGAGCACCACGACATCGACGCCGGCATCGAGGCGTTCCTCGCCGGGCTCGACCGCGACGAGCTGCACCTCGAGGAGCTGGCCCGCGCGGGCGCCGCGCTGCGCCGCCACATCTACCTCGAGGAGGCGTTCCTGTTCCCGCCCCTGCGGGCCGCGGGACTGCTCGCACCGGTGCTGGTCATGCTGCGCGAGCACGGCGAGATCTGGCGCACGCTGGACGCGATCGACGACCTCGACGCGGCCGCCGCGCCCGCCGCCGTACGCGACCGGTGCCGCGAGCTCCTCGAGCGGCTCGCCGCGCACAACGCGAAGGAGGAGCCGATCATCTACCCGCGCGGCGACGAGGCCCTCGACGACGAGCAGACCGTCGAGCTGCTCGACTTCATCGACTCGGGGCAGCTGCCAGAGGGGTGGGTCTGTGCCCAGGCCTGAGCGCCGGCCGGCGCGCCGAGGGCGCCACGCCGCACCTGACGGGACGGTTCACAAGACCGGTACCCTTCGCTACGTTGGCCCAGAATCGTCGATCTCGGGAGCGACCTCATGACACTGCACGCACGGCCGGAGAGTGGGGTCGAGCGGACCGAGCTCAACCTCTCCAAGGGGTGGATCCAGGGCATCGTCCTGGTCATGGTCTTCGGGTTCCTGGTGATGGGCATGCTCGCCGCCCGCACCTACACCGACTCCATGCCGCTGCCCGACCGGGTCGTCGGCGAGGACGGCCAGACCGTCTACACCGGCGACGACGTCACGGCCGGCCAGGAGATCTTCCTGCGTCGCGGCCTGCAGCAGTACGGCTCGATCGTCGGCCACGGCGGCTACCTCGGACCCGACTACACCGCGGAGTACCTGCGACTCTCGGCCGAGGACATCAAGCAGTCCTTGACCGACGCCGGCACCCAGGACCCGAGCCAGGCCACCAGCGACATGCTGCGCGAGAACCGGTACGACGAGGACTCCGGCGACCTGGTCTTCACCGACGAGCAGGTGGCGGCGTTCGACGCGATCCAGCAGCACTACGCCGACTACTTCGGCGAGGACAGCACCAAGTACGGCCTGATCCCCAAGGCGATCACCGACCCCGAGGACATCCACCAGCTCACCGCGTTCTTCTCGTGGACCGCGTGGGCCGCCGCCGCGGAGCGGCCCGGGCACGACTACTCCTACACCAACAACTGGCCCGCGGAGCCGCGCGTCGACAACGGCCCCACCGCCGACATCGTGGTCTGGTCGGGGCTCTCGCTGGTCGCCCTGCTCGGCGGCCTGGGCGGCCTGTTCGCCCTGTACGGGCGATGGAGCCGCCAGATCGGCTGGCACGCCACCGAGCAGCCCGCGCTCGCGTTCCGGCAGCCCGGCGAGGTCGAGATCACCCCGGCGCAGAAGGTCACGGCGTACTTCTTCTTCGTCGTCGCCGTGCTGTTCCTCGCCCAAGCGCTGCTCGGTGGCGCGATCGAGCACTACCGAGCCGACCTGGCCAGCTTCTTCGGCATCGACCTGGCGCAGGTGCTGCCGTTCAACCTGGCGCGCACGTGGCACGTCCAGCTCTCGCTGTTCTGGACGGCGGCGTCGTTCCTCGCGGCCGGGATCTTCCTCGCGCCGATCATCTCGGGGCGCGAGCCGCGCAAGCAGCACCTGCTCACGTGGGGGCTGCTGGTCGCGGTCGCGATCGTGGTGTTCGGCTCGCTCGCGGGCGAGGCGATCAGCGTCTTCGGCGCCGACTGGGCCAAGGGCTCGATCTTCTTCGACCAGCAGTGGGAGTACCTCGACCTGCCGCGCTTCTGGCAGCTGCTGCTCGTCGTCGGCCTGTTCTTGTGGATCGCGATCGTCTACCGCGCGATCCGGGCCCGGCTGCAGACCGAGCACTGGCTGAACATGCCGTGGCTGTTCTTCTACGCCGGCCTCGCGATCCCGGCGTTCTACGCGGTCGGGATGCTCGCGAGCACCGGCTCCCACCTGACGGTGGCGGAGTTCTGGCGGTTCTGGGTCGTCCACCTGTGGGTGGAGGACTTCCTGGAGCTCTTCACGACCGTGATGGTCGCCTACATCTTCGTGATGCTCGGCGTCGTACGCCGCCGGATCGCCATCCAGATCATCTTCCTCGACGTGATCCTCTACTCCGCGGGCGGCGTCCTGGGCACCATGCACCACCTGTACTTCTCCGGCACGCCGGTCGAGCACATGGCCCTGGGTGCGTTCTTCTCGGCCCTGGAGGTCATCCCGCTGACGTTCCTGACCGTCGAGGCGTGGACGTTCCTCCAGCTCGGCTCGCGCCAGCAGACCCGCAGCAGCGCGCCGTTCCCGCACCGCTGGGCCGTGATGTTCCTGGTCGCGGTGGGCTTCTGGAACTTCGTCGGCGCGGGCGTGTTCGGGTTCTTGATCAACCTGCCGATCGTGTCGTACTTCCAGATCGGCACCGCGCTGACCGCCAACCACGCCCACGGCGCGATGATGGGCGTCTACGGGATGATGGCCGTCGGGCTCGCGCTGTTCGCGCTGCGCTACATCGTCCCGGCGTCGCGGTGGCCCGACCGGCTCGCGAAGCTGTCGTTCTGGTCGCTGAACATCGGCCTGGCCTGGATGGTCTTCGTGACGCTGCTCCCGCTGGGCGTCGTGCAGCTGTGGCACTCGGTCAACGACGGCTACTACGAGGCGCGCACGCTCGGCTACATCGACGACCCGGGCAACGCGGTGCTCGAGTGGATGCGGATGCCCGGCGACTTCGTGTTCATCCTCGGCGGCGTGCTGCCCTTCCTGTGGATCACCTGGCTCGGTGTGTGGCGCGGCATCAAGCCCACGACCGACACGCTGCCGCCGGAGACGCTGTTCGTCGAGGAGCACGCCGAGGCGGCCGAGGACCGCACCGGGCAGCCGGTCGGCGGGGTGCGCTACGCCTCCGACCGGCGTACGGACGAGGCGAGCCCATGACGGCCGCCTCGCTCGCCACGGTCGGCAGCGACGTCTGGCTCGCCAGCGGCTACTGCCTGGCCCTGGTCGGCCTGGGCCACGTGATCGACGCGCTCGCCCGGCGCGCGGCGTCGGTCGCCGAGGGCGGTGCGTCCTTCGGGTTCACCTACCACGCCGACCACGACGCGTGGCGGTGCCCGCAGGACCAGTGGCTGTGGCCGAAGTCGTTCGACCCCGACAACCGGGTGATGCGCTACCGCGGGACACCGAGCATCTGCAACGCCTGCCCGGTCAAGGACACGTGCACGACCTCGCACTCGGGTCGCGAGATCCAGCGCGCGGTCGACTCCTGGCCGGCCTCCGAGGCGGCGAAGTTCCACCGGGGCATCGCCTGCTTCGTCGTGGTGATGGGGCTCGTCTGGCCGGTGGCCGTGGCCAGCACGGCGCCCGGCGCGACCGCGCTGGTCGTGCTCGCGGTCGCGGTCGTCCTCGCCCTGCTGCTCAGCCTGCCCCTGTGGTCGCACCTGCGGCGCACCCACGTGTTCCTGCCCGAGGGGATGGCCCACGTCACGCTCGACGCCAGCCTGCTCGAGCGCGAGCAGCACGCCGCGGCCTGGCGGGCCCGGCGCAGCAGCTACGGGTCGGACAAGCGTCGGGACCGGACGGTGTCGCCATGATGGTCGTGATCGTGCTCGTCGTCGTGGTGGCGCTGCTGGTGCTGGGACTCACCTCGCTGCGCGTGCTCAAGGAGTACGAGCGAGGCGTGGAGTTCCGGCTCGGCCGGCTCCGCGGGCCGCTGGGTCCGGGGCTGTGCCTGGTGCTGCCGGGCATCGACAAGCTCTACCGCGTCGACCTGCGGGTGGTGGCGCTGACGATCCCGCCGCAGGAGGTCATCACGCGCGACAACGTGCCGGCGCGGGTCAACGCGGTCGTGCTGTTCCGGGTGGTCGACCCGGTCCAGTCCGTGATGGCCGTGGAGAACCATGCCGTCGCGACGTCCCAGATCGCCCAGACCACCTTGCGCTCCGTGGTCGGCCGGGCCGACCTGGACACGCTGCTCGCGCACCGCGCCGACCTCAACGAGGACCTGGCCCAGTCGATCGCCGCCCAGACCGGCCCCTGGGGCGTGGAGGTCGACGTCGTGGAGATCAAGGACGTCGAGATCCCCGAGGCGATGCAGCGGGCGATGGCCCGCGAGGCGGAGGCCGAGCGCGAGCGCCGCGCGAAGGTGATCAACGCCCGCGGCGAGCTCCAGGCCTCCCGCGAGCTGCGCGACGCCGCCGTCACGTTGAGCGAGGCCCCGGCCAGCCTGCAGCTGCGCTACTTGCAGACGTTGCTCGAGCTCGGCGCCGACCAGAACTCCACGGTGGTCTTCCCGATCCCCATCGACATCGTCAGCCCGTTCCTGGAGGCCATGCGCGGCCAGGGGCAGCCGGCGGGCCAGCCCGCGACCCAGCCGGCGAGCGAGACGGTGGCCGTCAACGGCCGCGGCCGAAGCGGCACCCCCGCGCCACCGCACGAAGGAGAGGACGCCCGATGACCCCCGAACCCCAATCTCCGGGCATGCAGTCTCCGGGCATGCAGTCTCCGGGCATGCAGTCCCCGGGCATGCAGTCCCCGGGCATCGCGCCCGGTCGCCAGGTCCGCCTCGAGCCGGTGCGCCCGGGGGTGTGGCTGATCATCCTGGGCACGGTGATCGCCGCGCTCGGCCCGTTGTTCGGCTTCCTGGTCGGCAGCATGGTGGGGATCGACGAGGACGCCGACCTCGACGCGATCTACCTCTACCTGTTCGCCGGCATCGTCGTCGGCGGGATCGGCGTGGGACTGGCCCTGCTCGGCGCGCGCCGGGTGCTGCGGGACCGCCGCGTCGAAGCCTGACCCCGGGCCCCCGGGCGTCCGGGACGCACGAATCGATGGTCTGAGCCGGGCGTGACGGTGAGATCCGTCGTTCTCCGCGATTCCGCTGTGACCGCGGCCCGCCGTGCCGACCATGCATGTCATGAACGCCTCGCCCGTCCGGGGGGCCAGGTTCCGCGGAGCCCGCGCTCGCCGGTGCACCGTCGCTGCCCTCAGCGCCCTGCTCGCCACACTGCTGGTCGCCGCCCTCGCCACCGTGCTCACCCCCGCGCCCGCCGGCGTCGCCGCGGCCGCGCGCCGAGGCTCCTTGACCGTCACCCCCACCGTCCAGGTGCCCGGGCAGGCGGTCCGGTTCCAGGGCAACATCGGCCGGACGGGTCGCCGGCCGGTGCACCTGCAGTCCCACATGGGCCGGGTCGGCGACCGATGGCTCGACGTACCGGGCTCGTCGTCGTCGACCAATGGACGGGGTGACTTCGACTTCGAGTTCCCGGCGCCGTCGATGCTGCGGATCAGCTATCGGGTGGCGGCCGCCGGCGGCCTGGCGACCAGCTCCTACCTGTTCACCGCGCGACCCCAGGAGCTGACCCTGACGCTCGCCGGGGAGGACCCGGACGTCCCGTTCTACTCCGTGGCGCCGCTGGCGCCGTTCACCGTGGTCGTGGACACGACCCCGGCGGTCCGCTCGGCGCTCGGCTCGCCCCCGCCGATCCCGGGGCGCACGGTGCTGCTCCAGGAGCGCGCCGACGGCAACCGCTGGCGCACGATCGACCAGGGCGTCACCGACACCGAGGGGCACGCGAGCTTCCGGGTCGCGGCGCCGCTGCTGGGCAGCCGGGTGCTGCGCGCCCGCCAGGAGCGCTGGACCGAGGGGCGCAACGAGATCGGCTGGTACGCGTCCTTCCCGGCGTACTTCACCGTCCTCGGCGCCCGCGCGCAGCCGCCGGCCCCGGCCTCGCGTGCCGCCGCCGTCGTGGCCGCCGCCGGCCCGAGCAGCCAGGACGTGCGCCCCACCGCCGCTCGGCGGTTCGGCTGGGGGCTGCCGCTCTACGACTTCGCCTGGGAGGCCGGGCAGGACCTCACCACGCGGCCCGCGCGCGGCACCCGGCCGCGGGGCACCTGGCTGGACACCTCCGACGGCACCGGCCGCGCCACCCCGTTCAACGGCGGGCTCGTCCTGCAGAGCAAGCTCCGTCACGGCGGCGTCGGCGACCTGGGCACCACGACCGCGACGTTGCGCGGCAACGCGCAGGCCCGCGGACGCTGGGAGTTCCGGCTCCAGGGCCACAGCTGGGAGGGCGGCCCGCGGCCCTACCGGTTCCTCCTGGAGCTGGTCCCGCCGGGCGCGCCGGTCCTCACCTGCTCCCCGCGCAGCATCGTCGTCGCCGACGCCACGATCGGCTCGCCGGGCCTGCGCCTGGGCGTCCGGTCGATCGACGCCGACGCGGTCTGGCGGCGCACGCTGGGCGGGGTGACGCTCGCGGAGACGCCGCTCAACATGGCGGTGGAGGTGACCCAGGGCCACGTCACGTGGTTCGTCGACTCGCGTCCGGTCGCGACGCTGAAGAGCCCCCGGGCGCGGCTCGGCACCGTCCTGGTCCCGCGGCTGAGCCTGGTCGGCGAGCAGCAGGAGATGAACGGCGCGCAGGTCGACTCCGACTGGCAGCGCAGCTGGGACCTCGGCCACGGCCAGCAGGTCGCCTCCGGTCCGGCCCCGACCCGGTCGGCGTACTCGTCGTCCTGCTGAGGGTCCTGCGCCTGCCGCGATGATGGGCTCGTCATGATGGGCTGGTCATGATGGGCTGGGCGCACCGACCCCGAAGGACCCATGACCGCCGCTGTCTCGTTCGACGTCCGACAGATCCCCTTCGCGACCCGCGGGTCGTGGTTCGACCTGTCGCCGGTCGTGGGGCTGCACACCACCGCCGACGACCTCCACCTCGTGTCCCACGTCGGCGGCATGCACGCCGTGCTCGCGCTGCAGCCGGTGCGCGAGGGGCGACCCGTGGCGACCGAGTGGCTGGCCACGCAGGCCGAGCTCGTCTGGCGGGCCGCCGACGGGGCCGAGGTCCGGGCGGCGTTCGACGGACCCTCGGCCGTGCGCCTGCGCGGCTCCGGGCTCGCGCTCCGGCTCGGTGACGCCTCGGCCGGGTTGACGCCGTTCACCGGCACCTACCTCTTCGAGGACCCCGTCGACGGGGCGCTGGTGTTCACCTCCTACGAGACCGGCCGGCGCTACCGCGTCACGACACTCGCCGGCACCGTCCGCGCGGAGGGTGCCGAGGCCCTGGGGCGCGCCGAGCGGGCCGTGCTCGCCGGCGCTGACGGGCGGCCCTGGGAGGTGGTCGTCGAGGAGACGACGACCGCGGCCCCGGCGTACCGCTCGGAGCTGAGCTTCGACCAGGTCGTCGCGAGGACGCGGCGGGCGTTCGACGAGTACGCCGACGCGATCGCCCCGTGGCGCACCGACGCGGTCCCGGCCGCTGCCCTGGCGGCGTACGTGCTGTGGTCCGCGACCGTCGCCCCCGCGGGCGAGCTGTCGCGCGAGTCCGTGCTCATGTCGAAGCACTGGATGGACAAGGTGTGGAGCTGGGACCACTGCTTCACCGCGCTCGCGCTGGCCGAGGGGCTGCCGGACCTGGCGATCGACCAGTTCCTCGTGCCGTTCGACCACCAGGACGCGGCCGGTGCGCTGCCGGACTCGGTCACGCACTCCGAGGTGCTCTACAACTACGTCAAGCCGCCGATCCACGGCTGGGCCCTGACCCGGCTCCGGGAGTCGCTCGGCCGCCCGCTCGAGCGGGCCGAGCTGACCCGGATCCACGACCACCTCGCCCGGTGGACCCGGTTCTGGCTCGACCACCGGCGCCGGCCGGGGCACCCGCTGCCCTACTACCAGCACGGCAACGACTCCGGCTGGGACAACGCCACCACGTTCGACCTCGACCGGGTCGTGGAGTCCCCGGACCTCGCCGCGTTCCTGGTGCTCCAGCTCGAGGTGCTCGCCGACCTGGCGACGGAGCTCGACCTCCCCGGCGAGCAGTGGACGGCGGAGCGCGACCGGGTCCTGCGCGCCCTGCTGAGCGAGCTGTGGACCGGCGCGTCGTTCACGGCCGTCGGCGCGCTCTCGGGCCGTCCGAGCACCACGTCCAGCCTGCTCCTGGTGCTGCCTCTCGTGCTCGGCGACCGGCTCCCGGGGCCGGTCCGGGACCGGCTCGTGGAGCGACTCGCGGAGCACCTCACCGACCACGGCCCGGCCACCGAGCCGGTCACGTCGCCGCACCACGAGAGCGATGGCTACTGGCGTGGCCCGATCTGGGCGCCGTCGACGGCCCTGGTGGTGGACGGCCTGCAGGCCTGCGGGTACGCCGAGCTCGCCGACACCGTGAGCGCGCGGTTCCGCCGGCTGTGTGAGCGGTCGGGCTTCGCGGAGAACTTCGACGCCCGCACCGGCGCGGGCCTGCGCGACCGGGCCTACACCTGGACGGCGGCCGTCTACCTCTGGCTCGCCGCCCGGGCCGTTGACGGGGCCGTCGACGGCCGATAGGGGCCGAACCGTTCAGCATCGCGACGGCGGTGCCGATAGGGCCTGGGTCAGGACCCGTCCGTCTCGAGGTAGTCCGTGCCCGACCCCCAGCCGACCGCGGCGTTCGCGTCGACCCTCAAGGACCTCCTGCTGTCCTGGGCCGGCGTGGGCGCGATCCTCGCGGCCGGCGCCGTGGGGTACGCCGGCGTGACCATCGCCCAGATCACCGCCATGGCGACCGCGGACGAGGCCGTCAGCGCGGTCGCCGACCCGCCGGCCCCCGCGACGTACGCCGTGCCGGCCGCGCCGCAGCCGAGCGCCCCCTCGAGCGCATC